>DAOUAT010000562.1:0-9554 GCA_034433275.1 Anaerolineae bacterium
GGGGTGTCGCCCAACGCGCCGTTCGTGGTCGTGCTCGATCCCGCCACCGGGACCGGCACCTTCCTGGTCGAGGTCATCGAGGTGATCTTCGATGCGCTGATGGCGAAGTGGACGCGGCAGCGGTTAAGTCCCGCGCAGCGGGCCGCGGCGTGGAACGCGTACGTGCCGGAGCACCTCTTCCCGCGGCTCTTCGGCTATGAGTTGCTGATGGCCCCCTACGCCATCGCGCACATGAAGCTCGGCCTGAAGCTTTCGGAGCTGAACGCCCGGCTGGGACAGCCCGACTACCAGTTCAAGTTCGCCGGCCGCGCCCACATCTACCTGACCAACGCGCTCGAGCCGCCGGCCGAGTTCCAGGATCAGTTCGCGTTCGTGGCCCCCGCGCTGGCCCACGAAGCGCAGGCGGTGAATGCGGTCAAGCGCGGGCAGCGGTTCACGGTGGTGATCGGGAATCCGCCGTATTCCGGCCATTCGGCCAACAAGGGGGAGTGGATCGGCGGTCTGTTGCGCGCCTACTACCAGGTGGACGGCGCGCCGCTGGGCGAGCGCAACCCTAAATGGCTGCAAGACGACTACGTCAAGTTCATCCGGTTGGGGCAGCACGCCATCGAGCAGGCTGGCGCCGGCATCCTCTCCTTTATCACCAACCACGGTTACCTGGACAACCCGACCTTCCGCGGGATGCGCCAGCAGCTCTGCCGCACGTTTTCGATGGTTGACATCCTCGACCTGCACGGCAACACTAAGAAACGCGAAGCCGCAGCCGACGGCTCGAAGGACGAAAACGTCTTCGACATCCAACAGGGCGTGGCGGTCTGTCGGTTGGTCAGGAGGCCGGTTGGCGCCGGCGCCGCGGCCGCTCGTCATGCTGAACTGCTTGGGCTGCGAGCGGCCAAATATGCCGCCTTGCGGACAGGTCATGCCGCCGAGATGCCCTGGGCCGCCATCGCCGTGCAGAAGCCGTTTTACCTGTTCGTGCCGAAGCAGGCCGACCTGCGCGCCGAATTCGAGCGCGGCTGGAAGATCACCGACATCTTCCCGGTCAATTCGGTCGGCATCGTAACCGCCCGCGACGCGCTCACCATCGGCTGGACGGCCGAGGAGGTGTGGCAGCGGGTGGTGGATTTTGCCAGCCTGTCGGAAGAAGCTGCACGGACGGAGTATGATTTGGGACCGGACGCCCGCGATTGGAAAGTCAGCCTGGCACAGGAGGATGTGCGGCGAAGCGGCCCAGCGCGTACGCATCTCGCGCCCATCCTGTATCGTCCGTTCGATGTGCGCTACACCTACTACACCGCCCGCACGCGCGGCTTGATTTGTATGCCCCGGCCCGAGGTTATGCGGCACATGTTGGGGGGGAAGAATCTGGGGTTCCACTTGTGTCGCCAGATTGAGTGATAGCTGGCAACACGTACTTGTCACCAATCGGATTACCGACGACTGCTACGTTTCCAACAAGACGCGCGAGCGCGGGTACACCCTTCCGCTTTACGCTTATGAAGGCGATGCTATATCTGAGTTGTATGGCAAGACGTTGTTTGAGGCGACGACAGCGTCTTCTGTTTCGATGGAGGCAAGACCCAATCTCGATCAGCAATTCTTGGCGGCGCTGACTGGCGGGTGGAAACCGCAGCAACCGGCGCGAAGCCTGCCTGCGCAGGCTGGAGCCCAGTCGGCGCAGGCCGACTTCGCAAAGGTAGCCGCGACTTCCAGTCGCCCCACCCCCGAAGACATCTTCCACTACATCTACGCCATCTTCCACGCGCCGGCCTACCGCGCCCGCTACGCCGAATTCCTGAAGATTGACTTCCCGCGCGTCCCGCTCACGTCCAGCCTCGACCTCTTCCGCGGCCTGGCTGCGCTCGGCGGCGACCTGGTGGCGCTGCACCTGCTGGAGGACGATTATCCCGGCGCATCGTGGCACGTGGGCGACCACACAACGGGCGACCACGGAGGGTCGCCCGTACAGCGCCCGATCACGGCCTGGGTTGGGCCGGACGGGGCCACGGTGGAGAAGGTCGCGTATGCCGATGGCGTGGTCTGGGTGGATAAAGCACAGACGGCCGGTTTCCGCGGCGTGCCCCCGGCGGTCTGGGATTTCCACATCGGCGGCTACCAGGTGTGCGAGAAGTGGCTGAAGGATCGCAAGGGGCGCGTGCTCTCCGAGGCGGATATCGCGCACTACCAGCGCGTGGTCGTCGCGCTCAACGAGACGATCCGGATCATGGGGGAGATCGACGCGCTGATCGAGGCGCACGGCGGGTGGCCGATACAGTAGGTCTCTCGAAGCGCTCAGAAAGCGGAGGAGACGCGCGTGGCGCTGCGGGAGTTGGGGTTGGGGGGATCAGGTTGAGACGGTGTGAGGGGTGCTTGGATCACGGAGGCGCGAAGGCGGGCGAAGGACCGAAACACGAAGC
Organism: Anaerolineae bacterium; assembly: GCA_034433275.1. Classification (GTDB taxonomy): domain Bacteria; phylum Chloroflexota; class Anaerolineae; order CG2-30-64-16; family CG2-30-64-16; genus DAOUAT01. Next base: position 2,418 of record DAOUAT010000562.1, read on the forward strand.
CGCGAAGACGTTGCAGACTGGAGCCGGTCGGGTGAGTGACAAGATATCCCATGCCAACCCTGACCAACGCGGTGAAGTTCTGGTCGCCATCATGCGCGACCAGAGCGATTTTGGGCGCCTACAAGAGGGTCTGTGGTATCGTGTCCCCGTGGATACCGCGCCGAAACGTTGGCCGCCACAGTGGTTGGCGTTTTACCAGACCAAGATCTTCAAAGACGAGGCATGGGCCGTCAACTACTACGGCCGCGTCAAAAGCATCTCGGTCATCAGCCGCGCCGAGCTCTTTCCCGATGAGTTCCGCAATCCCAAAACCGACCGACGTTACTTCCAGGTACATCTCGAGAGTCTGCAACGACTGGAGCACCCGATACGCAGCTTGCGCGGGCGGCGCCTGGTGTTCGTCCCAACCACCTGGGCCAAGTTCACGGCGGCCGAGCAGATCAACGATCTATTTGACGACAGTCCGTTGGAAGACAGGCTATGGGTTGAGCTGAAACGCCTGCACATTGATGCCGAGCGACAATACGATTTCCCCGAAGAGAAGCCGCGCTACAAGCTTGACTTCGCTGTGTTCTGTAACGGCGGGAAACTGGACATCGAGACGGATGGCGATGCCTATCACATCGGCAAAGAGATCGCGCCGCGGGACAACCGGCGCAATAATGCGTTGGCGACAGCTGGTTGGCAGGTCTTGCGCTTCACCGGTCACCAGATCGGCGAGGAGATGGCCAGCTACTGTGTGCCGGAGATCAAGAAAGGGATCAACAGGTTGGGGGGCTTACAGAGCAACGGCATCGCACCGCGTCGATTTGTAGATCTTCCCGAAGGTGCGGCTCAACAACTGTCCCTGTTTGGATGAGAAAAGGAGATCTGTACATGAACGCCTATCTCAAAGCTGAGGACGACGGTCTGCCCATGCGGGAATCCGGCGAATGGGTAGCCGAAAAACTTGACTACCTGGAACGCTACATCGCCATCTTCGAGAACTCAATGCACGGCAAACCGTGGCGTGCGCGGCATTACATTGATCTGTTCGCAGGTCCAGGCAAATGTATCGTGCCGAAAACGAAGCAGGTGTATCGCGGTTCCCCCTTGCTCGCCCTGACCACTGCACACCCATTCACCGGCTACTTCTTTGTTGACCTCGAAGCAGATAACATCGTTGCGCTTCGACAGCGCAGTGCAGCGGCCCTTCAGTCCGATAAAGTCCACTTCGTTGTAGGCGACGCCAATCAGGCCGTGCATGAAATTGTTGATCGGATTCTGGCCATTGATCGCGCACGACTTCAAGACAAATGGTCGTCGCTCAATTTGGCCTTCCTTGACCCGGCAGGGATAGATCTTTGCTGGGAAACGGTTGTCGCGCTGGCGAAACCCTACGCCATGGATTTGATCATTCACTACCCACAGGGCGGCTTAAACCGTTATATGAGCAGAGCTTTCCGCTCGGATGCACCCACCAAGGTGGACCTATTCTTCGGTGGACCGGAATGGCGCGAAATCTATGGCAAGTGCCTTGATCGACCCGCTGGCTGCGATCATCGCCTGTTGATGGATCTCTACAAGGGCAAGCTTCAAGGATTGGGCTACCAGGAAGTCTTTCGCGACGACGAAATTGGGGACGAGCCGCTGATGCGGAACGCCGAGAGGAATGCGCCGCTCTACCGCTTGCTGTTCGCCAGCAAACACCCGCTGGGCGAAAAGTTCTGGCACGCGGTCACGCGTCGAAATGTTCATGGACAGCAGCTTCTCTTTCGCGAAACCCCTTTACAATACTGAACGTTTGTGCTATCCTGTTATCAATAGTTTCTATTCTCTTCTTGTGACGCCTATGAACACCGGCACGAGTATCGAATGGACCCAATCCACCTGGAACCCCCTGACGGGTTGCACCAAGATCAGCCCGGGGTGTAAGCATTGCTATGCCGAACGCATGGCGCGGCGGCTGCAGGCTATGGGGCAGCCCAACTATGCCAACGGCTTCAAGCTCACGTTGCACGAACACGCCCTGGAAGCGCCGTTAAGCTGGAAGAAACCCCAAGTTGTCTTCGTGAACTCGATGAGCGATCTCTTTCATCGAGACGTGCCCGTTGAGTTCATCCAGCAGGTCTTCTCCGTCATGCGCCGCGCTTCGTGGCATACATTCCAGGTGCTCACCAAGCGGTCCGAACGCCTGCGGGAGCTCAGCCCGCAGATTGAGTGGCCGGACAACATCTGGATGGGCGTCAGTGTCGAAACCCAGGAGTACGCCTACCGAATTGATGATCTAAGGCAGACCGGCGCTCGCATCAAGTTTTTGTCACTGGAACCGTTGCTCGGCCCACTGCCGAGCCTGGATTTGCAAGGTCTCCACTGGGTGATCGTCGGCGGCGAGTCGGGGCCAGGCGCACGACCGTTGAAAGAAGAATGGGTGGTTGGAATCAGAGACCAATGCCAGATCGCCCGCGTACCCTTCTTCTTCAAACAGTGGGGCGGCGTCCGCAAAAAGCGCGCCGGCCGATTGTTGGAGGGTCAGACGTGGGACGCGATGCCGCGTGCGGCTGCGTTGACTGCCGCAACCCGCTGAACGGCGTGGATGTGGCGGTTTTTTTGGAATGCGCCCTCTACAATATCGAGACCGTCAAGGCGCTGTCGGCGGATGAGCTTGCGACGCTCTGCGAGTTGCCGTGCGAGCATGGCTCGGTGGCACTTGGGCTGCTTCTCAAGGGGTACACCTGCGAGCGGTGCGGCACGCCCGCCTGGTACTCCTTCTGCTGGCGGATGGCCGTGGATGCAAACCACACCTGGCACTGCAACGTCTGCGGCACGTGTCGCGACTGGCGCGAGTGGCACTGCCCGCGCTGCAACCGCTGCACCTATGGCGTCACCTTGCCGTGTGAGCATTGCGGCGCGCGGAGACGATAGACGGGTTTCACGTAGTGTAGTGCTCCCCCCGCAAGACAACGCCAACTGCCGCGCTTCGGCCGCGAGGGGGCAGGGGTCAGGGGGTCAGGCAGCAGGTGGCGAAGAACGGGTTATATCGAACCTTCAGGCGGTTTCTCCCACTGAGCATCAGACCGGCTAAAGCCTCGACTCCAGCCCTAGCCCACGGCATGTTCAAGGTAAAAGGTGGTAAAGACGAGGGTGGCAGTGCTGGCGCGTGTGAAGGGCGCTGCAGCATAGCCGGTTACTGCAGCCACACCATCTTCAAATACGGCTCCTGCCCCGGCGGCGCGGGGAAGTCCAGCGCGGGCTCGTGGTGGATGCCGCTGATCTCCGCGGGCCGGCCGGCCGCGGTCAGCCCGGCCAGGACGCGCTCACGGAAGCTGCGCCACGGGATCTCCGCCACGTTGCAGCAGGCCAGCAGCCGGCCGCCGGGCGCGAGGACACGCGCCGCCAAGGCAACCAGGTCACCGTAGTCCTGCGCGGCCGAGAACTTGCCGCTCTTGGTGCGGGAAAAGCCGGGCGGGTCCAGGATCACCAGGTCGAACCGTTCGCCGCGCTTCGCCAGCCGCGCCAGCCAGTCGAAAACGTCGCCGAAAACGAAATCGTGCGGGTCGGCCGCCCAGCCGTTGGCCCGGCAGTTCTCCTGACCCCAGGCCAGCGCAGACTTGGAGAGGTCGAGGTTCAGCACCCGGGTCGCGCCGCCGGCCAGCGCGGCCACGCCAAAGCCGCAGGTGTAGGCGAAGGTGTTCAGCACGGTGCGGCCGGCCGCCCACGCGCGCACGCGGCCCCGCCCCTCGCGCATGTCGGGGAACAGGCCGACGCTCAGCCCCTCGCCGGGGCGGATCAGGTAGGCCAGGCCATCCTCGTGCGCGACGAGTTCGCCCAGGTCAGGGCCGTAGACCGGCTGGGGCGGCGCCAACAGCGGCCGTTGGTCCTCGGCGATGCGGCTGGCTTGCTGCGGCCGATATTTGACGTAGACGGCGCGGGGGGCCAGGACCTCGACCAGCGCCTCGGTCAGCGCGGGCGGGATCGGCCCCGGGGGGAGGCGATCATCATCGTCGTACAGGCTGGCCACCAGCGCATCGCCGTAGCGATCCACGGTCAGGCCCGGCAGCCCGTCGGCCGCGGCGTTGACCACGCGGTAGATGGTGGTGGCGGGGTCGGCGGCCAGGGGGAGGCGGCGCGCGGCGGCCAGGCGGAGCAGGGCCCGCAATGCGGCGGGATCGCTGGCGGCGAGCGCGCGCACGTGGACGGGAGGCATGGGGAGGAGGACACCTAACCCCCCGACCCCCTTCCCTGCGAGGGAAGGGGGAGCCGAGATCTCCCCTCGCCTCGCAGGAGAGGGGTCGGGGGTGAGGTCCTCCCCGGACGCAATGCAAGAAACCATCCCAAACAGCGCCGGCGGCGGCGCAGTGAACGTCACCATCTCGCCGGTGGCCGGATGGGGCAGGGCCAGCTGCCAGGCGTGGAGGCACAACCGCGGGAAGCGGTCGGCCGGGCCATAGAGCGGATCACCCACCACCGGGCAGCCGATGTGCGCCAGGTGGACGCGAATCTGGTGCGGCCGGCCGGTCTCGGGGACGATCTCAAGCAGAGTGACTGCACGGTTTGTAGTGACGGCTTTAGCCGTGGCGCGGATCGGACGGCTAAAGCCGTCACTACGAACGGAGCCGAGCACCCGGTAACGCGTGACCGCGGTCATTTTGCGTGGATCGGTCGCGGCGGTGACCCGGTAGCGGCCATCGCGGTCGCGCGCGAGCGGCGCGTCAATGAGCCCCTCAATCTGCGGGGGCGCGCCCCAAACCAGCGCCAGATAGACCTTGCGCGCCCGCCGGCCCTCGAACGCGGCCGCCAACACCCGGTTCGCCTCCGGCCGGGCGCTGAACAGCAGCACGCCCGACGTGTCCGCGTCCAACCGCTGGTGCATGCCCAGGTAAACCAGCCCGGTTTGCACCTTGACTATGCGCAAAGCATCAGCCGGATACGGGTCGGCCGGGTCAGCCGCATGGGTCGGCACGCCGATGGGCTTATCCACGACGATGATGTCGGGGTCCTGGTGGAGGATTGAGATGCGTATGCTCACGGCGCCAGCCGGTTCAAGTCCCGCGGGAACAGGGTGGCCAGGCGGATGTTGTCCAGGCCGAGCAACTGCATGATGAAACGTTCCAGGCCGATGGCGAAGCCGCCGTGGGGCGGCATGCCGTGCTTGAACGCCTCGAAATAGGTCTCGAACGGCCGCGGGTCGGTGTAGCCCTTGGCCGCCGCGGCGTCCAGGTACGACTGGTACAGGTGCAAACGCTGGCCGCCCGTCACCAGCTCGGTGCCGCGGAAGAGCAAGTCGAACGAGTTGGAATAGCGCGGGTCGGCCGGGTTCGGGTGGGTGTAGAACGGCCGTTTGCCCATGGGATAGCCCACCACGAACAGGAAATCGCTGCCCTGCTCCCTGGCCCACTCGCCCAGCCAGCGCTCGTGCTGCGGGGCCAGGTCCGGCTCGCCCCGGCAGTCCTCGCCCCAGCACTCCAGGATCAACTGCTGCGCGTCCGGGAAGTAGATGGCCGGGAACTCGGGCGGTGCGGTCGGCAAGGCCACGTTTAAGGCTGCGAGTTCAGCCGCGTAGTTCGTCTCCAGGTGCGCCAGGATGCCGCGCACGACGCGCGTCAGCACGGCCATCACGTCGCGGTGATCCCGGATGAAGCCCAGCTCCACGTCCAGGCTGACGTACTCATTGATGTGGCGGATCGTGTCGTGCGGCTCGGCCCGGAACACCGGCCCCACCTCGTAAACCCGCTCGAACACGCCCACCATGATCTGCTTGTAGAACTGCGGGCTTTGGGCCAGGAACGCGCGCTGACCGAAGTAGTCCACCGCGAACACATTGGCGCCGCTCTCGGTGGCCGAAGCGACCAGCTTGGGGGTTTGCACTTCGGTGAAGCCCAGGCCGTTCAGCGTGGCCCGGAACCCAGCCATGACTCCGGCCGACAGGCGAAACAGGGCGCGCTTCTGCGGGTGGCGTAGCCCCACCACCGCGTGATCCAGGAACACCGGCAGCCCGGCCTTGACCTCGGGCTTGTTGAGCGGGAACGGCAGCGCGTCCCGCACCGGCGACAGGATCTCGAAGGCCGGGCCGTGCAACTCGATCCCGCCCGGCGCCTGGGGTTCGGCCACGACCGTGCCTTCGACCGCCAGCACCGTTTCGGGCAGCAGGCCGTCCAGCGCGGCCAGGCCCTCGTCGGTGTCCACCACCACCTGGATCATGCCGCGCACATCACGCAGCACCAGGAAGTTAATGCCGCCCAGCCGGCGCAGCGCGTGAAGCCAGCCCGCCAGCCGGACCTTCTCGCCCACGTGGGCCGCGACTGCAGAGGTATAGATACGTTCCATGGGGCACCCCTCCGTAAAAAGAATCGCGCTCCATCGTCCAAAGGGACGAGGAGCGCGCTCGCGGTGCCACCCTGGTTCGCCGCAGCCTCACGACCGCGGCCTCAACGGTCAACCCTGACCCGGCCCGGTAACGGCGGGCGCCGGCCTGGACCTACCCCTGTGTCGGCAACAAACCAGGTTTCTCCGAGAAACCTGGTTTGCTCACCGGCGATCAGACTCGGCCCTGCAGCTCCGGAGTGTCTTTCCGCAGGGGTGTGGGCGGCATTCCCAGCGCCGGCCGCTCTCTGAACCACACCGATCCAGCGTACTCTCTCCATCAACGCTTTTATCGTGTCATTTGTGGGGGAGAGGATACCACGGAGCGCGGGAAGTTGTCAATTGTACACTTGCGGCCCGGTCCTGTCCTGCGTATACTGCCGGGAGCCGGACGCGTTGAGCGCCAGGGCTGCCCTTACCCTGGCGCTCAAAAAAGGAGGAGAAGGAGAGAACTCTTTTTCATCTCTCGTGCGTTAGTGTAACATGACTTTGGGCTCACCGCTGGACGCGCGGCCCATGTTATCGCTACATCTTTTTGACGTTTGCCCTACGCTTGCTCTACGCCGACGAAGGAGACCATGGCCGCCATCACCCTGCCTGACATCGAACTGTGCGACCTGGGAGTCGCCGATTACGCCGAAATCCTGGCCCTGTGGGCCGGCGCCGGGCTGTCCGTCCGGCCCGCGGGCCGCGATGCGCCGGAGGCGTTTGCGCGGCAGCTCGCCGGCGGGCAGCAGCGGGCCATCGGGCTGCGCGCGGGCGGCGAGCTGGTCGCGGTCGCGGTGCTGACCCACG
>DAOUAT010000563.1:0-3434 GCA_034433275.1 Anaerolineae bacterium
GCGGCGAGGGCGGCCGGGGTCGATCGGTTCATCTACATCAGCAGCGTGGCAGTCTACGGGCTGAACCGGGCGCCGCTGGTGGATGAGACCGCGGCCACCCCGCCGGTCGGCCAGGCCTATCCCAACAGCAAGATCGCGGCCGAGGCGCTGGTGCGGGCATCCGGGCTGCCGTATGTCATCATCCGCCCCGCGTCGACCTATGGGCCGCGCGGGGGCGCATGGACGGTCGGCCCGGTCGAGGCGATCAAAGCTGGCCGGCTGGTGCTGCTGGGGCGCGATGCGGGCCTGGTGACGCCGGGCTACATTGACAACGTGGTGGACGGGCTGCTGCTGGCGCTCACCCACCCGGCCGCGCCCGGCGAGACCTTCAACCTGTGCGACGACCGCGCCGTGACCTACCGCGAGTTTTACGGGGCCTACGCGCGGATGCTGGGCAGCGACCGACTTCCGGCCGTGCCGGGCTGGTTTGCGCTCCTGGCGCGCTCCGCCCCGGCCAACCTGGCCCGCCGCCTCTTGGGTCGGCCCGCGGTCGGCCCGTGGAGCCTGCACTTCCGCCGCAACCCGTCGCAGTTCAGCGTGGCGAAGGCGATGCGCTTCCTGGGCTACCGGCCGCAGGTGGATTTTGCCGAAGGCATGCGCCGGACTGAGGCGTGGCTGCGGGAGGCGGGGTATTTGACCTGAAGACGGGACGCGGACAAGACCAGAAAGTATCCGCGTTGTCCGCGGTCTCCGCGTCGTCCGCGTTCCAGTTTCACGTGCTTGATGCCAGGCCCGACATGAAACCCGGACCTGTGACTCCATTGGATGTGGTATGCCTGATCTCATCCTCGCCTCTCAATCCCCCCGCCGGCAGCAACTGCTGGCCGCGTTGGGGCTGGCTTTCAGCGTGGACGCGGCCGATGTGGACGAGACGCCGCGGCCCGGCGAAGATCCGGCCGCGCTGGCGTGCCGGCTGTGCCGGGCCAAAGCCGCGGCCGTGGCCGGCCGGCACCCCGGCGCGATCATCCTGGCGGCCGACACGGTGGTGGCGCTGGACGGTGCGCTGCTGGGCAAGCCGGCCGACCCGGCCGAGGCGGTCGCGATGCTGGCCGCCCTGCGCGGCCGCACGCACCAGGTCTACACCGCGGTGAGCGTGGCGCGAGACGGGACCTTGGCCGCACAGCTCTCGGTCAGCGACGTGACCATGCGGGCTTACAGCGACGGCGAGATCGCGGCCTACGTGGCCACCGGCGATCCGCTGGACAAGGCCGGCGCGTACGCTATCCAGCACCCGCTCTTCTCGCCCGTGGCCGCGTGGACGGGGTGTTACACCGGCATCATGGGGCTGCCGTTGGCGCTGGCGCAGGAGATGCTGGCGGCCGCGGGGGCGCCGGTTGCGGAAGATGCGGCCATGGCCTGCCGGGAACTGCACGCCGAACGCTGCTGCGCGGCCGGGTTGCCAGGCTGGGTAGGGTGATGACTGATGCACGTCGTTTTTGCAAAACGACTTGTGTTTTGTCGGGATGGCGGTTATACTTCTGACAATAGACGGGCAGGTGCAAGACCTGCCCTCTACGTGGGGCGGAGGTGTAAGATGCAGACTGCGGTGACAAGGCGCGGGCAAACAGTGATTCCCGCGCTGCTGCGCAAACGCTACAGGATCAACGAGGACACGCAACTTGTCTGGCTGGATGACGGGGAGACGATCCGTGTAGTGCCCATCCCGGCTGAACCACTCCGCGCCCTGCGTGGCCGCGGCCGTGGAGAAGGGTTGACCGAGAAATTACTTGCCGAACGCCGGAAGGATCACGAACGTGAGCCCTGAGCGTTGCGTGCTGGACACCTCGGCGCTGCTGGCGTTAATTGAAAATGAGGCGGGGGCCGACCGGGTGGAGCAAATCATCACCCAGGGGCAGGCAATCGTGCCCTGGCCGGTGCTGTTGGAGGTGTTTTACATCACCAGGCAGGACCACGGCCCAGCCGAGGCTGACCGCCGGTATGCGCTGGTCAGCAAGCTGAACGCAAAGCTGCTCTGGGGCATGGAAGAACCGGTTTTGCTCACGGCCGGACGGCTCAAAGCCGATCATCACATCTCATTCGCCGATGCCTTGATTGCAGCGTTTGCTCTTCGCGGCGGGGCGATGTTGGTACACAAGGATCCTGAATACGATGCACTGGAGGGCGTGGTGGCGATGGAACGACTGCCATACGAAACCCGCCGGGTGGAGTGATCATGCAAAACGACATCCTCGCCGACCTCAACCCCGCGCAGTGCGAGGCGGTGACGGCGGTGAAAGGGCCGGTGTTGGTGCTGGCCGGGCCCGGTTCGGGCAAGACGCGCGTGCTGGCGCACCGCGTGGCCTATCTGCTGCGCGCGGAGGGCGTACACCCCCGCGCGATCATGGCCGTCACCTTCACCAACAAGGCCGCGGGCGAGATGCGGGAACGCGTCCACCGTCTGGTGGGCGAGTCGGTGCCGGTCAGCACCGGCTGGAAGGGGCTGACCATCGGCACCTTCCACAGCCTGTGCGCCCGCATCCTGCGCGTCGAGGCCGAGCCGGCCGGGCTGAACCCCAACTACGTGATCTACGACGACGGCGAGCAGCTCAGCGCGATCAAACAAACCCTGCGCGACTTAAAGCTGGACGAGAAGATGTATCGGCCCGAGGCCATGCGTGCAGCCATCTCTAAAGCCAAGAACGAGCTGATCAAACCGGAGCAGTACCAGGCCGCGACCTATTTCGAGGAGGTGGCGCGGCGGGTCTATGCGCGCTACCAGGAGCTGCTGACCGCCAACGCCGCGCTGGATTTCGATGATCTGCTGACGCGCCCCACCTGGCTGTTCCAGGAGCAGCCGGAGGTGTTGCGGCGCTACCAGGAACGCTACGAGTATCTGCTGGTGGACGAATTCCAGGACACCAACACCGCGCAGTACGAACTGGTGCGCCTGCTGGGCACGCAACCGCAGCGTCGCAACGTCTTCGCGGTGGGCGACGAGGATCAGTCGGTCTACGGCTGGCGCGGGGCGGATTATCGCAACGTGGCGCGGTTTCGGGAGGATTTCCCGGAGGCGCGGGTGATCCTGTTGGAGCAGAACTACCGCTCCACGCAGACGATCCTGGACGCGGCCAACGTGATCATCGCCAAGAACCGCCATCGAACGCCCAAGACGCTGCGCACCGACCGCGGCCGCGGCCTGCAGATCGTGGATCACGAGGCCTACGACGAGGCCGACGAAGCTGCGTTCGTGGCGGGCGCGATCCAACAGCTGAACGCGACGCGCGAGGCCCGGCTCGGCGATTGCGCCGTGATGTACCGCACCAACGCGCAATCGCGCGCGCTGGAAGACGCGTTCGTGGCGCGCGGGATGCCCTATCGGCTGGTGGGCGGCACCCGCTTCTATCAGCGCAAAGAGATCAAGGACGCGCTGGCCTATCTGCGGCTCGTTCACAACC
>DAOUAT010000564.1:0-13782 GCA_034433275.1 Anaerolineae bacterium
TCGAGGCTTCAGCCGGTCTTTCCCCGTGACGCACCCAACCGGCTGAAGCCTCGATTTCAGATTATTCGGGTCGCATGAGGTGAAGCTCACAATGCAGACAGCCATACCCTACAACCCCGTCACACCCGCCATTGCCGAAGAGCTGTGCGCCATCGTCGGCCCGGCCCACGTGATCTACGCCGACGCCGAGCGCATGGCCGACTACGCCCACGACGAGGTTCACGGCGCGGAGCATTGGCATCTGCCGGAAGCGGTGGTGAAGCCGGGGCGCGCGGCCGAGATTTCGGCGATCATGCGCCTGGCGAACCGGGCGCGCGTCCCCGTGACCCCGCGCGGGGCGGGGTCGGGGCTGTCGGGCGGCGCGGTGCCGGCCCTGGGCGGGATCGTGCTGGCCACCGGGCGGATGAACCGCATCCTGGAGATTGACCTGGCGAACCTGGTCGCGGTCGTCGAGCCGGGCGTGATCACCAACGACATCGGCGAGGCGGTGCGGCCGCACGGGCTGTTCTATGCCGGCTACCCGATGAGCACCGAGACCTGCTTCATCGGCGGCAACGTGGCCGAGAACGCAGGCGGCGGCCGCGCCATCAAGTACGGCGTCACCGGCCGCTACGTGCTCGGCCTGGAGGTGGTGCTGCCCACCGGCGAGATCATCCAGCTCGGCGGCAAGCGGGTCAAGGACGTGACCGGCTACAACCTGCTGGGGCTGATGGTCGGCTCCGAGGGCACGCTGGGCATCTTCACAGAGATCACCCTGCGGCTGCTGCCGCTGCCGCAAGCCCGCGCCGCCCTGCTCGTGCCGTTCGCGGACGCAGCCACCGCCATTGCCACGGTCCCAGCGGCGATCGCGGGCGGCGGGCTGCTGCCTTCGGCCGTGGAGTTCATGGATCGGTTATCGGTCGAGACCGTGTACGACTTCATCGGTGAGCGGCCGCCGCGGCGCGATATCGGCGCGCTGCTGCTCTTCGAGGTGGATGGCGCCAGCGCCGACGAGGTGGCCGCGCAGACCGATGCCGTGGTTGAGCGGTGCATGGCGGCCGGCGCGCTGGATGTGCTGGTCGGCGCTGACCCGGCCGGTGTGCGGCGGATGTGGCGGCCGCGCCAAAAGCTGCCGGAGGCGCTCAACACCCGCTGGGCCGAGCAGAGCGCCGAGGACCTGGTGCTGCCCCTGGCGCGCATCCCCGACCTGTTGCCGCGCCTGGCGGAGCTGGCCGCGCAGTTCGACGTGCTGGCGCCCTGCTTCGGCCACGCCGCCGATGGAAACCTGCACGTCCATCTCCTCAAGAAAGCGGAGACGCCCCTGGAAACGTGGCGCGCCCGCCTGCCCGCGCTGCTGACCGAATTGTATCGGGCCGTGGTCGCGCTGGGCGGCACCCTCAGCGGTGAGCACGGCATCGGCGCCAAACGCCGCGCCTATCTGCCGCTGGCGCAGGACGCGGCCACCATCGCCCTGCAGCGCCGCATCAAGGCCGCATTCGATCCGCTGGGGATTTTGAACCCGGGGAAGATTTTTCCGGGTTGAGATTCCCCAACAAGCACACCCCCCGAAATTTGACGTCTTTCCCCATCCTGAGTAAAATCCAAATTGTTAGCACTCAAATACAGAGAGTGCTAACAAGCACAAGGTTGTTTACCACCTGCCCAGGGTCACTGGGCGCAAAAACTATTTCACCATAGGGAGGCTGTTGGACTATGAATCTCAAGCCGCTCGCAGATCGTCTGGTTGTCGAGCCGATCGAGCAGGAAGAAGTCACCGCCGGTGGCATCATCCTGCCGGAAACCGCCAAGGAAAAGCCCCAGCAGGGCAAGGTGCTCGCCGCGGGGCCAGGCCGCACCGATGAAGATGGCGACCACATCAAGATGGAAGTCAAGGTTGGCGACCGTGTCCTGTACGCCAAGTATTCGGGCACCGAGATCAAGATGGAAGGCAAGAAATTGCTGATCCTGCGCGAGTCAGACATCCTGGCCATCGTCGAATAACAGAGTAGATAAGAGGAGTATCTCACTATGGCAGCCAAGCAGTTGCTTTTCTCCGAAGAAGCGCGCCGCAACCTTAAGATCGGCGTGGACACCCTGGCGGAAGCCGTCAAGACCACCCTCGGCCCCAAGGGCCGCAACGTCGCCCTGGACAAGAAGTGGGGCGCGCCCACCATCACCCATGATGGCGTGACCGTGGCGAAGGAAATCGAGCTGGAAAATCCGTTCCAGAACATGGGCGCCCAGCTCCTGAAGGAAGCCGCGACCAAGACTAACGACATCGCGGGCGATGGCACCACCACCGCCACCGTGTTGGCCCAGGCCATCGTCAATGAGGGCCTGAAGAACGTGGCCGCCGGCGCCAACCCCATGCTGCTGAAGCGCGGCATCGAGAAGGGCGTCGCCGCCCTCTCCGAGGCGGTTAAGTCCCAGGCCATCACCATCACCACCAAGGAAGAGATCGCCGCCGTGGCCGCGATTTCGGCCCAGGACCAAGAAATCGGCGACCTGATCGCCGAGGTGATGGAGAAAGTCGGCAAGGACGGCGTCATCACCGTGGAAGAGGCCAAGGGCCTGGCGTTCGAGACCGAGTATGTCGAGGGTATGCAGTTCGACCGCGGCTACATCAGCCCCTATTTCATCACCAACCCCGAGGCGATGGAAGCCCAGCTCGGCAACCCGTACATCCTGATCACCGACAAGAAGATCTCGGCCGCGGCTGACATCGTCCCGATCCTGGAGAAGCTGGTGCAGCTCGGCAAGCGCGAGCTCGTCATCATCGCCGAGGACGTGGACAGCGAAGCGCTGGCGACCCTGGTGCTGAACAAGCTGCGCGGCATGTTCAATTGTCTGGCCATCAAGGCCCCTGGCTTCGGCGATCGCCGCAAGGCCATGCTGCAGGACATCGCCGTGTTGACCGGCGGCACCGTCATCACCGAGGAGCTGGGCAAGAAGCTGGAAAGCGCGCTGATCAGCGACCTGGGCCAGGCCGACAAGGTCATTGCCGACAAGGACAACACCACCATCGTCGGCGGCCATGGCGACGCTGTGGCGATCAAGGGCCGCATCGAGCAGATCCGGGTCGAGATTGACGCCAGCACCAGCGACTACGACAAAGAGAAGCTGCAGGAGCGGCTGGCCCGGTTGGCTGGCGGCGTCGCGATCATCCGCGTGGGCGCCGGCACCGAGACCGAGCTCAAGGAAAAGAAGCACCGCGTGGAAGACGCGCTGAGCGCGACCCGCGCCGCGGTGGAAGAGGGCATCGTGCCCGGTGGCGGCGTGGCGCTGCTGAACGCGCTCGAGGCCCTGGATGCGGTCGAGAAAACCCTGGAAGGCGACGTCCTGACCGGCGCCAAGATCCTGCGCAAGGCGCTGCCCGAGCCCATGTACATGCTGGCCGAGAACGCCGGCTACGACGGCGCAGTGATCGTCGAGAACGTGAAGCGCGAGCAGAAGGCGCACGACAACAAGCGCATCGGCTTCGACGTGATGGCCGAGGACTACGGCGACATGGTGTCCAAGAACATCATTGACCCGGCCAAGGTCACCCGCGGCGGCCTGGAGAACGCGGCTTCCATCGCCGCCATGATCCTGACCACCGAAGCGCTGATCACCGACCTACCTGAGAAGGAAAAACCCGCGGCCCCGGCCGGCGGCCACGACATGGGCGGCATGTACTAAGCCGACAGATTGGCAGGTTTAGTAAAGGGATAAGCTAGAAAAAGGCCCTGTTCCATCCGGAGCAGGGCCTTTTTGATTGACGCTTACCGCTAAATCACCACTCACGGGATTGATTCAGCCATCCGCAGCAAGTCCTCCTCGGTTATCCCGGATTGCATCCCTGTCAAGGCATAACTCAAGCCATCTTCAAGCCAATGCAGAGTCATGATCCCCTCTTTGCTCCAGGCTCGCGCATTGAGATTCCAAGCGCCGTATACCAGGGACCCTGGCAGCCCGCGCACCTGGACCTCGCGGATGCTATCCGGCCCAATCATTAGTTGATCATAACCCAGACGCGATGGTGCGTTGTTGATGGTGAGAATCACTCTATTTGTGTCGCTCTGCCATATGCACATTGCAGATGTCATCGGCGTATCCGGCCACTGGGTGACAGTTACGACATCCTCAAAAATATACCCTTCAGGCGCCTGTTCGGGCAACCGCAACTCAAACGATAGGGCCGCTCGGGCCTCAGCCAATGTCATTGTTTGGCTGGGAATGGTCTGCACCGGCTCGCTCCCGCCCGGATAGTCATTACTTACATGATATTTCATGCCACCGATGGTCTGGATCACCATTTGGATGGCCGCACGAGCATCTGGCGATACGGTCATTGCCACCATGAGTGGCGCCAGGAGTGCTATTGCGGCGATTAGAATGGCTTTTCTCCAGTCATCCAGTTTGAAGCCCGCCCCCCCACTGGGCATTTGCACCAACTGGCCATACAGGTCGCTGCTGAACTCGCGGCTGGGCGCTTCACGATATGCGCTCAGAAATTCATCGTTCATTCTGTACCTCCCACTGTTGTTTCAAACGCTGCACCGTCCGGTGCAAGATGATCCCCACGTTGGACTCCGATAGACCGGTCAACTGCGCAATTGCCCGGTTCGAGAGTTCGGCGCCGTATTTCAACGCGATCAACTCCGCGTCTCTTGCGGGTAACTGGTGCAAAAGAGAGGCAACTCGTCGTATAGCATCGCCCTGTTGGGCTATCGCTTCAGGTCCTACACGGGTATCGGCTTGTTCGCTAAGTTCTTCCCAGGGGACTGGTTGCCGTTTTTGCCGCCGCAGATGGTCAATTGCGACATTGCGGGCAATGGAGAAGAGCCAGGTGGAGAATTTCGCCACGTCTCTGCGATAGCGATCACGCGCCCGCCAGGCCTTTTCGAATGTGGCGGCGGTCAGTTCTTCGGCTGTAGCTTTGTCACCGGTGCGGAAGCGGAAGAAGTTGTAGATGCGCGGCATCTCAGTTCTATAGATCGCTTCCCAGTCTATGGCCTCGACTTGATCACGGCTGGCGCTCAACCCGGCCAACGTTCTGTCACCTAACATTGCTCCTCCCTGTGCTGCCCCTCTACTATCATAATACGGGGCAGAGTGTCATCCATTACAAGATCAGGGAAGGGCGCTTGCAGGCTCATCACGGGTAGCGCTCCGGATCCTCCGTGGCCAACCCTTCAGCGCGGGCCGCGGCAAGAAGATCGCCGTCAGATGCGACAAACGTCAGAGGTGGCCTTCCCTCTTGCAACAACATGCGATTGACGAGCAAGGCGGTGGCCAGGTGCATCGCGTCATAGCCGCGCAGCCGATGGTCCTGCGTCAAGCGCACGGCCAGATCGCTGATGAACCGATCAACCTCAACCAGCCTGTAGTCGGATTTACAGTGGGCCAGGAAGAGGTTGACGGCCTGGTCTCGTGCCTTCCGGCTGAGGCCGCCGGGCGCACGATGTTTGGCTGCCAGCGCCGCGGCAACTTCTGCCAACGAGAGACGGGACGACAAAATGATGTTACCGCGTGTTGGATTGGTCAGAGTCTTGATCCAACCCGTCCCGCGTTCGTGTGCATACCGCTTGACCAGCGCGCTGGCGTCCAGGTAGAAAGCGCTCATCCCTTGGGGCCTCGTTGCTCCAGGATGATCCGACTTAACGGTTTTCCCCCTGCGCGGTCGAGCGCTGCGGTCACCGCGTCCAGGCTGATGGTGGGGTCGGCACGGGCGCTCAGCTCCGGCCCCAATTCCGCTAACATCCCGGATGCGCGCAAGATCTCGGTGATCCGCGCCCGTTCGTCCATCTCCGGTGGCGGCGGGGTCGCAGCCAGGCGCTCGGCCAGCCACTCTTGGGCGATGCTGGACGCGGGTTTGCCGGCGCGGTAGGCCTCGTGGCGCAGGCGCTGGTAGAGATCGGCGGGCAAGCGCAGGACGATTTCGTCCGGCGGGGGCGCAGGGCTGACCCGATAGGCGGGGCGTGCTTCGGCGATGGCGGCGCTCTCGGCCACCGATCCAGGGCTTTCTTCGGCGGCCGCGGCGTCCAGCAGCCGGCGGATCGCCTCGGCCATGCTGATGCTGTCGCGTTGCGCGCGGCTTGCCAGGTAACGCAACTGCGACTCCGGCAGGGAGATCTGCAGCCGGTGCATGGTTGTGGTCATAGCGGCCTCCTGAGTGGTGATGTAACCATGTTACATCACCACTCAGGAGGTGTCAAGCGCAAATGGGGTGGATTGAAGGGTAGGTCGCAGTGTAGGGGCAGGTTTTGCCGGGTTAACCCCAGCGCGCCTGACTCGGCAGCCGCGTGATGGCGGCAGGATCCCTGTTGATGCGGAGAAACCCGTTTCTGCAATTCACATTCAACGCGCGGGCCGGCACGGGCGGACGCGGCCGGCGCGGATCTCGGCGGCCAGTTCGGCTTCGCACGTCATCGGCCGGGCGAACTCGGTGGTGGTGCTGCCCACCATGTGCGTCGCGTGCGCGTCCGACCCGCCGACGGCCGGCGGCCCAGGATGCGCGCCAGGTCCTCGGCCTGCGCCAGCTCCGCGGGGTTCACCTGGCCGTTGAAGGTTTCGACCGCGTGGAGCTGCTCGAATTCGGGCCGGGCGGCCAGGTTGGCATCCAGAGGCAGGCCGTGCTTTTCCAGCCAATACCACAGCGCCCAGCCGCCGCCGTGACGGAACGGGTGCGCCAGCACGGTCGCGCCACCGCAGGCGTTGACGTAGCGCAGCAACTCGGCGCCATCCATCCCCTCCGGGAAGTCCTCGTCCACCCCATACACGAGGACATCGCCCAGGGTCGTGCGTGCCTCGACCCCGCGGAAGACGGTGAAGCCGTAGCTGTCGCGGGCCAGGGCCTGCGCGTCCCGTGCGCCCTGGATGAACAGATGATCGGTCACGCAGATGGCATCCAATCATATGACGCATACACCGACCGCACCCGCAGCGCGGCGCGCGCCTGCTCCAGTGTCCAGCCGGCCAGCAGCGGGCAGGTGACCGCGACGGTCCGGCCCGCGGGCAGGTCGAAGTAGTTGTCGCTGAAGACGGCATCTGCGCCTTCCAGCGCTACCTCGACATGACGCGCCAACGAACGGGCGGTCAGGGCGATGGTCAACAGGCCGGCGTCCTTCGCAACGGCCGCGGCGATCTGCGGGTCGGCCAGCGTCAGGTGTTTGGTGGGCGCGAAGGTGGCGACTTGCAGCGCCTGGCGCGTCTCACCCTGCCATAGCTCGGCCACGAAGACCAGTTCGCGGCAGTTGGCGTCGGTCACGCGGTCGCCGAAGTCGAGGGTGCGCACGTGGGTCGCGGCTTGGGGCGCGACGGCCACCGGTTCCTCGCCCGCGGTCAACGCCTCGCCGGCCAGCGTCTCCAGCGACCAGCGGATACGGCCGGTCCACAGCGCCAGCCGGTCGTTGGTGACGTAGAGGCCCTGGCGGGGCGGGTTGTCCTCGATGGAGAGCATGACCGGCGCGTAGAAGCGTCGCGCCGCGTAGTGCAGCGCCTTCCAGCGGCCGAAGTAATCCACGCTGGACCACGAGGCCACCGGCCAGCAGTCGTTGAGCTGCCAATAGAGGACTCCCGCGACGCGGTCGGGGCGCCGCCGCCAGTGCTCCACGCCATAACGGATGCCCTCGGCCTGCAGTGCCATGCTCAGGTAGACCAGCGAGGGGAAGTCCTTGGGCAGCCGGAAGGTGTCCAGCATCTGGCCGACCATCAGGCTGTTGCCGCTGGCGTTCTTCTGGTGCTGCTCCATGATGTAGGAGGTCATGTTCCAGTCGGCCTCGTTCGCGAAGGCCCGGATGGTGGCCAGCGGCGGGAGCGCCTGGAAGCCGAACTCGCTCATGAAGCGGGGGTGCTGTTTGCGATAGACCGTGAACGGCTTGCGGCCGTGCCATACGTCCCAGTAGTGCGCGTCCCCCTGGTGCTGGCCGTTGGGGTCCACGAACGGTGTGTCGGACGAAGGCGAGCTGGGCCAGTATGCGCGGTCGGGATCCTCGGCCGCGCACCACGCGGGCAACGTGTGATGGAAGAAGCGGTCGTACGCGGCTTTTAGCTCCTGCAGCTCCGGCCGGTTCCAGCCCCACTCACACCAGCCCTGCTCCATCTCGTTGTTGCCGCACCACAGGGCCAGGCTGGCGCGGTGGCGCAGCCGGCGGATGTTTTCCATGACCTCGTGGCGTATGTTTTCCACGAACGCCGGGTCATCCAGCGGATAGATGCTGCACGAGAAAATGAAGTCTTGCCAGATCAAGATGCCGTAGCGGTCGCACAGATCGTAGAAGCGCTCCTCCTCGTAGAAGCCGCCGCCCCAAACGCGCAGCATGTTCTGGTGCGTCTCGACCGCTGCGCGGATCAGCTCATCCAGTTGTGCGTCGCTGATGCGGGTGGGGAAGGCGTCGGCCGGGATCCAGTTGGAGCCCTTGGCGAAGATGGGGACGCCGTTGATCACGAAGACGAATGAGCGGCCCCATTGGTCAGGCTCCTGGCGCAATTCAATGGTGCGCAAACCCAGTTGATACGAGGTTGAGGCTAAGGCTGAGGCTGAGGCTAAGTCTGAGTCCTTGATCTCAACCTCAGCCTTAACCTTAGCCTTAACCTCAACCTTAACCTCGTACAACGGCTGCGCGCCGTAGCCGTTGGGCCACCAGAGCTGCGGATTTTCGATGGGGAGCGTGGCCCGCGCGCGGCCATCGGCCACGGGTGTCTGCGCGGCCATGGCGCGGCCATCCGGCGCGGTGACGGTCACGACCAGTACTAACGCATCGCTCGATGCGCTAAAGACCTCAACCTCAGCCTCAACCTCGACCTCAACCTCACCTTCGGCATGGTGCTGCCGCAAATGCACATCCGCCAGCCGGGCGAGGCTGAACGCCTCCAGCCGGATCTCCTTCCAGATGCCGATGGGCGGGAGCTGCGGGCCCCAGTCCCAGCCGAACTGGCACGGCGCCTTGCGCAGGTGCGGCCCGCCGGCGATTGCCTGCGAGACGCCGGCCAGCGGCCGAGCAGCTTCCTGCGCCGCGGCATACTGCACCGGCGAGGCGAACGCGATGCGCAGCTCGTTCTCGCCGGGCTTGAGGAGCGGCTTGACGTCCCAGCGGTGCTGCCGGAACATATTGTCTGCCCGGCCGACGACCTGGCCGTTGAGCTCGACGGTCGCCAGGGTGTCCAGACCGTCGCAGACGAGGCTGACGCGTTCCTCGGCCAGCAGCTCCGGCGCGAGGGTGAAGCTGCGCCGGTACTCCCAGTCGGCTTCGGCCACCCAGGCGACATGCTTCTCGTTGTCGCCCGCGAACGGGTCGGGGATGCGGCCCAGGGCCAGCAGGTCGGTGTGGACGCCGCCGGGAACCGTGGCTGGCAGCCATTCCGTGCTTCCGGCCCGGCGGAAATGCCAGGCGCCGGTTAGAGATTGTCTTTGCATCGGTGAATCCTTGTCAGGTTGATCATGCTGGTGAAAGGTCCTGGTTTAGGGTCGACGTGTGAGCGAGCGCTGATGTGCAGCCGCGGCGAGAAGGGAGCCTGCTACAAACGATGTGCGCGTAGGGCGGGGTGCGACTCGATGGGCAGGCGCAAGCAAGCGGGCGTCAGGTTGCGCGGGCAGGCGCAGGGCCTGCCCGCTTATGGGACGTCAAAGTGCGTACAGACTGCGGCGTAGGCGTCCTTGAGCCGCGCCAGGTCCACAATGCAGTTGACGGTGGAGATCGAGGTGCTGATGGCCAGGATGTTGATGTGGCGCGCGGCCAGGGCGCGGAACATCCGGCCGGCGATGCCGGGGCGCTCCCGAAAATCGGGCCCGAAGATCGCGATGGAGGCCACCTCTGGCCGCGAGACCACGGCCGCCGGTTGTAGCTCAGGCCGCAGCGCTTCGATGGCCGCCAGACAGTTCGGCAGGTCGGTCCGGTCAATACACAGGACCATCTGGTCGTGATCCTGATGGTCAATGACCTGCACCACGAACTGCACATTGAGCCCGCGCTGGCCCAGTGCTTCTAGCACCGCGGCCGCGATGCCGGGCCGATCCTGCACGGCCAATACGCTGATGCTGGCAATCTGGTCGTTTTGAATCACGCCGCCGACTTTGATTCTTTCAGTCATGTTTGGACTCCCTGCGCGTGCTGGCGTTGTCTGTCGTTGGCAGGTAGGGGCGCACCCTCGCGGTCGCCCCACCAGGGCGACGCAAGACCCGCCCCTACCGCCGGGCGACCTTGTGCTCGAATTCGTTACGGAACAGGTTCAGGCCCGATGTCACCGGCTCGCACATGCCGGCGCCCATGGGGCAAAAGGTGATGCC
Organism: Anaerolineae bacterium; assembly: GCA_034433275.1. Classification (GTDB taxonomy): domain Bacteria; phylum Chloroflexota; class Anaerolineae; order CG2-30-64-16; family CG2-30-64-16; genus DAOUAT01. The sequence continues at coordinate 10,247 of DAOUAT010000564.1, forward strand.
GCTGATCCCGTGGGCCAGCTGTTCCAACTCGGCCAGGTCTGTCGGCGTGCCCGTGCTGGCGGCCAGGCGATCCAGCCGTTCCACCATGCGTTTGCCGCCCACGCGACACGGCACACACCCCCCACAGGATTCGTGTACGAAAAAGCTGGTGATCCGGCGCGTCACTTCCACCATGTCGGTGGTTTCGTCCATCACCATGATCGCGCCCGTGCCCAGGGCCGAGCCGGCCGCGGTCAGCGTCTCGAAGGCCATGGGGACATCCAGCTTGTCCGCGGTGAGCATGGGGGTGGAAGCGCCGCCGGGGATGATGGCCTTGACGCGGCGGCCGTAGCGCACGCCGCCGGCATGGCGCTCGATGATCTCGCGCAGAGGTGTGCCCAGGGGCAACTCATAGTTGCCCGGCCGGTTCACGTGGCCGCTGATGCAGAAGATCTTGGGCCCCTTGCTCTGCTCGGTGCCGATCCCGGCGTACCACGCCGCGCCGCGCTGGATGATGTGGGGGATGTTGGCCAGGGTCTCGACGTTCTGCACCACCGTGGGCTTGCCCCAGAAGCCCACCTGTGCTGGATACGGCGGCTTCAACCGCGGCTCGCCCCGCTTCCCTTCTAACGACTCCAGCATCGCGGTCTCTTCGCCGCAGATGTAGGCGCCCGCCCCGCGGTGTACCGATACGTCCAGGTGGAAGCCGCTGCCCAGGATGTCCTGGCCCAAAAAGCCGTACTGGTAGGCGTCGGCGATGGCCTTGATCCACCGCTTGACGCCCAGGAAGAACTCGCCCCGGATGTAGACGAAGGCCCGCTGCGCGCCCACGGCATAGGCCGCGATGATGACGCCCTCGAGGATCGCGTGGGGGTCCCGTTCTACGATCAAGCGATCCTTGAACGTGCCGGGTTCCCCTTCGTCGGTGTTGACGGCCAGGTATTTCACTGGCGCGTTTTTGTCAATGAAGCCCCATTTGACGCCGGTGGGGAAGCCGGCTCCGCCCCGTCCGCGCAGCCCAGACGCCTTCACCTCGGCGATGATCGCCTCCGGCGCCATGGCCAGGGCCTTGCGTAGCGCCTGGTAGCCGCCGTGCGCCAGATAGACGCCGATCCGTTCCGAGTTCGGCCGCTGGACGTTGGCCAGCAGCACCGGCTCCCACTCAGGCATTTTCGGGCCCTCCCACCAGCCGCTCCAGGACGAGATCAATGGCCATCGGCGTCAGGTTTTCGTAGAGCTGGTCATTGACCCGCATGGCGGGCGCGGTGCCACACGAGGCCAGGCACTCCACCATTTCCAGGCTGATCCGCCCATCGGGTGTTGTCTGGCCCGGGCCGATGCCGAGCTTGTCGGCGATGTAATCTACTGTTTTTTCGGCGCCGTCGCTCAGGTAACACGAGAGGCCCTTGCACACTTGGATGACATAACGTCCAACCGGTTCGGTGCGGAACAGGGTGTAGAAGCTGGCTGTGCTATACACCTGACCGGGGCTCAAGCCCAGTCGTCGAGCAACGCGCTCGATGGCGCCGGGCGTCAGGTAGCCGGCCTGCTCTTGGGCCAGGTACAGCGCGGCCAGGAGCATCGCTTCCTTGGCCGGATCCACAAGCCCGGCGCCGGCCGGTCGGTGAGTGGGAGTGCTGGAGTTCATGATGATAGTTTAGCATATTCCTGTACGCTTCACAAGTGATGGCAATGCGCCACTCTGAGAATTTCCGACATGTTAACGTTGGCATTGCAGCTCGGACGTGTTAGAATGGCCCTGTTGCGCGGCGCATCCCGCAGGTCTCCGGAGGCGAAACCCATGGCTTACGAGGATATTTTTCAACAGGTGGCTCAGCAATATGGCCTGGACTGGCGGCTGATGGTGGAACAATGCTTCCGCGAGAGCCGGTTCGATCCCCTGGCCGTGGGCGCGGCCAGCGACATGGGGCTTGTGCAGATCGTGCCGGCCACCTGGAACGAGTGGTCGGCCAAGGTCGGCGTGTACGACCCTTTCGACCCGGAAAGCAATATCACCGTGGCCGGCGCCTACCTGGCGTGGATCAAGGAGCAGTTGGCAAAGGTCGGCCGCGCGGAGCCGTACTGGATGCTGGTCGCGTACAACTGGGGCATCGGCAACGTGCTGCGCTTGCTCAAAGAAGGCGGTAAGTGGGACGACGTGCCGGAAATCCGGCGCAACTATGCCACCGGGATCATCCTGGCAGCCGAGGCCAACGCGCTGGCTGAACAGATCGTGCCGGATAAGCCGCGGGTGCACGGCGTGTAGGGGGGACGGGGGAGATCGGGGAATTGAGGGAACTGGGGGGACTGGCAGGCTTGCGGCCGGTCTGCGACCGAATGGCATTGACAGTTGGTGGACGGCAGCTTTTGCCCTGTTTTCAGCCGGTCTGCGGTCGGCGGCCTTCGGAACGGGGTGGCAAACCTGTTTGGGCAAGATCGAGAGATCAAGAGCACTGCGGAAAGGGGAGGGGAACGTTATGGCAGAGGGCGCTGGCGCACGGGAATTGCTGGGGGTGTTGGACGCGCACTTGAAGAGCATTTGGGCGGGAGATCTGGCGACCTATGCGGCGACTACGGGCGAGGACGTGACTTTCTTCGAATGGTACATCAGCACGCAGCGGATTGACGGGTTGGATTTCCATCTGCGGGAGACCGCGGCCAACCACCGTTCGGCTGAGACGCGGCGGCAGCGCGGGCAGCGCTACGAGGTCGAGCATGAGGTGCTGCAGCCCAAGGTCCAGGTCTACGGGGATGTGGCGATCGTCACGTACACGCTGCTGATGCGCTATATCAGCGACGAAGGGGTGCGGCACACCCAGCACAACGAGACGCGCGTCTTTTACCGGCGACCGGCCGGCTGGCAGCTCGTCCATTGCCACAAGTCGCCGATGTGGCCCGCGCCCTATGCGCCGAAGTAGGGTTTGGAGGTTTGAGGTTGGAAGGTGGGCGTCATATTGCGCTGGTGACCGGCGCGTCGAGCGGGATTGGCGCGGAGTTTGCCCGGCAACTGGCAGCCCGCGGCCATGATCTGGTCCTGGTGGCGCGGCGGCACGACCGGCTGGCCACGCTGTCGGCGGAGCTGGCCGAGCGGCACGCCAGCGCGGCCGAGCCGTTGGCCGCCGACCTGGCCGATCCGGCCGGCCTGAACCGGGTGGCGGCGCACATCGCTGGGCTGCCGCGCCTGGACGTGTTGGTGAACAACGCCGGCTTCGGCATCGGCGGCGCGTTTGCGCACGCCGACCCTGCCGGACAGGCCGAGATGCTGGCCGTCCACGCACTGGCGCCGATGCGCCTGGCGCGCGCGGCGCTCCCGGGCATGATCGCGCGGCGATCGGGCGGGATCATCAACGTGGCGTCGTTGGCCGCGTTCATGGCGCTGCCGAATAACGTCAACTATTGCGCCACCAAGGCCTACCTGGTGGCCTTTTCGCAGGCGCTGGCGGTTGAGGTGCGGCCGCACGGCTTGCGCGTGCAGGCGTTGTGTCCCGGGTTTACGGTGACGGAGTTTCACAGTCACACCGATCGGGTGGGCTCGGGCCATCGCGCCTTCCCGCGTT
>DAOUAT010000565.1:0-6466 GCA_034433275.1 Anaerolineae bacterium
ATGCCGAACTGCGTCGCGAGGCTGGACAGCGTGTCGCCGGATTTGACCTGGTAGGTCGTGCGTCCTGTAGCGCTGCGGGTGGGTGTTGCGGTGGGTGGCGGGGTCTGCGTTGCAGGGGGCGTCGGCGCCGCGGTCGGCGTCTCCGTGAGTGCCATCGTGGGTGATACTTCCACTGTAGGGCTGGTGTCTGGCAACGCGGTGGGCTCGACTTCCTCTTCGGCCGGTATCGGGGTCGCGGTCGGTGGCTCTGTCGCGGTCGGCGCCGGGATGGTCGGCGTCGGCTCAGACGTGACCTGTGCCGCCAGCTGCGGCGTGCTCACCGGGGGCGCCGTGGGGGTTTCGGCCGGGCCCAAAACCTGCACCAGGCCGACAAGCCGTTCGCGCGCGGCCGCAACCTCTTGTGCAACGCGTTCAATCGGCAGCTTGCCCAGCCCCCACAGTGCTGCCACCGCCAGCACGGCAGCGACTCCCAGCCACAACACCCAGCGCGGGCCTGCAGGCCGGACGGTGCGCGCACAGTGCGGGCAAACCGTGAGTCCCAGCGGGACGCGGCGGTGGCAGCTGGCGCAGCGGACGGCCCGCAAGCGCTGGCTCTGCCGCGCGCCGCACTCAGGACAGATCACCACCCCTTCGTGCAAGGGGGCCCCACAACGTTTACAGTACATCTGGTTTCTTCCCGCCTTCTCTTCCGGCGTGCGGCGTTTATCGAATCCCCAGCGATGGGAAAGTGCCGCTCACCAGCGCGGAGATCTCCCGCACGGTGAGTACACCCACCAACAACAACAGCAGCCCGAAACCGATCAGGTGTACCATGCCTTCGCGTGCCGGTTCGACCCGCCGACCACGGATGATTTCCACCAACACAAACAGCAGCCGGCCGCCGTCCAACGCAGGCAGGGGCAGCAGATTGGTGAGCCCCAGGGCCGTGCTGAGCACCGCGATGAACCAGATCACCGGCTGCACCGATTCGATACTCAACGCTGAGCGCACGACCTCGCCTGTGGTGGCCGCAATGCCCACCGGCCCCATGAACCCAGCATCCCCGATGGGCCGGCCCTCGCGAAGCAGGTTGGCCGGAATGGCGAAGGTCAGATAGATGATATTGCCCACCCCACTGACGCCGACCCACGCGGCCTCCCAAACCTTCGCCGGCCGGATGGCCGTGCCGATCTGAATGCCCAAGGCGCCCTGGTTGGCCGGTGGATTGGCCCGCGGCACGATGGTGAAGCTGAGGCGCTGCTCCACGCCCGCGGCGTCCGACCGGAACACCTCGTAGACGACCGGCTGGCCAGCCTGCGCGGTCGTGTACTCCCGCAGGTCGTCCTGGGTCAAGATCGGCTGGCCGTCGGCGGCCACGATCCGGTCATTGGGCAGCAGGCCGGCCGCGCTGGCCGGGGAGCCTTCGGCCAGCGTCACCACCAGCACGCCGGGCCGGCTGGTGTCGGGCACGCCCTGCATTAATGCCAGCACGGCAAAAAGCACCATAGCCAGGATGAAGTTCATCCCCGCGCCGGCTGCCAGCGTCACCACCCGCGCGCCCCGCGCGGCGGCGGCGAAGCTGCCCGACTCGGTCGGATCGTCTTCCCCGCGCATCCGCGCGAAGCCACCGAACGGGATCGCGTTGATGCTGTACACGGTGCCATCCCGCTCGAACAGCTTGATCAGCCGCGGGGGATAGCCGAACCCGAATTCCTCGACGACTATTTTGTTGCGTTTGGCTGCCAGAAGATGTCCCAACTCGTGTACGAACACCACGACACCCATCACCAATACGAACGACACAATTGTCAGTAACATCTAACTCCTCATTGTACTGCCTGCCGCGTTGAATTGATGTGGCGGTGAGGCAGATATTCATTATACTTGCCTATAGTGTATCTCGCAAAACATTTCCGGTCAGCAGCGGCAATTCCAATACACAGCCACTACCAGCGTTGGAATCGAGGCTTCAGCCGGTCTCGTGTGGAATGCGAGAGACCGGCTGAAGCCTCGATTCCAGTTGGCCTGCTAGTCAGTCCGCACTGTGGTCGGGGGTGCATGCGTCAGTCGCGGCTTAGCCGCGTGCCGGCGGCCAACTCAGGATCTACCAAAACCTGGCGCACCAGCCCCGGCGTCAGCCCCGAGATGATCTGCACCGCGTGCAGCCCCGGCGTGTGCGTCACCAGCGCCAACATCTCAGCCACCTTGGCGACCATCCCGCCGGTCACGTCCACCCCGCGCGAGCCGCCCAACGCCTGCGCCACCTGAGCCAGCGTGCCGGGGGTGATGTGCGGGATGAGCTCGCCCGGCGCCCCACTGGCCGGGTCGGCGGTCAGCACGCCGGCCACCTCGCCCACCAGCACGACGCGCTGCGGCATTAGGCGCGGGGCCAGGTAGCGGAAGATCTCCTCGGTGGAGATGATGGTCCCTCCGCGCGCCTCGTCCAGCGCGACATCACCGTGGATCACCGGCGCCAGCCCATTGTCCAGCGCGGCGATCAAAGGACGCAGGTCGAGGGCCACCAGTTCCCCATTACGACACCGAGCGGACGCGGAGGGCTGGACGCGCAGCGCCGGGACCCCCGCCTGCCACAGCGCCTCCACCACCAGGCCGTTCAGCGCGGCCGCGGCCAGGGCCGTCTCTGCGTAGCCGCGCCACCCCTCCGGCGTGCTGACCCCGTGGCGCGTGCCGTGCTTGCTGGCGGCCATGTGGCCGAACGACCCGCTGCCGTGGCCGATCACCAGGCGCAGGCCGGGCGCCGCGGCCAGCGCGGCTGTGATCTCGGCCGCCAGCCGCGCCAGCACATCAGCGCGCAGCGCCTGCGGCCGCGTCTTGTCAGTCAGCAGCGAGCCGCCGAGTTTGAGAAAAACCAGTTCGTCAGACATGATGTGAGTTCACGCGTGCCATGTGAGTCTGTCATGCTGAACGGGTCTGCTACCCAAAATGCACGGCGGCAGAACACCAGTGAAGCATCTCGGCCGTGTATCGTTTAGACCCTGCGCTGATTTGGCGCGGCAATGGAATTCACGGGACAAACTCGCTCAGGGTGACTTTCTGGCTTGGTCAGTCAGACTCCAGTTACCTTTATCGTGCGCGCGTCACGGTCACGACGCCATCCTCGACCACCACCCAATCGCCATCACGAATCTGGCTGATGTCAACCCGGTCAACCATGGGGATATCCGCGATGATCGCGCCCACCGCGACGATGGCCTCGCTCTCCGCGTTGATCATGGCCGCGGGGCCGTGGCCACCGCGCCCCAGGCGCAGGATGGTGTAGGAGCCGACCGTGCTGCCTTTGCCGGTAGGGAACACCAGCACCCGGCCCGCCACCGACTGCCCCTGCAGCGGATGCCCCGGCTCCAGCACGACGCCGCTCTCGGGGTCCACGCCGCCCAGGAAGCCGATGGGCGCGGAGGAGACCAGCGCCGGCCCCTCGCCGCGGCCGGGCTTAATCACGCGACCTGTGAAGGTATACGTGTCAGACATGGAAAGCACCGCCATTTCAGCAGCTAACCCGAAAATGGGACGCGGATAAGATTCGCGCCTGTCCGCGGCATCCGCACCAGGGGTAGGGGCGGGTTTTTCCGCATCAACGGGGAACCTATCGCCATCACGCTGCCGCCGTGCAAGGCGCGCCCGCGTTAACCGGACAAAACCCGCCCCTACGCCACGAACTAACCTTGAATGCACCTAATTCCATACGATGTTCAGATAATGTTCTGGAGTCGAGGCTTTAGCCGGTTGGTCTCATGGTCGAGAGAGACCGGCTGAAGCCTCGATTCCGGATCTCGCCAAATCTTTATCTGACTCACTATATCACTGCTCAGCCCTTCTCAAAACCGCGACCACCCCATCCACCAGCGCCGCGTCCTCCTCCGGCGTCACCGTGCGCAGGTCGAGCAGCAGTTGTCCATCCTGGATCCGCCCCACCACCGGCGGATCGCCCCGGCGCAGCGCGGCCGCGAACGCGTCGGGCGAATGCACGGCCAGCGCCACCGCGCGGGTGGGCAGCGTCTCACCGGGCAGCGAGCCGCCGCCCACGGTGGACTCGGCCGGCACGACCGCAGCGGGCACGCCCTGGCCGCGCAAAGCCGCGGCCAGGGCTTCGGCCCGCACGGCCAACGCCTCCAACGGCATCGCAATCATGCGCCAGACGGGGATCTCAGCCTCGGCCTCCCCGCGCAGGTAATGGAGCAGGGTGGCTTGCAGCGCGGCCAGGGTGCTCTTGTCCACGCGCAGCGCGCGAGTCAGCGGGTGTTGGCGAAGCTGCGCCACCAGATCGCGGCCGCCGACGATCAGCCCGGCCTGCGGGCCGCCCAGCAGCTTGTCGCCGGAGAAGGTCACCAGGTCGGCGCCCGCGGCCACGCTCTGCTGCACCGTCGGCTCAGGGGTCAGGCCGTAGCGGCCGGTGTCCAGCAGAGTGCCGCTGCCCAGGTCATCCAGCACGGGCCGGCCGGCGGCGTGGGCCAGGGCCACCATGTCGGCCAGGGGGACCTCCGCGGTGAAGCCGATCTGTTTGAAGTTGGAGGCGTGGACGCGCAGCAGCAGCGCGGTCTCCTCGGCCAGCGCGGCTTCGAAGTCACGCAGGTGGGTGCGGTTGGTCGTGCCCACCTCCACCAGCCGCGCGCCGCCCTGGCGCAGCACATCGGGGATGCGGAAGCCGCCGCCGATCTCCACCAGCTGGCCGCGCGAGATGATCACCTCGCGGCCGCGCGCCAGCGCGGCCAGGGCCAGGAACACCGCGCCCGCGTTGTTGTTCACCACCAGCGCGGCCTCTGCGCCCGTCAGCTTGCACAGCAGCGCCTCCGCGTGGACGTAACGCGAGCCGCGCTCGCCCGCGTCCAGGTCGTATTCCAGGTTGCTGTAGCCAGCCGCGACCGCATCCATGGCCCGGCGCGCGGCCGCGCTCAGGGGCGCACGGCCCAGGTTGGTGTGGATGATGACGCCCGTGGCGTTGATGACGGGGCGCAGCGTGCCGCGGGCGGATGCCGCCAGACGATGCACGGCGTCCTCGGCCAACGCTTCCAGCCCGGCCGGCGGGTGGCCGATCTGGATCTCGGCGCGCGCCGCTTCCAGGGTCGCGCGTGCCGCCTCCAGGGCCAGGCTGCGGCCATGTATCGCGGACGCCTCGGCCAACTGCGGGTGTGCCAGCAGCCGATCCACGCTGGGCAAACGCCTGCGGCGGTCTTCAGCGTGTGAACTTCGTTCTGTCACGTTTCTGCTCCTGGGGTCAGCCTGTCAGCAGCAGGAAAAAGAAAACCAGGTCTTCTCGCGAAAAACCTGGCCCAGATCTGCACTATCTTCGCTTCCTGAACCCTGTCCCCTGACTCCTGACACCTGAAAAATGGGCGAAAAGGGACTCGAACCCCTGACCTCCTCGGTGTAAGCGAGGCGCTCTAACCGGCTGAGCTATTCGCCCGAACGAGTGTATTATATCGGCAGCGCGGGTTTGTGTCAAAGACATAACAGACTCATTTCTCCGACCGGTTTCAACCGCCGCCACCTTCTGCGCGGTGCGTGCTTCGCGAAACCGAGCGGCTTCAGCCCTCAGCGCCGCTGCCCTCCGCGGCCGCTTGCAGCAGCACGGCCCGGCTCCGACCGCCCCCCTCGTCGGGGCCGACGACCCCCATCTCCTCAAGCTGCTCCATCAGCCGCGCCGCGCGAGGGAAGCCGATGCGCAGTTGGCGCTGCAGCAGCGAGGTGGAGATGCTGCTCTTGGTTTGGAGCAGTTGCAGCGCCTGCTCCAGCAGCTCGTCGCGGCCGTTCTCGGCCTGGTCAACCAAGCCTTCCCACGGCGCAAAGATCGGAGCGCCCGCTGCTTCTTCGCCGGCGCCGGTCTTCCAGAACGCCACCAGCCGGTCAATCTCCTGGTCGGACACGAAGCAGCCCTGGATGCGCGCCAGCTTGGCCGAGTCGGGCGCCATGAACAGCATGTCCCCCCGGCCCAGCAGCTTCTCCGCGCCCGGCACATCCAGGATCACGCGGCTGTCAATCTGGGTGGTCACCGCGAAGGCGATGCGCGATGGGAAATTGGCCTTGATCAGCCCCGTGATCACGTCCACGCTAGGGCGCTGGGTGGCCAGCACCAGGTGGATGCCGGTGGCGCGCGCCATCTGCGCCAGCCGGCAGATCTGCCGCTCGATGTCGTCGGCCGCGGTCATCATCAGGTCGGCCAATTCGTCAATGATCAACACGATGTAGGGCAGCGTTTCTGTTTTATGGCCGCGGCCCAGCTTGCGGTTGTATTCGACGATGTTGCGCGCACCGGCCGCGGCGAAGGCCCGGTAGCGGTCGTCCATTTGCAGCATCAGCCAGGCCAGCGCGCCGGTGGCGTGGGCCGGGTCGGTGAGCACGGGACCCAGCAGGTGCGGGATGCCGTTGTAGCCCGGCAGCTCCACCATCTTCGGGTCCATCATCACCAGCCGCACCGTCTCCGGCCCGTTGTTCATCAGCAGGCTGCAGATGATCGCGTTGATGCACACCG
>DAOUAT010000566.1:0-6277 GCA_034433275.1 Anaerolineae bacterium
GGGGGCAGGGGGCAGTCCTGGCTGAAACAGCGCGGCCGGCCGCGGGCAGCATCACGCCGGTGGCGCGGCGCGTGGCCGAGGAAGCGGGCCTGGATTGGCAAACGCTGTCCGGCACCGGCCCGCGCGGCCAGATCACCAAAGAGGATGTGGAGTTGGCGGTGGCGAAGGGGAGACAAGCGGACACGGAGACACGAAGACGCGGAGACGCGGAGAGACCGCTCGTAACTAGCATCCAACCTCCAACCTCCAACCTCCAACCTCCAACCGACATCACCGAACGCATCCCGCTGAAAGGCGTCCGCGCCATCATCGCCGATCGGATGGGGATCAGCGTCCACACCACGGCGCGCGTCACCCTGGTCACCGAGGCGGATGCGACCGAGTTCGTTGCCATGCGCGAACGGCTCAAGGCCAGAGTGGCCGAGGAATGGGGCTTCGCGCCCGGCTACAACGACCTGCTGGCGAAGATCGTGGCCCAGGCGTTGCGGAAGTTCCCGTACATGAATGCCCGTCTTGTGCCTGATGCCGTGGAGCTGCTGGCGCACGTCAACTTGGGCATGGCCGTGGACACCGAGCGCGGCCTGCTGGTGCCGGTGATCCGGGACGCGGACGCCAGGAGCCTGCGCGAGTTCGGCGCCGAGTTCCGCACGCTGGTGGAGCGGGCGCGCATCGGCCGCTCGCTGCCCGACGACCTGACCGGCGGCACCTTCACCATCACCAACCTGGGCATGTACGACGTGGACGCGTTCACGCCGGTGATCAATCTGCCCGAGGCTGCGATCCTGGGCGTGGGCCGCATCCAGCCCAAGTGGGTCTACCACCCCTCCAGCCCGTCCGCGCCGGCCCTGCGCCAGATGCTCACCTTGAGCCTGGCCTTCGACCATCGCCTGGTGGACGGCGCGCCCGCCGCGCGGTTCTTGCAATACATCAAGAGCGTGATCGAGGAGCCGTACCTGCTGGTGGCGGGGTGAAAACGCATAGAAACCAGGTTTCTCGCAGAAACCTGGTTTCTACCTCTGCGCGGCAATTTGACATGCGAAAACGCTTTCTTGTATAATTCTGACTCAGGGAATCGTTTCCATGAAATCCATATCATAGGTGACGATCCTGCGAACCTCCTCAGCCGTCATTCGCTCAAGGTAGAGTTGTGACCACCATCACCGATGTGGCGAAGCTTGCTGGTGTGGCGCCCGTGACCGTGTCTCGGGTGCTCAATGCTGCGCCCAACGTGAACGCTGTAACCCGCGAACGGGTCGAGCGGGCCATTGCCGAATTAGGCTATGTGCCCAGCGTGGTGGCGCGCAGCCTGCGTTCAAAGCGCACGCAGACGCTTGCCTTCGTCGTCCCGGATATCACCAACGCCTTTTGGACCACCGTCGCCCGCGGGGTGGAAGATGTGGCGCACAACCATGGCTACTCAGTCCTCCTTTGCAACACCGATGAAGACCTCTCCAAGCAAGCGCGTTACCTGGACATCATGGTCAGCCAGCGGGTTGATGGCGTGATCATCGCGCCCTGCGACATGGACGCGGACAATCTGCGCACCCTGCGCAACCATCACATTGCCACCGTGGTCATTGACCGACGCATCACCGGTTGGGACGTGGACACTGTGTACGGTGACTCCGTCTCCGGCGCGTATGCGCTGACCCGGCATCTGATCGGCCTCGGCCACACCCGGATCGCGATGCTCTCCGGACCGGAGGGCGCTGCGACAGCTGAAGACCGCATCGCAGGGTATCGCCTGGCGCTGGCCGAGGCCGGCATCGAGCCCGACCCGCGGCTGATCCGCCGCGGGGGCTTCAGTTGGGCGGCCGGCGCCGAACTGACCGGCCAGCTCTTGGATGAGGGGTTGCGGCCCACCGCGATCTTTGCCGCCAACAATGCCATCGCCCTGGGGGTAATGGACACGATCGGCGCGCGCGGGACGCATGTCCCCAGTGACATCGCGCTGGTCTGCTTCGACGATTATCCCTACATCGCCAGCTTCTTCCCGTTTCTAACCGTCGCTGCGCAGCCGGCCTATGATATGGGCGCGAACGCGGCGCAACTGCTGCTGGGCCGGCTTATGGCCGCCGCGCCGCCGCGTCCCCGTGCCGTGGTGCTGCCGGTGCGATTGATTCTGCGGCGCTCTTGTGGCCGTCCGTCCGCTGACGGGGTGTCTTCGTTTAATCTACCGCTGGCAGGGTTGGCTGCGGAGCAGGTCGTACAGGTTGAGCCCGTTGAGGCGCGGCGGCGGGATTTGCCTTGATTGGGGAAATGGGAGGGTTCATGGGCGAAGTTTTAGTCCGGATGGAAGGGATCGAGAAAAGCTTCCCTGGTGTTCATGCGCTCAGCGATGCGCGGTTTGAGTTGCGCGCGGGCGAGGTGCACGCCCTGGTGGGTGAAAACGGTGCAGGAAAGTCCACGCTGATGAAGGTGCTCTCTGGCGTCTATCACAAAGATGCCGGACGCATTTTTTACAAGGGGCAGGAGGTGGAGATCCCCAACCCGCGCGCCGCACAGCACTTGGGCATCAGCATCATCCATCAGGAGTTGAACCTGATGCCGCACCTCACCGTCGCGCAGAACATCTTCATCGGCCGGGAGCCGAAGCGGGGCGCGCCGTTCCTGCTGGATGAGACGGCAATCAACCGGCAGACCGAGCAGCTTTTCGAGATGATGCACCTGAAGTTAGACCCGCGCATTAAGGTCTCCAACCTGACCGTCGCCAAGCAGCAGATGGTTGAGATTGCCAAGGCGCTGTCATTCAACTCCGAAGTGCTGATCATGGACGAGCCGACCGCGGCCTTGACCGAGTCGGAGATTGACGAGCTCTTCCGCATCGTGCGCGATCTGCGCGCCAAGGGCGTTGGTATCGTTCACATCTCGCACCGGCTGGAGGAGCTGAAGCAGATCTCCGACCGCATCACGGTGATGCGCGACAGCCGCACCATTGACACGGTCCTTACCCGAGAGGCCACCATAGATCAGATCATCAGCATGATGGTGGGCAGGACGATCTACGAGTCCACACCGGAACTGCCGGAAACCCCTAACCAGGAGATCGCGTTGGAAGTGAAGGGGTTGAACCGTGGCAGGGTGTTTCACAACATCAATTTTAAGCTCAAGAAGGGCGAGATCCTGGGTTTCGCTGGGCTGATGGGCGCAGGACGCACTGAAGTGGCGCGCGCGATCTTTGGCGCCGACCACTACGATTCGGGGCAAATCTTGATCAAGGGTCAGCAGGTGCGCATCACGCACCCCCGCGACGCTGTTCGGCATGGCATCGCCTACCTGTCAGAGGACCGCAAGCGTTATGGCCTGGCGTTGGGCCTCGATGTGGAAACGAACACGGTGATGGCCTCCATGCGCCGGTTTGTCAACGGGATGGGGTGGGTCAATACGGCCAAGACCCGCAAGACAGCTGAGCAATATGTGCAATCTCTGGCCATCAAGACGCCCAGCCTGAAACAGCGAGTCAGGAATCTGTCCGGCGGCAACCAGCAGAAGGTGATCGTCGGCAAATGGCTGACCGCGGACACCGATATCCTGATTTTCGATGAGCCGACGCGTGGCATTGATGTGGGCGCCAAGAGCGAGATCTACAGACTGCTGAATGATTTGGCCGCGCAAGGCAAGGCGGTTATGATGATCTCCTCTGAGCTGCCCGAGATCTTGCGCATGAGCCACCGCATCGTGGTGATGTGCGAAGGTCGAATCACCGGCGAGTTGACTGCTGGCGAAGCCGACCAGGAGAAGATCATGAAGTTCGCAACACAGCGCGGGGGCATCGTCACTGAAACAACCTCACCAACAGCAGGCCAGGAGGGGTGAACTATGACCACCAAAACAACCACCTCAACGACCGCTAAGCGGACCTTGATCCGTCCCGAAGCGATGCAAACGATCCTGGCCTTTGCCGGTCTGATCGTGATTTTTGTGTTTTTCTGGATCGCTTCGCCGTATTTCCGGCAGGGCACCAACATCGTCGCCATCCTGTTGTCTACAGCGGTTAACGGCGTCTTGGCGTTGGGTGTCACCTTCGTGATCATCACCGCGGGCATTGACCTGTCCATCGGGACGGTGATGACCTTCTCTGCGGTGATGGCCGGCGTGTTTATCGTGGACTTAGGGTTGCCGGTGCCGGTGGGCGTGCTGGGCGGCCTGCTGGCCGGCGCCACATGCGGCCTGGTCAACGGCTTTGCCATCGCCAAGATGAAGGTCCCGCCCTTCATCTCGACCCTGGGCATGATGATGGCGACCAAGGGCCTGTCATTGATCCTTTCCAGGTCCAAGCCGATCTACCTGGTGGACACCCCGGCGTTCAACAAGATCGCGATGGGCACGATCATCCCTGGGGTCAATGTCCCCAACGCGGTGTTCATCCTGTTTGGCGCCGCCATCGTGGCCAGCCTGATCCTGGGGAAGACGATCCTGGGCCGCTACACATTCGCCATCGGCAGCAATGAGGAGGCGACCCGCCTGTCCGGTGTGAATGTGGATGCCTGGAAGATGGGCGTCTATACGCTCTGTGGCCTTTTCGCCGGTTTGGGTGGGGTGTTGATGGCCTCACGCCTCAATTCGGCGCAGCCCGCGCTGGGCGCTGGCTACGAGCTCGATGCCATCGCCGCGGTGGTGATCGGCGGCACATCCCTGAGCGGCGGCGAAGGCACCATCCTGGGCACTATCATCGGTGCATTCATCATGAGCACGCTGATCAACGGCCTGCGCATCATGGCTGTGCCGCAAGAATGGCAAATGGTCGTCACGGGGGTCATCGTCATCGGCGCCGTCTATGCCGACATCATGCGCCGCCGTGCAAAATGATCGTTTACCAAACCAGGTTTCTCGGAGAAACCTGGTTTGGTAAACGAGACTTATCTCGATTGTCAGCCCCATTGCGGGGGCTTACAATAAAACCACATCCAAATGGAAGGAGAAGCAAGATGAAAAAGTCGTTCGTCATCGTGTCGGTCCTGGCGGTGATCGCCATGCTACTGGCCGGCTGCCCGCCCCCGGCGTCACAGCCGGCCGCAACCGGGGAAACCTACATCCCCGTGATCTCTAAGGGCTTCCAGCACCAGTTCTGGCAAGCCGTCAAGCAGGGTTCCGAGAAGGCTGCTGCCGATTTCAACGTGAAGATCACCTTCGAGGGCCCGGAATCGGAGTCCCAGGTTGACAAGCAGCTCGAAATGGTGGAAGCGGCGCTGGCCAAGAACCCCAAGTGCCTGGCCCTGGCCGCGTTGGACAGCAAGGCGCTGATCCCGCAGCTGGAAAAGGCGAAGGCCGCCAAGATCCCGGTCGTCGGCTTTGACTCCGGCGTGGACAGCGACATCCCCATTGCGACGGCCTCCACTGACAACCTGGCTGCGGCCGGCTATGCCGCGGACAAAATGGCGGAGCTCATCGGCGGGGCGGGCAAGGTTGCGGTCATCGTACACGACCAGACCAGCGCGACCGGCATCGGCCGCCGCGATGGCTTCGTCAATCGGATCAAGGCGAAATACCCCAACATCCAGATCGTGGACGTTCAGTACGGTGGCGGCGACCACGCCAAGTCCACCGACCTGGCCAAGGCGATCATCCAGGCCAACCCGGACCTGAAGGGCTTCTTTGGCGCCAATGAAGGTTCGGCCGTTGGCGTGATCAATGCGGTCCGCGAGCTCAACATGGTCGGCAAGCTCGTTGTCATCGGCTACGACGCCGGCAAGATCCAGAAGGATGCCGTGCGCGATGGCACGATGCAGGGCGCCATCACCCAGGACCCGGTCGGCATCGGCTACAAGGCCGTCGAGGCCTGCGTCAAGGCCATCAAGGGCGAGACCGTCGCGAAGAACATTGACACCGGGTTCAAGTGGTGGGACAAGACCAACATTGACTCGGAAGAGATGAAGCCGCTGCTGTACGATTGAGCCTGATCGTGCTGGCGCAGTAAGTTCAGGAGGGGGCTGTCCAACCAAAGCGGGGCAGCCCCTTTGCTTTTGCTGCTTTTCTTTTCTGGCTGATTTCTCCTTCTCAAAATGGGAATTGTGCGCTGAATTCGCCATCCGAGAAGGACAAGGTAAGGGTTGCCTATGACGACTACCTGCATCCTCGCCCACGACCTGGGTACCACCGGCAACAAAATCACGCTGTTCGACGCGGCGACCGGCGCGGCCGTCGCGGCCGCGTTCGAGCCGTACACCACCGCCTACCCGCACCCCGCCTGGGCCGAGCAGGACCCGGCCGACTGGCGCCGCGCGGTCATCCAGGGCACGCGGCGGGTGCTGGCGGCCGCTGAACGCCTGAATCAAGC
>DAOUAT010000567.1:0-4820 GCA_034433275.1 Anaerolineae bacterium
TCTCTTTATCGCACAAAATGGCCGCAATTAAAAGCTACTGCATTCTTCGACCAGCCGGGCAGTGCCGCGGCGCCTGGGGTTGATGAGAGACGCTTGATCTGCTACGAAGTTCCAACACCGCCCCAATATTGCCTTGCATTCCCCTCCATGTTATAATCCTCCCCTGTCTATGACCTGCATCATATTCAAACCCAGGACAGTCACATCTTCGCACGGGGCCTTGTGGAGCGATTAATGGAGCGGCGCGATATTCTGGCGGCACTGCCGGTGTTTGCCGGCTTGTCTGAACGGGATTGGGAGAAGGTTTCCGATCTGTTCAGCGAACGCCAGTACCAAAAAGATGACTATATCTTTTTGGAGGGAGAAGCGCCCGAAGCCTTGTTCATCGTCAAGACAGGCAAGGTCAAGGTGCTCCGGCACTCCACCGATGGTAAAGATGTAGTGTTGCGCGTTGCCAGTATAGGTCAGATGCTCGGTGCGGTAGCGACTTTTGATGGCGGCGGCTATCCGGGCACAGCCCAGGCGATCGAAGACTGTACACTCCTGCTCTTGGCCCGCAACGATTGTCTCACCCTGGTCTCGCGCTACCCGGTCTTCGCGCTAGCGGTAATTAACGATATGGGCAACCGGCTGCGCAGCTCCGCGGAACAAATCCGCAGCCTGGCCGTCGAACGAGTGGAGCAGCGCATCGCGCGCATCCTGCTGAAGCTGGGCGCCAGCGCCGGTTCGGATCTGCCCGAAGGTCGCGTGATTGAGATGCCGCTCACGCGCCAGGATGTGGCCGACATGACCGGCACCACGGTGGAGACCGCGATCCGGGTCATGAGCAAATTCCGCCGCAACGATTTGATCCGTACACGGCGCGGCAAGGTGGTGTTAGTGGATCTCGAGGCGTTGCAGGAGATCGCGGAGACCGGCTGACGCGCTCGCGGCTTCAAAATGGGCTTTTTGACACGCGCCCCGTCCTCGTGCTAGAATAACTGGGCTGATGGCGCACGTTCGCGCCGGAAGCATGGCTTGCCGGTGAGCCGCCGCCCTGGGGACATCCGTCCTTGGGGAGGAACTTCCCGACTCCTGGCCTGCCCGAAAGGGTGGGCAAGACCGCCTCACGAAAACGAAGTGAGGGCGCCGCGTGGGGCACCGCACGGCGACTACAACCGCAACAGAGAGCAAACCCGCCCGTTCGGAAAAACCGAACGCGGTGAGGGCTGAAACGGTGGGGTAAGAGCCCACCGGCGGCTCGCAGCAATGCGGCCGGCCAGGCGAGCGTGCGGTCGGGAGCAAGGTGAGTGGGCCGAGTCTCAGATTCCATCGGGGTCATCCTGAGCTTGTCGAAGGATCATCCTGAGCTTGTCGAAGGATCCGGTCTCATCGCAGCGACGCCGGTGACGGCAGGTCACGCCTGCCAGGCCAGGCGACGCCGCCCAGCGCAGCCTTTGGGAACGCTGGGTGAGATAGATGGCGGCAGGCCCCCTCCGGGGGCTGCACAGAATCGGGGGTATGAGCCGGCAAGTTAGTGAAATAGTACGGTAGTGCGTTGGTGCGATAGTACGATAATGGACAAAAATGCAGGCGGACTATTGCACGCACGCACTACTGCACTGATCTTGCCGACGTGGCGGAATGGCAGACGCTGCAGACTTAGGATCTGCTGCCCACCGGGCGTGGGGGTTCAAATCCCCCCGTCGGCACCTGTGTATCCTATCTTCGGTACTTCTTCACTGGCAAGTCTGTGTTCTCGGCGGTGTTCCCCTTACTCTGCGCGAGTATATGAGTCCACTTCGATATTAGCCAGCACCGCAGCGGCTTGACACAGTGCTAACCTGATTGGCCATGAAACTATGCTCTGTAGGGGTCTATGAAGCCCAGATGTGCAGCTGATGGCGTGCTCTTTTGTGTTGCCATGCTTGTCGCTTGTGTTCTGTTCTCGTTATCGGTGGCCCGATCCGCTGCGGAGTCTGAGGGCGATGCTTACCGCGCCGACGCCGTGGTGATTGTGAACTCCGCCAGTGCCAGCTTCTTTGATTTTCAGCGGTACACGCAACCATACCTGGATCACTTCGGCATCCCATATACCGTCCTTGATATCCGCTTCAGTCCGGTGTCAGCAGCTATTGGGAATTATGCGCTGATCATTATCGCTCACCGACAGCTCGACCCTGCTGACGCTTATCTGGACGTTGCCGAGGAAGGATTCCTAGCGCGCGCAGTGAACTCGGGCACAGGGCTGGTTAACTTCGATAACGATTTATCTGCAAATGGTACTTCCTCACGGTATCAGTTTATCACTGACGTGTTCGGCTTTGGTTATAGCGGGACAACCAGTGGTTCTGGAATAAACTTTCCGTGGATGTACCGATATTCAACGGGGCGGTGACGGTAAATTACACGCTTCCCGGTCCACTGGATCACGTCTTGTTTGTGCCGTTTGTTGCGTCGTATTAGGGCGCGGTCAGGTTGCAGAACCACGTCTGAATTTTGCGTAACGCCTATATTAGAGTAGAATATAGACCTGACTGCGGATCAAGTGACTTGATCCCTGGAGAATCTGTTTTAGCTCGGCAGTTGACATGGGCCCGTGGCCTAGCGGGAAGGCGTCTCCCTTGCACGGAGAAGATCGCCGGTTCGAATCCGGCCGGGTCCACCTGAAGACCGGTGCGCGGCGGTAGGCGCGATTTTTGACAGGATGCCGGGATTCGGTATAATGTAGTCGTAACTTGAAAACGAGATAGGCCTGCGGGTGTGGTTCAGTGGTAGAACGTCTCCTTGCCAAGGAGAAGGTCACGGGTTCGAATCCCGTCACCCGCTCTAGCAGATAGCCGATGGCTGATGGCTGATGCACAATCGCAGATGTGGGCCGGTTGACCACGTGCGATAAGCTCTTAGCTATCAGCCATTCGCTTTTTATCCGCCGAGGTAGCTCAGTTGGTAGAGCACGCGACTGAAAATTGCGGTGTCCCCAGTTCAAGTCTGGGCCTCGGCACCTCCCTCTGAGTGGGAGCATTCGGGGGTCGTTCAACGGCAGGACAGCAGCCTTTGGAGCTGCGTATCGGGGTTCGAATCCCTGCCCCCGAGCCACGGCGGGGAGAGTCGGGGGCCCGCTGCCACAGATGTCCCCGAGGTCTCTCATTCCATGTGGTGGCCATAGCTCAATAGGCAGAGCATCTGGTTGTGGCCCAGAAGGCTGTGGGTTCAAGCCCCACTGGCCACCCTTGGCGTACAAATGCCCGGCTTCCCGAGAGGATGGCCGGGCATTTTCGCAATGACTGTCCGAGCGGCATGCTGTCGCGCCGCGGACGGTCGGCGAGGCTCACGACTATGCAGCGCGTCCTGGTGCTCAATGCGACTTACGAACCCCTCAGCATTATCTCCGTGCAGCGCGCCATCGTCCTTTTGCTGAAGGAGAAGGCCGAGCTGGTAGAAGCGACCGCGGAGCGTCTCCACGCGGCGCGCACCAGTCTACCGATCCCATCAGTGATCCGGTTGGTCTATTACGTTCGTATCCCCCACCCTGTCATGCTGGCGCCCACGCGGCGGACGGTGATGCTGCGCGATAACTTCACCTGCCAGTATTGCGGCGCCGCGCCGGGCAGGCCACTGTTGACCCTCGACCATGTGGTCCCGCGCAGCCGCGGCGGCCTGACCTGTTGGGACAACGTCGCCACAGCATGTCGCACGTGCAATATGCGCAAGGGCGATCGCACCCCTGAGGAGGCGGGGATGGCGTTGCGCAAGCGCCTGGGCCGGCCGCACTACCTGGCGTTCCTGCTGCTGACAGAGGCCGGACGGCGGGATGCGTGGGAGAAGTACATCTTCGCCTGAGGGGTCACACTTCTGGGTCAAACACAAAGACAAAGGCAGAGACGGGGATAGGACCCGTCTCTGCCTTCGTTTGGGCGCCGTAGCATCTACCCGTTCAACCGAGGTGATGCTACGGCGCCACTTGTGGTACTACGTTCGTCCATTCGCATCACCTCCTCGGTTGTAGGATGGCGAGAGAGGCGCTCTTACGAGCAAGGAGATTATCGCAGATAACCTGCGGGCTGTCAAATCGCGATAGCTGGCTACCCGCTTCCAGCGGCTCGCCACCGCCTGCTTCAGTCCAGGCCTTATCTTCTACTTGCCCATAACCTCCGGTTTTAGCACCACGATTCCGAGCGGGGGCAGCGTCAGTTCCAACGAATAGGGTTGTGTTTGCCAGTTGACCGGCTGGGCAGCCAACAGACCCTCGTTACGTATGTTGCTGCCAAAGTAGGCCTCACCATCGCTGTTCAGGGCCTCGCTGTAGGTGATTAGCTCGGGCACGCCGATGCGGTAGCGCATGCGCACCACGGGAGTGAAGTTGCAGACGACGACCAGGTGGTTCTTGGGGTCGCTTCCCTTGCGCACGAACGCCAGGACGCTGTTTTCCCAATCGTTGGGATCAATCCAATCGAACCCGCGCCAGTCGTAATCCATCTCGTACAGCGCCGGGGAGCTGGTGTAAAGCCGATTCAGGTCGGTCATCCACTGCAACGCCTTCCGGTGCGGCTCGAAGCCGGTCAGGTGCCAATCCAGGCTTTTGTCTTCGCTCCATTCAGCCCATTGCCCGAAATCCTGGCCCATGAACAGCAGCTTCTTGCCGGGGTGCGTCCACATGAAGCCCAGGTAGAGGCGCAGGTTGGCGAACTTTTGCCACAGATCGCCCGGCATCTTGTCTACCAGGGAGCGCTTCAGGTGTACGACCTCGTCATGGGAAATGGGCAGGATGAAGTTTTCGCTGAAGGCGTAGAGCAGCGAGAAGGTCAGCGCGCTGTGGTGGTACTTGCGGAAGAGCGGCT
>DAOUAT010000568.1:0-26655 GCA_034433275.1 Anaerolineae bacterium
ATTGAAGGCCCGCGCGGGGAGACCGGGTTCTACCTGGTCAGCGATGGCACGGCCCATCCCTACCGGCTGCGCTATCGCACGCCGTCGTTCCACAACCTGCAGGCCACGAATACCATGGCTGCGGGCGGCCTGATCGCCGATCTGATCGTGATCATCGGTACGGTGGATATCGTGTTGGGGGATGTGGATCGGTAGGTTGGTTAGTTGGTAGATTGGGAGCGGCATGAGTAGCACCGTCATCGAGGAGCTGTTACACAGTGCGCTTCACATGGGATGAAAAGAAGAACCGAACGAACCTTCGTGACCATGGCTTGGATTTCGCCGATGCCTCGCGGGTGTTCCAGGCGCCGATGCTCACCAGGCTTGATACCCGTGAGGATTACGGCGAGGATCGCTGGGTTGGGCTTGGGTTACTTGATGGACGTGTGGTAGTAGTCGTTTTTGTTGAGCGCGGAGAAGATGTTATCCGGCTCATTTCGTTGCGAAAAGCGACCACTTCTGAACGGAACCAGTATGAAAAGACAATCGCGAACCGACTGGGCACGCGTTGACGCGTTGACGGACGCGGAGATTGACTTATCTGAAGTGCCAGAACTGGACGAGTCATTCTTTGCCAACGCCAGCCTACGCATGCCTCTCCGCCCTGTCGCCGTGACGCTGCACATTGATCCTGAAGTGCTGGCGTGGTTCAAGGCACAGGGTGGGGCTTATGAAGATCGCGTCAACGCGGCGTTGCGAATCTATGTCGAAGCGCATCAGGCATACACTCATGCGCCTGCAGGCGCTGGCTGACCGTTGTGGATCGCGTGATTACAACCGTCGTGGCAACTTATGAGCAGCTTGAACGTGGGGCAATGGGCGCCAATCCGTTGATGTTGAATATTGAAAGGGACGGGGTTCGGCCATGAAGCCGGTGCTTCTGGTTTTGGAGAGGTGAACATGACCGAGACAGCCGTTGTTTCTGCCAGGATAGACGCCGATCTTAAGCGTGGCGCGGAGCAGGTCTTTAGGGAAATGGGATTGAGCGCAGCGCAGGCTATCCGGCTGTTCTACCAAGAAGTGGAACAGCAGCGTGGCCTGCCTTTCGGAGCGAAGATTCCCAATGAGACGACCCGGCAAGCGCTTCGTGAGGCTAAAGCTCGTTACAATCTCAAGAGCTTCGACAGCGCCGATGAGTTGTTCGAAGACCTCGGAATCTGATGAAGACTGTTCGGCGCACGTCGCAGTTCAGGCAAGATGTCAAATTGTAGGATTGTTTTTCCCGGAGGACGTTAGTGCTTTCCGACAAAGCTAAAGCTGAAATCCGAGCCCTACAGGCTCGTTATCCTGTGGCCCGTTCCGCGCTCGGCCCGGCGTTGTACGTTGCGCAGCGCGAGGTCGGCTGGCTGCCGGCCGAGGTGCTGGCGGAAGTTGCCGCGCTGTTCGGCCTGGATGTGGCCGAGGTGGGCGAGTTCGCCAGCTTCTATCACATGTACAACACCCACCGCCAGCCGGGGCAGTACACCATCGAGCTGTGCGACAACGTGCCGTGTATGCTGCGCGGCTCGGCGTCGCTGGGCGATCAACTCAAGGAACGGCTGGGGGTTGAGTTCGGGGGGACCACGCCAGACGGCATGTTCACCCTGGGCCATGTGGAATGCCTGGGCTCCTGCGCCAGCGCGCCGGTGTTCATGTGTACCGAGAAGGCCACGGGCCAGATCCGCTACTTCGAGGAGCTGGACACGCCGGAGAAGCTGGACGAGGCGCTGGCCGCCCTGCGCGCGGGCCGCGGGTTCGACACCTGCGAGCGCTGGCCGGTCGGCCCGCACCGCCACGGCGGCCGCCCCGACACCAACATCCTGCTCGGCCGGGTGGACAAGCCCGATGCGCACAAGATCGCCACCTATGTCGCTGACGGCGGCTACGAAACGGCCAAAGCGGCCCTGACCGGCGGAAAAACGCCCCAGCATGTGCTCGAAGAGGTCAAGGCCGCTAACGTGCGCGGCCGCGGCGGCGCCGGGTTCCCGGCCGGGGTGAAGTGGGGTTTCCTGCCCGCGGGCAAATACCCACGCTATCTGGTAGTAAACGCCGACGAGTCGGAGCCGGGCACCTTCAAAGACCGCATGATCATGGAGTTTGATCCCCACCAGTTGCTCGAGGGGATCATCCTGGCCTGTTATGCCATCGAGGCCGAGCGCGCGTTCATCTACGTGCGCGGCGAATACTACTTCGCGGCCCAGCGGTTGGAAGAGGCGATCGCCGAGGCCGAGGCCAAAGGTGTCTTGGGCGACAACTGCTTCGGCACAGGCAAGAAGCTGAGGGTGGTGGTCCACCGGGGCGCCGGCGCGTACGAGTGCGGCGAAGAGACCGCGCAGCTCACGTCACTGGAAGGCTATCGCGGCCACCCGCGGCTCAAGCCGCCCTTCCCGGCGGTCGAGGGCCTCTACGGCAAGCCGACCATCGTCAACAACGTGGAGACCATCGCCAACGTGCCGCACGTACTGCGCCACGGGGCCGACTGGTACAAGGGGTGGGGCACCCCGCAGAGCACCGGCTTCCGGGTCTTCTGCCTCAGCGGGCAGGTGCAGCGTCCCGGCCTCTACGAGCTGCCGCACGGCGTCACCCTGCGCGAGCTGATCTACGACTTCGGCGGCGGGCTGACCGAGGACGCGGGCGAGCTCAAGGCGGTGATCCCCGGCGGTTTGTCGGTGCAACTGCTCGATCCGACGCAGTTGGACACCCCGCTGGACTATGAAAGCCTGGCCAAGCAGGGCTCGGCGCTCGGGTCGGCGGCCGTGATCGTCATCGGCGCGAACACCAGCCTGGTGGAAGTGGCCCGGCGCACCGTGGCTTTCTACCGTGAAGAGAGCTGCGGCAAATGCACCCCCTGCCGCGAGGGCGTGCCCTGGCTGGAAGCGATCCTGGAGCGCATCGAGCGCGGCGAGGGCCGCGTCGCCGACATCGCCCTGATGAACTACATCGCGGATATGATCGGCGGCAAGAGCTTCTGCCCGTTCGGTTACGCGGCCGTCTGGGGCTTGCAGAGCAACCTGGCGAAGTTCCGGGGCGAGTTCGACGCCGCCATCGCCGGCGCCCACGGCCAGCCGGTCATCCCGATCCGCCCGATCTACCGGCCCGACGCCGGCGCGCCGTCCGGCGTGACGGAGGCGAGTTTGCCGCTGGAAGAAAAGTACAACGCACCCGGCGTGAAGAGATAAGGTAGCCATGACCGTGTGATGTATGAAAATGGTGTGCAAGTTACTCATTGGTTTGATGTGGCTGTTCATGATGGGACTGGTAACGTTGCCGGTCACTCATTTGAGCGCGCAAACCGAGGGGACGCCAACCGCAAGTGCCACGCCTACCTCTTCGATGGCCGATATCGGTGGGGTAACGCCAACGCCAACGGGTACTCCGATGGTTGAACTGACACCGACACCTACCGTTACACAACTACCGACGCCCATCGTATGTGGAGGCATCACGATCTTCGACTTCGAGGATGGAGCGGAAGGCTGGGTTGGAACCAGACTATGGCATAGAACTCCCCGGCGGCCACCTGAGTCGTCCTATGATGCCACTATGCACTGGTGGTTCGGCGATGATGCATCTGGGACATATGATGTTGGGGAGTCAATTTCCGGCACATTGACCTCACCGCGGCTATACTTTCTATCCAGCATGATCCCGGTGGTGTTATATGCCTATCGCTACGACATTGAACGCCGCGCACCTCAAACATATGACCTGATGCGCATACAAATGTCGCAGGACGATGGCGCGACCTGGCGGGACATCGAAGTATTGAATGAAGCTGGGCTATCTTCGTCAAACGGCTGGACAGGTTCTGTGTTTCGCGTGCCTCAGTACATGGGACACATTGTGATGATGCGTTTCATCTTCGATACGATTGATGGACAGGAGAACTCCTTTGAGGGCTGGTATGTTGATGACGTCCAAATCAGGTACATGTCGTACATGGTGTCACCGACGCCGCCTGCGATGGCAACACTGACAATGACCCCGTCACCGACAGGAACGCCTACGGCAGTCTCGACGCCGCGGCCGGTAGACACAACGGAGTTGCAGCCGTTGCCCGTGACACCATCAGCGTGGCCTAGCGTCACGCCAATGGCGCAGCTAATTGTAACCCCACAATTGCTTCCAATGACCGGCGCAAATTTGGAGGGACTTGTACCGTGAAAACACAAAGGCCCTCCCCGATGGTTGGTTGCTTATTGGCAATCACCTTGCTGCTCAGTGTTTTGGCAGTCAACGCCGAGACCGGTGAGCCAACCGCAACGAGCGCTGAAACTGTTAGCGGTGCGACAGTCGGTAATGTTTTTTCATCGCCATTGCCTGTACCGACTCCGATAGTTACTGGGCCATTCCTATCCCCATTGCCAACGCCGATAGCAGATCCACAAGACGTTTGTCGTACTAGTGCGGCTGAACGCGCCTTGGGAGTACCGTGCAGCAGCAGCCCCACTGTGGGCAGAAAACTGGATCCGCCAGGACTCACGAAACCAAAGAAACCAAAGAAGCCGAAAGAATCACCAGCTGCGCTGACGAGTGCTTCCAACGCTACAGACGTCGCGACTCCGAATTACTTGGATGCAGATACCCTGATCTATGGTAGCGGCAGGGTAGTCTATCAAGCCATTGTCCTGGAAAGTAATGGCATGATCGACCCTTCGACTGAAAACTGGGATCAGGAACGCATCAACTTCACCATGTCCAAGCTCGCGAGCATGACCCAGTGGTGGACGACACTGAATCCAGCAGCGAATCTGACATTTGCCTCGGCCGGTTACGTCATGGCGGCGACAAGATATGAACCTATCTCACGCCCTGCTGATCGCGATGAGCGTCTGTGGATCAACGATGCAATGGATTACCTTGGGATACCTCCATTGAACAATCCTTATGACTACTTCACTCGTGTTGCGCAGTACAACTCTATTCTAAAACAGCAATACATGGCCGACTGGGGGATCGTCATATTTGTGGTTGATGATAACAACGACCCAGACCACTTATTCGCGAACTTCTGGAGTGCTTATGCTTACTCCTATGGTCCTTTTTTTGTCATGCCCTACCACGTTGACGGATGGGGGCCAGCCAGACAGGATGCCATTGCTGCTCATGAGATGGGACACGTACTCGGGGCCATGGATCAATATCTCTACGAGGGCTGGGATTTTCAGAAATGCACCGACAAGAGCGGCTATCTGTACACCGAAAATCAGAACCTGGCCAAGAACTGTCTCTTAAACGAACAGAGCCTCATGCGTGGCAGCGTCGACATTGGCTACGACCAGAAGTTGCTCGATTGGTATGCTCGGGGTCAGATCGGTTGGCGCGACAACGATAACGACAATATTCAGAATCCAGTAGACACCATACCTCAGCTATCTGTGAGCGATGTTCCGTCCAACCCCGCCGGCCGAACCCCGAGTTTCACGGGCAACGCGGTAGATATCCCACTACCGACTTTGAATCCTGAATTGAGTCCGTACACCATCAACAAGATACGAGTTCAAGCGAGTGTGAACAACGGAGGCTGGTCGGATGCCACGCCCGTTGATGGCGCATTCGACTCGGCAAGCGAATCGTGGCGCATGGCGTTCCTTCTGCCGAACGGGACCTATGCAGTTCGTCTACGCGCTATTAACAGCGTCGGCAATACATCGTCAATCAGTACGCATACGGTTAACGTGTCGTCAACGGCACCTATTTATCGAGTGAGACTGCCAGCCGTGATGAGATAGGTTGTCCACCTGTATAAAATTGCCGGTGTGCCGTCCGGCGTGACCGCGCCCAGCCTGCCGTTGGAGGAGAAGTATAACGCGCCGACACATCGCAGGTAAAATGAGTGATGAGTGTGAATGAGATGGAGGTGAGTTGACATGGGCGTCGCTATCATGGAACGGGGGAAGGTCAGGGGGCGTAGTATTATTTTCCCCAAACCCCTTTCACTGCCCGAAGGCACTGAGGTTGTCGTGCAGATCCGGCCGTTTGTCAGCACGACAACACCGATTGATTCGGTTGATACTGAACAGTTTCGATCTTTGCCCTTTTTCGGTATGTGGGCGCATCGTGAAGATATGCAAGATAGCGTTGCCTGGGTGCGCAAGGAACGAGAGAAATGGCAGCAACGGGCAACGCGCCAGGACTGACAGACAGCGACATCTTGATCGACGCGGCCCGAGGTTTTCAGGCGGCGGTTGATTTCCTGGCCGAACAACGAGCTAGAGCGGAGGTCAGGATCTGCGTTGTTTCTGCGATGGAACTGATCGCGGGCTGTGGCAACAAAGCCCAGTTGACATAGGTGCAGCAGTTTCTTCAGCGCACCACCGTCTTAACTGTCAGCGATGTCGCGTCCCAAATGGCCTATCGGTTCATGGAATCGTTTTTCTTGAGCCATGATCTGCTCATCCCTGATGCCTTGATCGCGGCGACGGCGCTTGACTGTGGCCTAATTCTGTACACGAAGAATACACGTCACTTCGACATGCTATCTGGCATCAAGGCGGGTTCGCCCGTACTGAGAATTCGCGGCCAATGGCGAACACGTCAGCCGTCCCGAAGGAGCTAATACCTACAGACGCGGAAACCCTGGAATACACACTCATGATGCCCGTCTATGCCTAAGCCGCCTGCCTTGACGCGAATGAACAGAATCGAGCTTCCAGAATTCAAGAGCTACAAAGAAGAGGCGGCGTTCTGGGACAAACTTGACACAGGCGACTTCATGGAAGATGATGGCGGGTGGTTTCACTTTTCGACTTCGCGGCCGTTGAGGGATGATCAAGAGAGTAAAAGAGGTGGTGAAAATGGTTATGCAAATGATAGAATCCCAGGTCATAGATGCAACCCATCTGGAGCTATTTCAGCCGATTCAGATCCCGCCGCACTCAAGGATCGTCGTTGCGGTAATGGCATCTGAAGACCTGCTGGAGGAGCGAGAAGCCTGGTTTAGATTTGCCGCGGAGCATTTTCAGACAGCTTATGGAGAGAATGAGCCTGAGTACACGCTGGATGTGATCCGAGAGCCCAATCCAGAATACAAACCCTGAACGACAGTTTTGCCATTTGCCATTTGCAGTTTGCCCATTCGAGGACCATTATGCCCGATCAGGTCACCCTGACCATAGATGACATCAAAGTAACCGTGCCCGCGGGAACGCTGGTGGTGGATGCGGCCAAAGCGGCCGGCATTGACATCCCGGTCTTCTGCTCGCACCCCAAGCTCGACCCGCTGGGCGCGTGCCGCATGTGCCTGGTGGAGTTCGTCGGGCCGCGCGGCAGCCGGCTGGACACCTCCTGCACCGTGCGCGTGAGCGAAGGGATGGTGGTGCGCACCGACACCGAACAGGTGAAGGCCGTGCGCGAGGCCAACCTGGCCTTCATCCTGCTCAACCATCCGCTGGACTGCCCGATCTGTGACAAGGGCGGCGAGTGCCCGCTGCAGGATCAGACCGTCGAGTATGGGCCGGGGGTCAGCCAGTTCGTGGAGCCCAAGCGCCACAAGAACAAGCACTACCCCATCAGCGACCTGATCATGCTGGACCAGGAGCGCTGCATCCTGTGCTGGCGCTGCATCCGCTACCTGGAAGAGTGGGAAGACAAGCCGCAGATCGGCCTGTTCGAGCGCGGGGGCGAGACGATGATTGACGTCTTCCCCGGCCGGCCGGTGGATGCGAAGACCTCGGGCAGCATCATTGACATCTGTCCGGTGGGCGCGTTGACCAACCGCGTCGCCCGCTTCCGCTATCGGCCGTGGGAGCTGAAAAAGACGCCATCGGTCTGCACGCTGTGCCCGGTGGGGTGCAATCTGCGGCTGGACGAGCGCGTTCACGAGCTGCGGCGCATCGTCGCCCGCGAGAACGCGGCCGTGAACGATGAGTGGATCTGCGACAAGGGGCGGTTCCTACACCAATACGTGGATCACCCGGAGCGGCTGAAGACGCCGCTGGTGCGTGATGCGAAGGGCGGCGCGTTGCGGGAAGCGACCTGGGACGAGGCGCTGGCGAAGGTCGTCGAGGGGCTAGACGGGGTCGTGGGCGACAAGGGCGCGACCGCGGTCGGCGGGATCGCCTCGGCGCGCGTCAGCAACGAAGCCGCCTACCTGTTCCAGAAGTTCTTCCGCGCCCTGGTGGGCACGAACAACGTGGACTTCCCCGACGGGGCCGCGGTCAAGGCCCAGCCGACCGGCCTCTCGGCCATTGCCGACATCGCCAAGAGCGACCTGATCGTGCTGGTGGGCTTCGACCCCAGCGAAGTGGCCCCGGTGCTCGACCTGCACATCAAGCGGGCCCTGCGCCAGGGCGCGAAGCTGCTGATCATCAACCCGCGGCGGATCGAGCTGGCGAAATATCCCGGTGCGTATTTGCCGGTGCTGCCAGGGGATGAAGCGCGGGTGCTGAGCGAGCTGGCGGCTGCGCTCCAGGCGAGCAAGGCAGCGAATCAGCGAATCAGCGAATCAGCGAATCAACGGGGGGCAAAAGGCGCGCCCCAAGCGACAGCCACGCAGCACGCGGCACGCAGTACGCAGTACGCCGCTGAAGTCGCGCTCCTGGCCGCGGCCAAATCCCCCCTGTTCATCTACGGCCCGGAGGCGGCGCGGGGCGAGCGGGGCCGGCTGGCCGTGACCGCGCTGAGCAACCTGGCGGTGGCCTTGGGCTTCGGCGACCGGCTGGCTTCCATCGGCGCGGAGGCCAACAGCCAGGGCGCGCGGGACATGGGCCTGCTGCCGGATGCGCTGCCGGGCCATCTGCCGGTGGGTGATGGGGCCGTGCGCGAGCGGCTGGGTAAGCTGTGGGGCGTGCAGCCGCCGGCCGAACCCGGCCAGTCCTACGCCTCGATGGCCGCGGGCGGGGTCAAGGCGCTGTACGTGATGGGCGCGAACCCGGCCGGGACGCCCGCCGGGGCTGAGGCGCTGCGCAAGGCCGCCTTCCTGGTGGTCCAGGATATGTTCCTGACCGAGACCGCGCAACTGGCCGATGTGGTGCTGCCGGCGTGCAGCTTCGCCGAGGCCGATGGCACCTACACCAACCTGGAGCGTCGCGTCCAGCGCGGCCCGCGGGGCATCCGCGCCGCGGGCGACAGCCGGGCTGATTGGGCCATCCTGGCGGCCCTGGCCGACAAATGGCTGGCCGAGGGTCGGGGCGAACCCGCTGTGGTCGCCCCCGCTGTGGGTGGGCATGGAGGCGCCACCCCTACAGACGCACCCGATTGGAAACGCAAAAAGCGCGCCAAAGCTAAGACCGGCCCCGCGTCCAAGCCGTGGCACTACCCGGCCGCCGGCGCCGTGCTAGACGAGATAGCGAAGGCCGTCCCGGCGTATGCGGCCGTCCGCTGGGAGACGTTGGGCGAACAGGGCGTGCAGTGGCCCGTCAGCGCGCTGACCCGCACCCCGCGCCGGATCGAGCCAGTGAACGCGCCCGCGCTACCGGCGGCCCCGGCCGGCAGTTACGCGCTGGGCTCCGGCCCGCTGCTCTGGGACAACGGCCTGCTGATGCAGAAGGGCGCTGAGCAGGTGAAAAAGTTGATCCCGGCCCCGTTCGTGGCCCTGAACCTGGCTGACATCGCCGCCGGCCAACTGGCCGAAGGCAACGAAGTCACCGTCACATCGGCGCACGGCAGCGTGACCCTGGCGTTGCAGGCAGACCCATCGGTGCAGCCCGGCACAGCCTGGATCCCGGCGGACCTGGCCGGCCTGCCCGCAGAAACGCTCGGCGCCGAACGCGGCGAGGTAGTGGGTGTCGTGGTGCGATAACCGAGCACCAATTGACCAATCTACCGACTCACCAACCTACGGACTAAACTATGGACTGGATCAACCTGATTCTCATCCCGGCGATCAAATCGCTCATCCTGGTCATCGTTCTGCTGACCGGCTTCGCGTACCTGACCTGGGTCGAGCGCAAGCTCATCGGTCGGTTCCAGGCGCGCATTGGCCCGAACCGGGCCTGGAAGTTCGGCCTGGGCCATCCCATCGCCGATGCGCTGAAGATGATCTTCAAGGAAGAGACCATCCCCACGCACGCGGATAAGATCCTGTTCGTGCTGGCGCCGGCGTTAGCCATCGCGCCGGCCCTGCTGATGTTCGCGGTCATTCCGGTGGGTCCGACCCTGCGGCTCTTCGGCGCGGACATCCCGCTGGTGGTGGCTGACGTCAACATCGGCCTGCTGTGGGTGTTGGCGATCGCCGGCGTGGGCACCTATGGCGTGGTGCTGGGCGGTTGGGCCAGCAACAACAAGTATTCCCTGCTGGGCGCGCTGCGCACCAGCGCGCAGATGATTTCCTACGAGCTGCCTATGGGCGTCCTGATCATCGCCCTGCTGCTGACGACAGCCCTGGGCACGGCGGATGGGCGGGGCACGCTCAGCCTGGTGCAGATCGTGCAGATGGATCGCCCCTGGTGGCTGTGGCTGTGGATCTGGCTGGCGTTCCCGATCTACTTCATCTGCATGCTGGCCGAAACCAGCCGCAAGCCGTTCGATTTCCCGGAGACCGAAAACGAGCTGGTCGCCGGCTTCCAGACCGAATACGGCAGCATCAAGTTCGCGCTGTTCTACATGACCGAGTACCTGCACATCCTGGGGGCCAGCGGCGTCGCGGTTTCGGTCTTCTTCGGCGGCTGGCGCGGGCCGTTCGTGGATCAATTCCCGATCCTGGGGGTGGTCTATTTCGTCGCCAAGATCCTGGCGTTGGTGTTCCTGTTCATCTGGGTGAGCGCCAGCGTGCCCCGGCCGCGCTACGATCAGTTGTTGAATTTCTGCTGGACGTTCCTCTTCCCGCTGTCGCTGGTGTACATGATGCTTACGGCGGTGTTGGTGGTCTTGTTGTAGGTTGGTAGACTCAGTAGATCACGACTTTGCTGCTCCCAGCCGGTCTGTGACCGGCGGTCGGGGGTCACAGACCCCCTCTAAGCTTGAATCTGTGATCTACTGAGATTGGTAGTTGGTAGGGTGGGCAGGCCAGCAGGGGAAATACGCAATACGCAGCACGTAGTACGGAGTAACGTGAATGTCAAGCATCAGTGAAGTTTTCCAGGGCATCAGCGCGACGGTGCAGGCGATGGGTGTGACGCTCAAGGCGTTGCTGGCTGGCCCTTTGACGGTGCAGTACCCGGAGCAGCCGGTGGCGGTCTACCCGCGCTTCCGCGCCCGGCACGAGCTGCGGCGCTACGAGAACGGCCTGGAGCGCTGTATCGGTTGCATGTTGTGCGAGGCGGCCTGTCCCACCGGCGCCATCCACGTCGAGGCGGCCGAGAACGATCCCAACCACCCGACCAGCCCCGGCGAGCGCTACGCCAAGGTGTGGGAGGTCAATCTGATGCGCTGCGTGTTCTGCGGTGACTGCGAGATCGCCTGCCCGGTGGAAGCGGTGGTGTTGGGCCACGACTTCGAGTTGGCCGTCCACAACCGCGACGGGTTCCTGTGGACCAAAGAGATGCTGCTGAAGCCGACGAGGCCGAATGTAGTGGTGAGAGCCGAATGATTCGTGGTGCGTGGTGCGTGATCCGTCGAGTCCGACCCGGTGCAACACGCAACACGCAACACGCAACACGTAGTACGTGAGGCAGGCATGTTCTTATTCATTACCTTTGCCCTGATCGCCATCGTCGCCGGGCTCGGTGTCATCTTGAGCCGGAAGCCGGTGTACAGTGCGTTGTTTCTGCTGTTGAACTTCGCCACACTGGCGGCGCTCTATATTTTGTTGGAAGCGCAGTTCCTGGCGGCGGTTCAGGTCATCGTCTATGCCGGCGCCATCGTGGTGCTGATCCTGTTCGTGGTCATGCTGATCGGCGGCGGCGAGCTGGCTGACATCCGTGACCCCAACAAGCCGCTGCGCCAGCGCATCACGGCCCCGCGCGTCACGGCGCTGGTGTTGGGCGCGCTGCTGCTGGCGGGCGTGATCTTCGGCCTGGTCACCGGGCAGCTCAACCCCGCCCAGGGCAGCGCGGCTGCCTTCGATCACGGCAGCGCCCAGGCCATCGCCTCGGTGCTCTACACGGACTACGTGCTGCCGTTCGAACTGGCCGGCGTGTTGCTGTTGGTCGGGCTGGTGGGCGCGGTGGTGTTGGCGCGGCGCGAGGCGTGATACGTGGTGCGTGGTGCGTGAAGATATTCATGAACGGAAGATACGCAATACGCAATACGGAGTACTGAAATGGTTCCAACGTCATTCTTCCTGATCCTGAGCGCGGTGCTCTTCATCATCGGCGTCATGGGCGTGATGCTCCGGCGCAACGTGCTGATCATCTTCATGTCGGTGGAGATGATGCTGAACGCGGTCAACCTGACCTTCGCGGCGCTGGCGAGGCACTTCCTGGACCTGAACGGCCAGATCTTCGTGCTGATGGCGATGGTGGTCGCCGCGGCCGAGGTCGCCATCGGCCTGGCCATCGTGATGGCGATCGTCCGGCACAAGGATACAACGAATATTGAGGATGTGAATTTGTTGAAGGGGTGACACAAGAAACTCAACCGGGGTGCGCATGGATAGAGCCGAGCTTGCCAGAGTTTTGAAAGAAGTAGACCGCCGATTATCATCTTCCTGTGACGTCATCATTGTTGGGGGCGCGGCCATGATCCTCCACTTTGGCGCTCATCGTGCCACCCGAGATGTAGATGTGATCTTGTTGCGGGGCGACATAACCGAACTGCGCCAGGCCATCAAAGCGGTGGCTCAGCAAGATGACTTGCCAGAGCACTGGATGAGCGATGCGGCAAAGGGTTTCGCCGACATCCTGCCGCCAGACTTTTACCATCGTTTGACGCCGTTGGCGTTGCCATTGAAACAACTGCGGGTGTATGTCTTGGGCCGACCGGAACAGGCGGCCATGAAAATAGTTGCTTTGCGAGAGCAAGACCTGGAAGACCTGGACCTTCTGCTTCCGCAACTGTCGGACGGTGACAAGCGAACTTTGGTAACGATTATGGATCACGTGAACAGGTTTCGACCGGATTGGGCCCAACGGATCAAATACTTCCTGGAGGAGCAAGGATGGCCGACCGGGTAGATCAGCTATTCCAGGAATGGCAGCACCTCGGAGGGCGCGTTTTGTTGGCCGAAAGCCTGCCAGATCTGCCGATCCGCAGCGCTGAAGAAGTCATCGCTGAGAGCACAGCATACTGCCGTGAGTCAGGGCGGCTCACCTGGATCGTGCTCGACTGGCTGATTCGGAACGTCGAGCATGTAGACGTCAGCAAGTTGCTTCGACTGACGCGGCAGTATGGCGATCTATCTGTGCTTGGCGTGCTGTGCGATGCTGCGCAGCAGCGCCAGCCGCATCCGAAATTCGCTCGTTTGATGCGCAGTTGTCGCCCTGCCCAGCCGCTTGCGCCGTTCTTTCATCGCGTGGCGAAAAGCCGTCTGGCGCTCCAGTTGACGCAAGAGGGCGCGCTCGATGTTTTCCGGCGATGGGGGTACTTGAGCAACGAGTTACGTTATCTGTAGCCGGCAAACGGCTTACTGCGCAAAGGTGAGTGATGGCCGAACAAGATGACATGCTGCCAGAATACAACTTTGCGAAGATGAAAGGCGGCGTGCGCGGCAAATACTACAAAGATTATCCAGAGGGACACACCGTCGAGATTCATCACGCCGATGGAACGACCTCTGTGCAGTATTTCCGACTTGAGGATGGCGCGGTGATGCTGGAGCCAGATGTGCGGAAGTATTTCCCTGATTCGGAGGCCGTTAATCGTGCTTTACGAGGATTGATTGCACTAGCTCCCAAGGGGAGCAGACAGGTTGCCCGATCAAGTGCCGTTAGCGCCCATTCATGATGACCAATTTACTGAGTCCCAGTTTACTGTCATGGAGTTCCCATGCTTGATTACGCCTGGTTGATGCTTGTTTTCCCCACCCTGGGGACCTTGATTATTGCCCTGTTCGGTACGCGGCTGGGCAAGCGCGTGGTGGGGGTGTTGGCCCCGGCCATGGTGTTCCTCAGTTTCGGCGTGGCCGCGGCGATCTTCGCGGCCATGCTCGGCTTGCCGGCCGAGGAGCGCCACCACGAGGTGCTGCTGTGGCAGTGGATGGCGACCGGCAGCTTCAGCGTGGACATCGCGCTGCTGCTGGACCAGCTCTCGGTCACCATGGCGCTGGTCGTCACCGGCGTGGGCTTCCTGATCCACGTTTACGCGGTCGGCTACATGCACGACGACGCCCGTTTCCCACGCTTTTTCGCCTTCCTCAACTTCTTCATCCTGATGATGCTGACGCTGGTGCTGGCGAACAACTACCTGCTGCTCTACGTCGGTTGGGAGGGCGTGGGCCTGGCGTCGTATCTGCTGATCGGCTTCTACTTCGAGAAACCGTCCGCGGCCGACGCGGGCAAGAAGGCGTTCATCGTCAACCGCATCGGCGACTTCGGCCTGGCGCTGGCGATTATGTTCATGTGGACCACCCTGGGCACGCTCCAGTTCAGCGGCGTGTTCGAGCAGGCCCCGCTGGTGTGGGGCGCCGGCAGCGCGATTGCCGTCACCGTCACCATGCTGCTGCTGCTGGCTGCCACCGGCAAGAGCGCGCAGATCCCGCTGTTCGTCTGGTTGCCTGACGCCATGGAAGGCCCCACCCCGGTCTCGGCCCTGATCCATGCCGCGACCATGGTCACGGCCGGCGTGTACATGATCGCCCGCTCCGCGGTGCTGTTCGGCCTGGCGCCCTCGAGTCAGAGCTGGGTGGCGTGGATCGGCGTGCTGACGGCGCTATTAGCGGCCACCGTCGCGCTCACGCAGACCGACCTCAAGCGCATCCTGGCGTATTCCACCATCTCGCAGCTCGGTTACATGTTCCTGGGCGTGGGGGTGGGCGGCTACGCGGCCGGCATCTTCCACCTGGCGACCCACGCGTTCTTTAAGGCGCTGTTGTTCCTGGCCGCCGGCAGCGTGATGCACGCGCTGCACGGCGAGCTGGACATCCGCAAGATGGGCAACCTGCGGGCCAAGCTGCCCACCACCTACTGGACCTTTCTGGTCGGCGCGGCCGCGCTGGCCGGCATCCCGCTGCTGTCCGGCTTCTTCAGCAAGGATCACATCCTGTGGTACGCGTGGCAAAAGTCGCCCCTGCTGTGGGCCGTGGGCCTGGCGACCGCCGGCATGACCGCGTTCTACTCGTTCCGGGCCGTGTTCGTCACCTTCTGGGGCCAGGAGCGCGACAAGAAGCTGTTCAGCCACGCGCACGAATCGCCCAAGGTGATGACCGTGCCGCTGATCATCCTGGCCGTCGGCGCGGTCCTCGTGGGCTACATCGGGCTGCCGCAGCTTTCGCTGATTGACGGCTGGCTGGAGCCGGTGTTCCATGTGGGCGAGAAGGCGGCCGAGGCGCACGGCAGCGTCGTGGTGGAGTTCGTGCTGCTGGGGGTCTCGGCGCTGGTGGCGCTGGGCGGCGCGTACTTCGCCTACCGGGCCTACGTGGTGAACACCGACATCCCGAAGCGGGCGCGGGCGGCGCTGGGCTGGTTCGGCCGGCTGGTGGAGAACAAGTATTACGTGGACGAGGCTTACAACATGATCGTGGTCCAGCCGTTGCGGGATCTGGGCGGCTGGCTGGCGCGGGCTTTCGATCAGCGCGGCATTGATGGCGCGGTGAACGGCCTGGCTGGCGTCACCGGCTGGGTGGGCGCGCAGGCGCGCAAGCTGCAAAGCGGCCTGGTCGGGCTATATGCGCTGTCCATCCTGCTGGGTGCAGTGGCGTTGGTGGCGTGGTTGGTGATAAGATAGTGATTGGACTCGAGTTAGAGGTCGTAGATGTATATTGACGACTTCATCTGGCTACCCGACATCGTTGAGAAGCTGTTTGTCAAACATGGCGTGAGGCAGGACGAAGCTGAAGAAGTGTTCTTCGACCGTCCGAAATATCGCTTCATCGAGGCAGGCCGTCGGCTAAACGAAGATGTCTATGCTGCTTTCGGCCAGACCGATGCAAGGCGTTATCTGGTTGTGCTCTTCATTCGCAAAGGGGCGAATACGGCGCTGATCTTGAGTGCACGGGAGATGGACGATGGGGAGCGAAGACGATATGAGCGAAAATAATCAGGAACGACTAACCAGCATTTCAAAAGCGCGCACGCTCGAGGAGATTGCCGACTTCTGGGATACCCATAGCTTCGCAGACTATTGGGATCAGACGCATGAGGTCGAGTTTGAAGTGCGTGCTCAGCGAAGGCGGCGTGTGACGCTGGATCCAGAGGTTTTCCAAAAGGTTGAGGTGCAGGCTCGACGGCGCGGTCTTCTGCCGGAGACGTTGGTCAACCTGTGGGTGGTCGAGCGCCTGCAAGCAACTGCTTGAGCACTTGCAGGTGCGCTTTGAATAAGAAAATGAGCGCCTTAGCAACCGGACTGAAACCAGCCCAGCGAGGCCGAAGTAGGCGAACTGCGGCGCAAGCTGCGCTTGCCGCCTATGTCGAGCGCGTGGCGCGTCTCTATCCCGACGATGTTCTGTCTGTTACCTTGTACGGTTCGCAAGCTCGTGGTGATGCCAAGATAGAATCCGATATGGACATGTTGGTGGTGGTGCGGCGCGATACGCCAGCCCTGCGTCAGGAGTTGGCCGACCTGGCCTGGCAGGTGCAATTCGAATACGGCGTTGTGATCTCGGACATCATCCGCAGCGCCGAACAATTCGATCGGATGCGCGCGAATCGGTTCCCGTTTTACCAGAATGTCGAGCGAGAAGGCATCTTATTGTGGAAGAGCACGTCCGAGCCTACGCCCGTCTACGCCTAGAGATGGCCCGCGAGGAACTGGATACGGCTCGTGAGAACATCGCGCATGGGCGCTTTCGAGCCGCGGTCAGCCGAGCCTACTATGCCGTGTTCTACATGGCTTCGGCAGCCTTGTTCAGCCGATCAGTGGTGCGCGGCAAGCATTCAGGGGTAGAATCGGCCTTTTCAGAGTACTTGGTCAAGCCCGGCTACGTGGAGGTCGAGTTTGGCCGCCTTTATCAGAAGGCCCGCCGCCAACGGGAAGAGGCCGACTACGCTGAAGATGTGGTAGTTGACGAAGCGACTGCCCGTCAGATATTGGCTGATGCGGAGCGATTCGTGGATCGCCTGGAGCGATTCTTGCGGGAGCGTGAGGTGCTGTAAGTCTTCCGGTGCAAGACGATGATCTGAGCTTAAGCCGAATGAGGAAAACTACCGTATTGCATTTGGGTACGCATTAGCTCTGCTGAGACGACAGGGATGGGAACTGGTCGAAAGCTCGATCTTGAAGCGAAAGCGAGTAGGTGCGGAAGTTTCGCCCTCTGTCTGAGTCGGAAACTGGAAGCGGGACTGGCTTTCACACTGATTGCCTGAGGCCCGAACTTACTGCTGGATCGGTGATTTCTTTATGAACCCGAATATCCCTTTGCTATCCATAATCACTTTTTTGCCGCTTGCCGGCGCGCTGGCGCTCCTGGCCCTGCCGGGCGCGCGGCTCCAGAAATGGTGGGCGCTGCTGGTCAGCCTGGCGACCTTCGCGGTTTCCTGCCTGCTGTGGGTTTGGTGGCAGGCCGGTGAGGCGGGCATGCAGTTCGTGGAGAAACTGTCGTGGGTGCCGCAGTTCAACATCCAGTATTTCCTGGGTGTTGACGGGATCAGCCTCTTCCTGGTGCTGCTGACCACGCTTCTCACCGTGCTGGTGCTGCTGTTCTCCTGGGAAGGGGTCGAGAAGCGGCTCAAGGCGTACCTATTCCTGATGCTGCTCTTGGAAGCCGGCATGATCGGCGTCTTCCTGGCGCTAGACCTGGTGCTGTTCTACGTGTTCTGGGAGCTCACGCTGATCCCGATGTACTTCTTGATCGGCGGCTGGGGCGACCCGCACGGCACGTACAATTTCCTGGGCCGCGTCATGCCGTGGCGCATCTATGCTGCGTTGAAGTTCTTCCTGTACACTTTTGCTGGCAGCACACTGATGCTGGTCGCCATCCTGGTGCTCTATCGCCAGGGCGGCACGTTTGACCTGCTGGCGTTGCAAGGGCTCGGCCTGGGGGCGAACCTCCAGTTCTGGCTTTTCCTGGCGTTCGGGCTTGCGTTTGCCATCAAGGTGCCGCTCTTCCCGTTCCACACCTGGCTGCCCGATGCGCACGTGGCCGCGCCCACCGGCGGCTCGGTGATCCTGGCCGGCGTGCTGCTGAAGATGGGCACCTACGGCTTCGTGCGCTTCTGCCTGCCGCTCTTCCCCGACGCCACGCGGCAGCTCGTGCCCTGGGTGCTGGCGTTGTCGGTGATCGGCATCCTATACGGCGCGCTGGTGGCGCTGGCGCAGCGGGATGTCAAGTCGCTGGTCGCCTACTCCTCGGTGGCGCACCTGGGGTTCGTCACGCTGGGCATCTTCGCCTTGAATACACAAGGCATCGCGGCCGGCACGCTGCAGATGATCAATCACGGGCTGAGCACCGGCGCCCTGTTCTTGATGGTCGGGATGCTCTACAACCGGCGGCACACCCGGCAGTTGGCCGACTTTGGCGGCCTGTGGAAGCAGATCCCGCTGTACGGCTTTCTGTTCATCATCGTGGCGTTGTCGTCGGCCGGGCTGCCTGGCCTGAACGGTTTCGTGGGCGAGTTCAACATCCTGCTGGGCGCGTTCCAGGCCAGCCGCGCCGCCGCGATCTTCGGCACCGTTGGCATCATCCTGGCGGCCTGGTACCTGCTCCACGCGGTGCGCCAGATGTTGCACGGGCCGCTGACGAAACCCGAAAACCAGAGTTTGCGCGATCTCAAGCTGCGCGAGGTGCTGGTCCTGGCGCCGATCATCATCCTGTTCTTTGTCATCGGCCTGTTCCCGAACCTGTTCCTGGACAAGATTAATCCATCGGCCCAGGCGGTGGCGGATGCGTTGAACGCGCGACCCCCTGCGGTTTCGCTGATGTTGGATCGTGTGCCGTAAGTGCAAGCCTCGTCCCTATGTCATTCTGAGCGGGGTTATTCTTGATGTTCCCTGACGCGAGTGTCCAGCGAAGAATCTCTTTCGTTCAGCGTGAGACCCTTCGCTGGATTGTCGCCGCAAAGCACTTCACGGGAACGCCCCGCTCAGGGTGACAGGGTGAGAAGTGAGTGAGTATGACTTTCCCGACCCTTAACCTACCTGTTATCGCCCCCCAAATCGTGTTGGTGGCGGCGGCGCTGGTGATCCTGATGGTTGACCTGGCGCTGAAGCGGAAGCAGCTCCTCGGCTGGCTCAGCCTGGTCGCGGTAGCGGGCGCGTTCGCCGCGGTGCTGGCCTGCCGTTCCGCC
Source organism: Anaerolineae bacterium (assembly GCA_034433275.1). Lineage (GTDB taxonomy): Bacteria > Chloroflexota > Anaerolineae > CG2-30-64-16 > CG2-30-64-16 > DAOUAT01. Next base: position 19,218 of record DAOUAT010000568.1, read on the forward strand.
AGCCCCGAGTTCCAGACTATGGCGCTGGCCGACGGCCTGGGGCTCTTTGCCAGCGCGGCGATCTTGATCGCGGCGGCCCTGGCGGTGCTGCTGGCGATGGAGCGCGTCACCGACTTCACCCACCGGCCCGGCCCCTACTTCGCGCTGCTGCTGCTGGCTACGGCCGGCATGTTAGCGATGAGTCTGGGCAACGACTTCATGATCATCTTCCTGGGGCTGGAGATCTTCTCGCTCTCGCTCTACATCCTGGTCGGCTACAACCGTAAGGATGTGCGCTCCGGCGAGGCCGCGCTGAAGTATTTCCTGCTGGGCGCGTTCGCCAGCGGCTTTTTCCTCTACGGCATCGCGCTGATCTACGGCGCCACGGGCAGCACGAACCTGGCCGCCATCGCCCAGGGCATCGCGCCGTTGTCGGCATCCCTGCCCTTCAAGCCGCTGCTGCCGGTCGGCATCGGCCTGCTGCTGGTGGGCTACGGCTTCAAGGTCGCGCTGGCGCCGTTCCACATGTGGACCCCCGACGTCTACCAGGGCGCGCCGACCCCGGTGACGGCCTTCATGTCGGTGGCGACCAAAACGGCGGCCTTCGCCTCGCTGATCCGTGTCCTGGCTGCGGTCATCACGGTCGAGCGGCCCTGGCTGCTGGCGCTGGCCGGCCTGGCCGTGCTCACCATGACCATCGGCAACCTGGCCGCGCTGCGCCAGACCAGCCTCAAGCGGATGCTGGCCTACTCCAGCATCGCGCACGCGGGCTACATCCTCACCGGCCTGGTGGCGAACAACGAGCGGGGCTACCAGGGCGCGCTCTATTACCTGCTGGCCTACACCTTCATGAACCTGGGCGCCTTTGCCGTGTTGGCCGCGGTGCAGCGCCGGGACCAGAACGACGTGACCGGCGAACAGGTGCAGGGGCTGGCGAGCCGGCAGCCGGGGATGGCGCTGCTGATGGCCGTCTTCATGTTCGGCCTGACGGGCATCCCGCCGTTGGCCGGGTTCTTCGGCAAGCTGTACGTCTTCTCCGGCGCAGTGGATGCCGGGCTGACCTGGCTCGCCATCATCGGGGTGCTGAACAGCGCCATCGCGGCCTACTACTACCTGCGCGTCACGGTCTCGATGTTCATGGCCGAGCCGGCCGGCGCGGCCGAGCCCCCGAAACCCGGCGTTGCCGCCTGGACCACGGTGGCCCTGGCAGCCGCAGCCACACTGGTCTTGGGGCTCTGGCAGTGGCCGTGGATGCAAACCATTCAACAGGCCGTCACCGCCTTAGCGCAACGCTAGACCGCCCAGATCGTTCGTAGCTCAGGCACGAAGGAAATCCCTTCGTGCCTTTTGATTTTTGATTTCTGGTTCAGATCGTGTTTGACAGGCTCCCTCACGAGTGTATAATCAAGGCACAAAACTACGTGCCCGGAGAAAACATCATGAATTCAGCCACTACCACGGTGCGTATGAACGTGCTGCTCCCCGCCGCAGTGGCGCGGGATCTACGCGAATATGTGCCCCAAAGGAAGCGGGCGCGGTTTGTGGCTGAGGCCGTGGAGCGGGAGTTGCGCCGCCTGCGGCTGCAAGCGGCGCTGGATGCCAGCGCCGGCGCCTGGGGCGATGCCGACCATCCCGATCTGGCCGACGGCCCGGCCATTGATCAATGGATCGCCGAAGGTCGCACGCAGCTGGGCTGGGATCGCCGCGCTGAGGGATCGTAATGCCCGCGTATCTGCTCGACACCGGCATCCTGATTCGCCACTTACGCAACCGCCCTGGCTATCGCGACCTGGTGCAGCGGTTGAACCAGGAAGGTGACCTGTATATCTCGGCGTTTACGCGCGTTGAGGTGCTGCGTGGGATGCGCCAGCACGAACGTACACGCACCTTCGCCTTGCTCGACAGTCTCAATACACACCCCATCGATCGCACCACAGCGGATCAAGCCGGCGAGTGGCTGCAGCTCTGGCAAGGCCGCGGGATCATCCTGGGCGGGCCTGATGCGGTGATCGCTGCGTCTGCCCTGGCGGTGGGCGGTGCACTGATCACCACCAATGCCCGGCACTTCCCAATGCTTGAATTGGTGGTGCTGGCGGCCGATGAGGAAGGCCGCTTGACTCCGGTCGAACGCTGAGTGTCCTCTCAATAATTCGGGGCATGGCCCTCGGTCTTCCAGGAAAGGATATTCGATGTCAACCAACCCTCTTCTCCTCACCAACGCCATCGTCCTGACCCTGGACGACGCGTTCACCCAATACGAGACCGGCGCGGTGGCCGTGCAGGGCGATCAGATCGTGGCCGTGGGCCACGAGGCCGACCTGCGCGGCCGGTTTCCGGACGCCGAGACGCTGGACTGCGGCGGCAAAGTGCTGATGCCGGGGCTGGTGAACGCGCACGGCCACGCGGCCATGGTGCTGCTGCGCGGCCTGGCCGATGACCTGCGCCTGGACGTCTGGCTGCTGGGCTACATGATGCCGGTCGAGCGGGAGTACGTCACGCCGGAGTTCGTGCGCCTGGGCACCCAGCTCGCCTGCGCCGAGATGATCCGCTGCGGCACGACCTGCTTTGCAGACATGTACTACTTCGAGGACAGCGTGGCGCAGGCGGTGGCCGACGCGGGGCTGCGCGGGGTGCTGGGCCAGTCGGTGCTGAAGTTCCCCGCGCCCGACGCCGCGTCCTACGAGGAATCGTTGGAGCTGGCCCGCGCGTTCGTGCAGGCCTGGAAGGGCCACCCGTTGGTCGTCCCGTCGGTGGCGCCGCACGCGCCCTACACCTGCCCGCCGGAGATCCTGCGCGCCTGCACCGCCCTCGCGGTCGAATTCGATGTGCCGCTGCAGATCCACCTGGCCGAGACCGCGCTGGAGGTGACCAACAGCCAGGCCGAGAACGGCATGACCGTGATCCCGCACGTGGAGCAGCACGGCATCTTCGACGCCAAGGTCGTGGCCGCGCACTGCGTCCACGTGGACGGCCGCGAGATCCAGACGCTGCGCCGCCACAACGCGGGGGTGGCGCACAACCCGTCCTCCAACCTCAAGCTGGCCTCGGGGGTCGCCCCGGTGCGCGAGATGCTGAACGCGGGCCTGGCCGTGGGCATCGGCACCGACGGCGCGGCCTCCAACAACGACCTGGACATGTTCGAGGAGATGCGCCTGGCTGCGCTGATCGCCAAGAACGCCAACAACGACCCCACCGTGCTCCCCGCGCGGCAGGCGGTCGCCATGGCCACCCGCCTCGGCGCGCGCGCGCTGCACATAGAGGGGCTGATCGGCTCGCTGGAGCCGGGCAAGCGCGCCGACCTGATCCTGGTGGACCTGGACCGCGCGCACAACGCGCCCCACTTCCGCCGCGACCCTGAGAGCGTCTACGCGCAATTGGTCTACGCGGCGCACGCGCACGACGTCACCGATGTGATGGTGAACGGCCGCTGGGTGCTGCGCGGGGGGCAGTTGACCACCCTCGATCAGGCCGCGCTGATGGCCGAGGCGCAGGCCTACGCCCGGCGCATTGACGCGTTCCTGATCGCCCGCGAGCAGTCGGTGCTCTCCAAGCTGATCGCCATCGGCGGCGCGCAGGAGGCGGAGAGCTTCGAGGTGCAGGCCAAGGCGCGGCTGGCCGATCCGGCCGCGGTGCTGGCCGCGCTCTGCTGGCCCGACATCGAGATCCTGTACGAGCGGCACTATCGCGAGTACGACACCTACTTCTCCTTCGCCGACCCGGCCCAGGGGCAGTTGCGGTACCGGGAGGACGAGTTCATTGACGCCGACGGCAAGGTGAGCAACGTCCGCTACCGGCTGACGCTGCTGGGGCAAGCGCGCGAGGGCCGCCTCGCCAGCGACGTGCTGCTGTCGCGCACCCGGTTCATGGCGCCGGCCACCCACAGCCTGCGCTTCTACCGGGAGTACTTCAAGCCCTCCCGCGAGGTCTTCATCAAGAAGGATCGCCGGCGCTGGCGCGTGCTGTTCCGCGGCACCGAGTTCTACATCAACCTGGACCGGATCGAGGAGCCGGATCTGGGCTACTTCATCGAAGCCAAGAGCCGCACCTGGAGCCGCCGCGACGCCGAGCACAAGGCCGAACTGGCCCACGAGCTCATCGCCTGCCTGGGCGCGGCCGACGCGGTGGCGGAGGATTATGTGGAGATCGCGGGTGGGGAGTGATGGCCGCAAGTGCGTTGACTTTCATTATGACACGCCATATAATCACAGACAAACTCGCCATAAGGAGGTTGTAATATGGCAAACGGTGCGATGGTGCAACAGTATATCGTGGACGGCGCCGGGAAGCAGATCGGCGTGATTCTGCCCATAGAGGATTATCAGGCCCTTCTGCGGTTGCAAAGCCAGCCAGCGCGCCGGCCCAAAGTGAAGATGGCCCCGCCTACGCTTGAGCCGCTTTATGGCGCTCTCAGCCACCTGGGAGGTGTTGTTGCACCGACTGAGCAGCTAGACGAGACGCGTCACGAGCTGTGGGCGGCCTGGGACAGGAACGACACGCCATGATCGCCGTGGTGCTCGATACGCATTCGGTGATCTGGCTATTACATGCCGATGCCCGTCTGTCGCCGATTGCCCGGCAAAGGATTGATGCAGCCATTCGTCAGGGCGAACAGGTTGCCATCTCATCCATCACCCTGGTGGAAACGGCCTATTTGGAGGAGAAGAAGCGCATCCCGGCGGGCACTTTGACAGGCCTGCTGACCTTGCTTGATAAAGCTGAGCCATCGGTGGTTGAGATTCCGGTCTCCCGACGTATCATCGCTTCCCTGCTGAACATCGCGCGTGAAACCGTGCCCGACATGCCGGATCGCGTCATTGCCGCGACCGCTTTGAGCCTGGGAATTCCGCTGATCAGCCGAGATGGCAAAATCCGCGACAGTCAGATTCAGACGATTTGGTAGCGCGCCCTGTGCATCAGGCTGGGCGCCGCCGACGCGGTGGCGGAGGATTACGTGGAGATCGCAGGTCAGGAATAATGACTTCATTCACCTCCCGCCCCTATGCCACCGAGCGCGACCTGCTGGCGATGTACGATCTGCTGATGGCTGCGCGGGCGGCGACTGATGACTGGCGCTACGCGCACGTCGGCGAGCTGGCGTGGACGTTCTTCATGGTCGCCTGTCACCTGAACCCCCAGGAGCACATCCGCCTCTGGCACGACGGGGCTGGCCGGCTGGCCGGTTACGCGGTGCTGGGCGAAGACCCTGCCTTCGACTGGCAAGTGGCGCCGGAGCACGAATGGGCCGGCATCGAGGCCGAGGCGTTGGCCTGGGCCGAGGCGCGGCTGGCCGAGCTGCGCGCCCAGGATCCGGCGCGCTGGGGCGGCGCGCTCGTCTCCGGCGCACGGCAGGACAACGCGCAACGGATCGCGTTCCTGGAGGCGCACGGCTTCCGGCCGGGCGACCCCTTCTCCGAGGTCAACATGCTGCGCACCCTGGCCGGCCCGATCCCCGACCCCGTCGCCCCTCCCGGCTGGCAAGTGCGCGCGGTCGCCAAGGGCGAGATCGCTGGCCGGGCGGCCGCGCAGCGTGAGGTGTGGTTGCCGTGGAGCGTGGGCGAGGTCAGCGACGCCGACTACGCGGCCTTCATGCGCCTGCCGGGCTATGCGCGCGAGCTGGATGTCGTCGCCGTCTCGCCGGAGGGGGTGATCGCCTCGTACGTCAACGGCTGGCGCGACCCCCGCAACCGAATCGGCGACTTCGGGCCGGTCGGCGCCCTGCCGGCCTACCGCCGGCAGGGGTTGACGCGCGCGGTGCTGCTCGAAGCCCTGCGCCGGATGTGCGCGGCCGGCATGGAACGGGTCTGCGTCTCTACCGGCGTGTCGAACACGGCCGCGCAACGGCTGTATGAGTCGGTTGGGTTCAGGGTGGTGAACCGCTATCTTGAATATATCGCTGCAGCATAGAGGCAGGAGGCGACCATGATCCGGCTCGACCTGCGCAAACAATGGCAACACCTCTACGTCCCGCCGGCCGGCAAGGTGGCGCTGGTGGATATGCCCGAGTTCACGTTCCTCATGCTTGACGGCCGGATCGAGCCAGGCGCGTCGACCGGCCTCGAGCCGGAATTCGGGCGGCCGATGCTCGAAGAGGTGCGGTGAGGAGGGAACATCCCATGGCCGAAGACACCCTGGCCCCGGCGCTGCTGGCCGACATCCGCGGCCTGATCGAGGAGTCGCGCGCTGCGGTCGCCGTCACGGTCAACGCCGGGCTGACCCTGCTCTACTGGCGCATCGGCCAGCGGATCAACGACGAGGTGCTGCACGGTGAACGTGCGGCCTACGGCAAGGAGATTGTGGCGACCCTGGCGCAAGAGTTGACGCGCGCCTACGGCGGCGGGTTCACCGAGAAGAACCTGCGCCGCATGATGCAGTTTGCCGAGGTCTTCCGAGATCAGCAAATTGTCGCATCGCTGATACGACAATTGAGTTGGACGCACATCATCGCGCTTCTCCCATTGAAACAGCCGCTCCAGCGGGAGTTCTACGCCGAGATGTGCCGGATCGAGCGCTGGAGCGTGCGCACACTGCGCCGCCAGATTGACTCCATGCTCTACGAACGCACTGCTTTGTCCAAAAAGCCGGATGAATTGATCCGCCATGAGCTGGACGCGTTGCGCGCAACCGACCGGCTGACCCCCGACCTGGTTTTCAAAGACCCCTACGTCCTCGACTTCCTGGGCCTGCGCGACCACTACTATGAGCGCGATCTGGAGGACGCCATCCTGCGGGACCTGGAGGCGTTCCTGTTGGAGCTGGGCGCCGGCTTCGCGTTCCTGGCGCGGCAGCGGCGCATCACCGTGGACAGCGACGACTTCTACCTGGATCTGCTCTTCTACAACCGCCGGCTGCGCCGTCTGGTGGCGCTCGACCTCAAGCTGGGCGACTTCACGACCGGCGACAAGGGCCAAATGGAACTTTACCTGCGCTGGCTGGATCAGCACGAGCGCCAGCCCGGCGAAGACCCGCCGTTGGGGATCATCCTCTGCGCCGGTAAGAAGCGGGAGCAGATCGAGCTGTTGGAGCTGGACAAGGCCGGCATCCACGTCGCCGAGTACCTGACCGAGCTGCCGCCGCGCGCGCTGTTGGAAGAGAAACTCCGCGCCGCCATCGCACAGGCCCGCGCCCGCCTGGCGCAACGCAAGGAAGACGAGGGTGAGGCTATCTGATGTCCATCTGACATCCCCACCGTCAACTCGTTTGGTTGCCGGGCGCCAGGAAGCTGACGCCTATTCATGTCAAAAAGTCCAGGTAATTCTCCGGCGTGATCACCGCAAACTCAGCCTCAGGATACGCGCTGGACCAGCCCTTCGGCGCGGATGCCGCCTTGCGCGGTGACCACTTGCACGCGTAGCCGAACAGCCGGCCATCGCGCTCCTCCACCAGGTCAATCTCCTGCTGATCGTAGGTGCGCCAGAAGTAGGCGTTGGCGTAGATCGGCGCATAGGCCCGGCGCTTGATG
>DAOUAT010000569.1:0-9842 GCA_034433275.1 Anaerolineae bacterium
TGACCGTGGTGGCGCTGACCGAGCGCTACCTGGCGCGCATCCGCGAGCTCGACCAGGCCGGCCCGCGGCTCAACAGCGTGATCGAGGTCAACCCGGACGCGCTGGCGATCGCCGCCGCGTTGGATCGCGAACGCGCTGAGCGTGGCCCGCGCGGCCCGCTGCACGGCGTGCCGATCCTGCTCAAGGACAACATTGACACCGCGGACAAGATGCAGACCACCGCCGGCTCGCTGGCGCTGGTCGGTTCGCGGCCCGGCCAGGATGCCACGATCGCGGCCAAGCTGCGCGCGGCCGGCGCGATCATCCTAGGCAAGACCAACCTGAGCGAATGGGCCAACTTCCGCTCCACCCATTCCGTCAGCGGGTGGAGCAGCCGCGGCGGGCAGACGCGCCACCCCTACGCGTTGGATCGCAACCCGTGCGGTTCTAGCTCCGGCTCCGGCGTGGCGGTAGCCGCGAACCTCTGCGCGGTCGCGGTGGGCACTGAGACCGACGGCTCCATCATCTGCCCGTCGCAGACCTGCGGCATCGTGGGCATCAAACCGACCGTGGGGCTGGTGAGCCGGGCGGGCATCGTCCCAATCAGCCACAGCCAGGACACCGCCGGCCCCATGGCCCGCACCGTGGCCGACGCCGCGCTGTTGTTGGTCGCCCTGGCCGGGCCGGATGCGCGAGATGTTTACCTACCCCCCCTGCCCCCCTCCCTGCGAGGGAGGGGGGAGAGTCACGCCCCTCTCTTTGCAGGAGAGGGGTTGGGGGTGAGGTTGGATCGCGACGGGTTGCGCGGCGCGCGGATCGGGGTGGCGCGCGCCATGGGCGGATTCAACCCGCGGGTGGACGCGGTCTTCGAGGAGAGCCTGCGGGCGCTGCGCGATCTGGGCGCGGAGCTGGTGGATCCCGCCGACATCGCCACGGCGAAACAGATCGATCCCACCGAGATGGAAGTGCTGCTCTACGAGTTCAAGGCCGACCTGGACGCGTACCTGGGCGGCCTGGGGCCGGAGGCCGCGGTGCGCTCACTGGCCGACGTCATCGCGTTCAACGAAGCGCACCGTGCCGCGGTCATGCCCACCTTCGGCCAGGAGCTGATGCTGATGGCCCAGGAGAAGGGGCCGCTGACCGAAGCGAAGTACCTGGAAGCGCTGGCAGCCAATCATCGGCTGGCGCGGGACGAAGGGATTGACGCCGCGCTGCGCCAGGGCGCGCTGGACGCCATCGTCGCACCCTCCGGCGGCCCCGCGTGGCTGATTGACCACGTGTGCGGCGATCACTACGGCGGCGGCAACACCACCCCCGCGGCCGTGGCCGGCTACCCCAGCATCACTGTGCCGGCCGGCTACGTCTGGGGCCTGCCGGTGGGCCTCTCGTTCATCGGCCCGGCCTGGAGCGAGGCGGCGCTGATCGGCTACGCGTACGCGTTCGAGCAGGCGACGCAGGTCCGCCGGCCGCCAGCTTTCCAGAGGACTATCGAGGTCAGTGCGTGAACAAGTTGCGGCGAATGATCACGCCATATTACGAAGGCGCAGCACATCGGCGATCACTGAGAGCCCTTGCCCCAGGCTACGCTCGTAGGATGCTGTAACGTTTCCCTGATCCGCAACATGCTTATGATGGGGGAATGTCTCGATATCCCAGTCTGGTGCGTTGTCCCAACGCACCAGCATATGACCATCGCTGGCCTGCCAGTGGTAGGCGTACTTACGCTTCTCACCGCCAATTAGAGTCTCGCGCACGTACAGTTGGGGGCTATCAACCAACACAATCACAGCGCGCAGCTTGAAGGAGGGCCCGGCCTCCTCAAATGCGATGATCCTGTAGTCCTTGACGATAGCCTTATATTTCTCAAGAACTGGTAGCACCGCGAATCTCCTCGATCTTGGACTGCCACCAGGTCAGGGCGTGCGCCGCAAACTCCCAGTCTTCCAGGTCTTCTTCCGCGTCGAAATCCTCGCGCCCCTTCACCGCACGTGTCACCGACTCGAATTCGGCCAGCGTGCCGCCATGCTTCTTTGCCAGGGACTCACACTCGGCGCGGTATTGTTCCAGCTTCGACATGGCGATCATCAGCGCCCAGCCGCGAAAGACATCGTCCGTTGAGCGGAAGCCCTCTTCCAGCAAGACTTGCGTTGTTGCATCCATAATGATTCCCCTCCGCGTGTCCTCAACTCATTCTCATAACGTTCCACCATACTGCCGATTATACCCCGCCCTCCGGCAAATGAAAAGTGCGCGAAACTGTACCTTGTGCTCGGTAGTGACAGGTCGGCTGCGCGGGCAAAGCACTCACATCCTTCGATAACCTGTTGACACCTGCTGGCAGCCGTGGCACAATAACGCACGAAATCTGAGCAAAGCATGCTCGCCGCCCGGATCGGCGTGGCGTGGGGCTTCTCATCCGCGGCTTTTCCCAGCATGAGGGGCGATGCCCGTCGCCAGCCTTGCGGTGTTCTCTAAGGAGGTTATTATGTCAAATCAAACCCGCGGCGCGTGCGCCTTCTGCAGCAAGGAGATGACCCGCGGCGGCCTGGCCCGCCATCTGCGGGCGTGCGCCAATCGCCAGGAAGCCCAGGTCAAGGCCGACAAAACGCGACGCCATCGCCAAAAGCTGTATCACCTGCTCGTACATGACACCTGGTCCGGCGTCTACTGGCTGCGCCTGGAGATGCGTGGCGACGCCACGCTGAAGGACCTGGACTTCTACCTGCGCGAGATCTGGCTGGAGTGCTGCGGCCACCTGAGCCAGTTCGAGATCGGCCAGGTCTCTTACATGCAGCTTCTCAACGATGGCATGGCGTGGCGTGAGGAACGTTCGATGAATGTGCGCGTGGACACGCTCTTCCAGCTGGGCATGGAGATCCCCTACGAATACGACTTCGGGAGCACCACCGAGCTGATCATCAAAGTGGTGGACGTGCGCGAAGGCAAGCCGTTGACCGAGCACCCCATCGTGCTGATGGCCCGCAACAACGCGTTCAAGCCGACCTGCACGATGTGTGGTCAGCCGGCCACTGACCTGTGCAGCGAGTGCATGTACGCGCGCGACGACGGGCGCTGCGAGCTGTGCGCGGAGCACGCCGCGGAGCACGAACACGAGGACATGCTCCTGGCCATCGTCAACTCCCCGCGCGTCGGGGTGTGCGGCTACGACGGGCCGGCCGAGCCGCCGTATTGATGCGCTGGCGTCACGATCCGCGCTGGGCCTACATCTTCGTCAACCTGGCCACGCTGTTCTGGGCCGGGAATGTGACGCTGGGCCGCGCGCTGCGCGACCAGGTCGGCCCATTCACCCTGGCGGCCGCACGGGTGAGCATCGCCGCGCTGCTGTTCCTCCTGCTGCTGCGCCACCGGCCGCCCGAGGAACACCGGCCCGGTCGCGCGTGGCCCTGGCTGCTGGGCATGGCGATCACCGGCGTGGCCGGGTTCCCGGTGCTGCTCTACCTGGCGCTGCGCTACACCACGGCCAGCAACGCCTCGCTGATCAACGGCACGGGGCCGTTGATGACCGCGCTGCTGGCCGGCTGGCTGCTGCGCGACCGGCTGACGCGCGGCCAGCTCGCGGGCGCGCTGCTCTCGCTGATAGGCGTGCTGCTGGTGGTGGGCGGCGGCCCAACCGGGGTGCGAAACGGCTTCACGCTGAACCCCGGCGACCTGATCATGGTCGCCAACGTGGCGCTGTGGGGCCTGTACTCCATCATGAGCCGGATCGTCACCCGGGCGCGCTCGACGGTCTGGGCCACGACCTTCTCGGCCTGGTTCGCGCTGCCGTTCCTGCTGCCCGCGGCGGTGCTGGAGTGGCGGCAAACGCCGCCGTCGCTGACCGGACCGGTGCTGCTGGCCATGCTCTACATCGGGGTGTTCGCGGCGTTCCTGGCATTTCTGGCGTGGAACGAGGGGGTGCGCCGCGTGGGGCCGTCGGGCGCGATGGCATTCTACAACATGCTGCCGGTGTTCGGCGCGCTGCTGGCCGCGCTGTTCCTCGGCGAACGCCTGGCACCGGGGCAACTGATGGGCGGCGCGCTGGTGATCGTCGGCGGGCTGCTGGCCGCGCTGTGGAAACGGGCCAGCAGCCCCTTCAAAGCTTGAGTTCCCAAAGTTGACATGAGGGAGGTGTTAGGACTGATTCCGATCCCTTACGCCACTTGCGCCGTATACCCCTTCCGCTGCACCGCGGCGATGATCTCGGCGTCGCCGACCAGCGCCTCGTCGAACACCACCGTCATCTGCCCCTTCTTGTAGCTGGCTTCGACGCTCTTTACGCCCGGCAGCTCATCCTCGATGCTCTCGATGCGCATGACACAGTTGGCGCAGTGCATGTCGGTCACTTGAAACATCTTCTTGATCATCGTTCCATCCTCTCGTAGGGGCATGGCCTTGCGCCTGCCTCAGGGCGACCGCAGGAGTTCGCCCCTACCCCTGAAACACGATCTGACCGGTGTACATGCCCATGGAGCAGGTGAAGCGCATCACCGTGCCGGCCGGCTGCGGCGGGATCTTCACCGTCACGCGGCCGGTGTCCGGCAGCAGTTGGTAGTATTTCAGCGCCGGGATGACGAAGTCGCGCGCGCACGAGTAGGTCTTGTTCGTCACCAGGTCCAGCGCCACTTCCCGGTTGGCCGGGGCATACAGCACTTCGGGCCGATACCCGTCGTTGACTACGCTCAGCTCAATGACGGCCGCGGCGCCGGGAGCGGCCGCGGGCGGCGTCTGGACCTCAACGGCCGCGGGGGTGGGCGCGACGACGGCCGCGGGCCGCAAGCTCCGCGTCAGGTTGGCAAAGGAGACCGGCGAGCCCAGCAGGTTCAGCCCGCTATCCAGCGTCACCAGACCCAAGACCAACACCACGACCGCCACAAAGCGCATGAAATACGATTCCAGCCGCTTGCCGATCTGCGTGGCCAGGTAGGCCACCAGGAAGAAGACCGGGCTGGTTCCCAGGGTGAACGCAAACATCAGCGCCGCGCCCATGGCCGCGCTGCCCGTGCCGAGCGCCGCGGCCATCATGGCCTGGGTCACGCCGCAGGGGATCAGCACCGTCAGCGCGCCCAGGAAGAGCGGCGTAACGACGTCAGTCTCCCGTTTCGCCGTGCGCCGGATGGTGCGGGTGATGAAGCGCGGCGGCTCGATGACGAAGAAACGGAAGATGGGGTGAACATTCAACATGCGCAGCGCGTTGCCCACCATGAACACGCCGATGGCGATCATCAAAACGGCGCGCGAGACAGGCGACAGCGTCAGGTAGGAGCCGGCCAGGCCGAGCAGCGCGCCGAACAGTGTATAGGCGACCAGCTTAGCCAGCAGAAACAGGACGATGGGCAGCGCCGTTTGGATGCGCGGCCGGGTTGCGGCTGCGGGTTTCTTGCCCCTGACCGGCTTCGCCGGCGCGGCCAACAGATCTTGCTCGATCTGCCGGGCCAGCGAGCCGGCCAGCAGGCCGCCCTGCACCGCCAGGCAGCTCAAGCCGCCGGTGGTCAGGCCGGTGATGAAGGCGAGGAGGAGAGATTCCATCGGGTCAGCGCTTGCCCCCTTCCCAGACGGCGAACGGCATGTTCACCACCACGCCCGGCTGCGCAATGGTCACCTGGCCCGCGTCGCGCGCGGCCATGATCTCGGCCACCGACTTGAGCTCGCGCGCGGTGGCCGGGTCGGCCCAGGTCACCACGTTGACGTTGCGCAGCGGGGAGTAACCGGGGGTTCCTGGCGGGCTATCGAACACGTCGGCCTGAAACCCGAACGGGCCCATCCCCTTCAGGCCGTTGTCGAACACGTAGACCTGCGCCAACGCGCTGGCAGGCGCCTCGGCCAACGACGGCACGTAGATCACCGGCGACGACATCATGTCGGTCAGCAACTTGGCGACATCGGGGTTCGATGTCTCGGTGTGGACAAAGTAGATCTCCTTGCCCTCGGCCCACGCCTTGCCGGCCGGCAGAAGCGCCGTCGGCATCTTCTCGCCCTGCGGCGCGCAGGCCGCCAGGAGAGTGATTGCGCTGATGGCGAGGAAAAGAAGGAGCATACGGTAATGTTTCATGGTGTTCCTTTCTCGATGTTGTGATGATTAGGACGCGGACTGCGCGGACAACGCAGACCACGCGGACATTTTTGAGCTTGTGAATCGTTCTCCTGCCCCACCCTACGCGAAGTGAGATGCTTTACTGCTGGCTCGCCGGAACGTATTCTGAGTGGTAGACCCGTTTAGCATGACAACAAGCAAGTTCCCTTATTTCCCCTGTTTCCTTGTCTACCTGTTTCCTTGTCTACCACCCTACCCAACCCTCGCCCTCCGCAGCCGCAAGCTATTGCTCACCACGAACACGCTGCTGAACGCCATGGCGGCGGCGGCCAGCATCGGGTTGAGCAGCCCCAGCGCGGCGGCCGGGATCAGCAGCACGTTGTAGAAAAACGCCCAGAACAGGTTCTGCTTGATGGTGCGCAGCGTCTTGCGCGAGAGCGCGACCGCCCGCACCACTCCGCGCAGGTCGCCGCTGATCAGCGTCACCGGCGCGGCCGCCATCGCCACATCCGTGCCCGTGCCGATGGCGATCCCCACGTCCGCCTGAGCCAGCGCGGGCGCGTCGTTTACGCCGTCACCGACCATGGCGACGATGTTGGATGTCGAATGTCGAATGTCGAATGTCGAATGTGCAATCTGTCCCCTGACCCCTGACCCCTGCAATGCCTTCACCTCCGCGGCCTTCTCGCCGGGCAGCACCTCGGCCAGCACGGTGTCTATCCCGACCTGCTTTGCGATAGCCTCGGCGGTGCGGCGGTTGTCGCCGGTGATCATGGCGACGCGCAGGCCCATGCGACGCAGCTCGGCGATGGCTTCGGCCGAGCCGTCCTTGAGGGTGTCGGCAACAGCGATGACCCCGCGCACCGCGCCATCCACCGCCACCAGCATCGCGGTCTTGGCCGCGCCTTCCAGGCGACCGACGGCGGCTTCCAGGCCGTTCAGCGCATAGCCGCGGACTGCCATCAGGCGCAGGTTACCCACGGCTACAGCGCGGCCATCCACCTCGGCCTCGACGCCGTGCCCGGCCTCGGCCCGGAAACCGAACGGCTCGGCCAACGCCAGGCCGCGAGCCGTCGCCTCCGCCCAGATCGCCTCGCCCAATGGGTGCTCGCTGCCCTTCTCGACCGATGCGGCCAGGCGCAGCAGCTCGTCCGCCGAGATCTCACTGCCGGACGTCGCAGCTTGCTGCGTAACCGGGGCAAGCCCCGGCGTCCGTGCATCAGGGGCGGATGTCGCAGAGGCGCCAGAGCCGCCGACCACAATGTCGGTCACGGCCGGCTGGCCCCGGGTGATGGTCCCGGTCTTGTCCAGCACCACCACGTTCACCCGGCCCGCGCGTTCCAACGCCTCGGAGGTGCGGAACAGGATGCCCAGCTCCGCGCCCTTACCCGAGCCCACCATGATGGCCGTGGGCGTGGCCAGTCCCATCGCGCACGGGCAGGCGATCACCAGCACCGCCACCATGTTGACCAGCGCGCGGGTGAACGCGTCCGTATCCGCGTTGATCGGCAGCGGCGGCCCGAAGAAATACCAGGCCGCGAACGTCACCAGGGCGATCCCGATGACCGCAGGCACGAAGACCGCCGAGACCTGGTCCGCCAGGCGCTGAATGGGCGCCTTGCTGCCCTGCGCCTCCTCCACCAGCCGGATGATCTGGCTGAGCGCGGTCTCCCGCCCGACTTTGGTCGCCTCGAACTTCAGCAGGCCCAGCTTGTTCAGCGTCGCGCCGATCACCTGCGCGCCCGGCCCCTTCTCCACCGGCAACGACTCGCCGGTCAGCATGGACTCATCCACGGCCGAGCGGCCCTCGACCACCACGCCGTCCACCGGGATCTTCTCGCCGGGCCGCACCAACACCAGGTCGCCCACCCGCACATCGTCGGTCGGCACCTCCAGCTCCTGGCCGCCTCGCACCACCCGCGCGGTCTTGGCCCGCAGCCCCATCAGCTTCTTAATCGCTTCGCTGGTGCGGCCTTTGGCGCGGGCCTCAAGGAACTTGCCCAGCTTGATCAGCGTGATGATCACGGCCGCGGTCTCGAAGTAGACATGCCCGCCGAGCCAACCAAAGGTAATGGGCAGGCTGTAGAAGAATGCCGCCGAGGTGCCCATGGCGATGAGCACGTCCATGTTGGCCGAGCGGTTGCGCAGCGCCTTGAACGCGCCGATGTAATACTGCCAGCCCACGTAGAACTGCACCGGGGCCGCCAGCGTCAGCAGCAGCCAGTTGAACCACGGCTGGGCCTCGCGCATCCCGCTCATGTGCGGCGCGGTGTTGGGGTTGTAAACGAACGCGGGCAGCAAGCCCAAATCCTTGCCCATGGACAGCAAAAACAGCGGCACGGTGAACAGCAGGCCGATGAGCAGCAGCCGGCGCTGGGTGGCGATCTCGTGCTGCCGCGCGGCCGCCTCCGCGTCCTCGGCGTCGCCGCCCAGTTCCAGCGCCTCGAAACCGGCCGCGGCCACTGCGCGGCGGATCTCGGCCTGGCTGAGGATGGTGGGCACATACCTGACCCGCGCCTTCTCGGCCGCGTAGATCACCTGGACGTCGAGCACGCCCTCCAGCTTCCGCAGCGCATTCTCCAGCCGCCGCGCGTCGTTGTCGTCCGCCAGGCGCTTGATGATCAGGCCCGCCTCGCCGGTGGCCACGCCGTAGCCCGCGCGTTCCACACGCGCGATCAACTGCGTCAGCCCCAGCTTGACCGGATCGAAGTCCACCGTGGCGCGCTCCGACGACAGGTTCACCACCGCCGTCTGCACGCCGTCCAGCTTCTTCAGGTTGCGCTCCACGGCTGCGACGCAGTTGGCGCACGTCATGCCGGTGATGGGGAGGGTGAGTTGTTTGGGTTCTGGCATAAAACTACACCTTGGTAGACATCTCAAACACTTCCGCGATCTCTTTGAGCACGCGCTCGCGCTCCTGCTCGCTGTCCCCGCGGATGGCGGTGATCACGCACGAATTCAGGTGATCTTCCAGGATCTGCACGCTGACCTTGCTCAGCGCGGCCTCAACGGCCTGCACCTGGCGGATCACGTCAATGCAGTACGCGTCCTCCTCGACCATGCGGATGACGCCGCGCAGATGGCCCTCGATGGTCTTAAGGCGTTTCAGAACTTTGTCTGTGTGCACGGCTGGCTCGCTTTCTACCCCCCCCAGGGGGGAGGGGTAACAGGATAATAAACGAACCTGCCTGGGCTGTCAAGTTCGCGCTGGCAGGCTCATATGGTATCATAAAGACGTAAACCGAATTCGTTGTAAGCACCCTGAGCGGAGTTCCGTCACGGTATGCGGAACGCAGTCGAAGGGTGCGGGTTGACCAAGAAAGCTGCTTCGCACCCCTTCGACTGCGTCGGGGGCCCTACCCCGACTCCGCTCAGAGCCTGCCCTGAGCCTGTCGAAGGGGTGCTCCGCTTTGTCATTTTTGTCCATGCCAGGCAAGGTTAGCTCACAAGGACATTCTATGCCCACCCTCACCCCTGCCCTCGCCGGCCGCTTCGCCGACATGGCGCTGCGCTGCACCGGCCGCGAGTACCCGTACCAGCCCGGCCACGTCATCACCGGCCCGGACGACATCGCAACCCCGCGGGCGTTGCACCCGGCGTTCTACGGCTGCTTCGACTGGCACTCAGCCGTCCACGGCCACTGGTTGCTGGTGCAATTACTGCGGCGTTGTGCTGAAAATCTGGACGTCGGGGCTTGCCCCGGAACGCAGCAAGCTGCGACGTCCGGTAGCATGGCAGCCGCGATCCGCGCCGCCCTGGCGGCCAACCTGACCGAGGTGAACCTGGCTGCGGAGGCCGCCTACTTCAGCGCGCCGGGCCGGGCCGGCTTCGA
>DAOUAT010000570.1:0-2924 GCA_034433275.1 Anaerolineae bacterium
CAGGTCATCGGCGTGGACGACGGCGATGAGGTGGCCTGGGCCGGAGTCAGCGCCGGCGGCGGGGAGATCGTGCTGGTCACGGCCCAAGGCCAGGCGATCCGCTTCGCGGAGGACGATGTGCGGGCCATGGGTCTGCCCGCGGGCGGCATCGGCGGGATCAAGTTGGCGGCCAAGGATCGCGTGGTCGCGGCCGCGGCCTTTGGCCCCACAGATGGCCCTAACCACCTGGGTATCGCAACGGTGCTGGGCTTCGTGAAACGCACACCCCTGGCCGATTTCCCGACCCAGGGCCGCAACGGCCAGGGCGTGGTGGCCGCCAAACTGACGCCCAAATCGGGGCTCATCGCGGCCGCGGCCTTGCTGGCGGATGGCGACGCGCTGCTGTGCGGCCTGAGCAGCGGCAAGGGCCGGCTGTTGACATCCGCCGACGCGCCGGAGATGGGCCGGGCCGCCACCGGCAAACCGACGCTGGCGCTGGCCGCGGGCGAGACGGTCGTGCGCGCGTTCGCCACACCAGCGGTTGAGGTCGAGGCTAAGGTTGGGGTTGAGGTTAAGGCTAAGGTTGAGGTTGAGGCTAAGGTTAAGGCGAAGGTCGAGGGCAGGCCGGCGCGCGCCGCGAAAGTAGGGGCGGGGTCGCCCCGCCCACGTAGCACGGCCCCGGTCGCGCCGCCCCCGGCCGAGCCGCCGAAGACCACCCGCACCCGCAAACCGGCTGCGGAACCGATCACGCCGGCGCCGACAACCGCTGCGGCCAAACCACCTACGAAGCCGCCTGCCAAAGCCGCGCCGCCCCCGGCCGAGCCGCCGAAGACCACCCGAGCACGCCAGGAACCCGTAGGGGTGGGGTCTCCCCGCCCGCCCAGCACGGCGCCAGCTACCACGGCTCCGACCGCCAAAGCGACGGATAAGGCCGCGCCACCCCCAACCCAACCACCCATGCCAACGCGCTCCCGCGGCAAGGCGGTCGCCGTTGACGCCGCGCAGCTGGCGCTGTTGGCCGAACCGCCGGCGGAAGCGCCGCAAAAACAGCCCCGCGCCTCAACCAGGGGTAAAGCCGCGCCGCCGGCCACGCCCCCTGAACCGCCCAAAACAACGTCGGGCAGGGCCAAGGCCGTGACTCAACCGGAGCCGTCCGCACCCCCTGCCAAACCTGCCAGCCGCGCTTCGAAACAGCCGCCCGCGCCGGTCGAGCCTGCAAAACCGGCCGTGCGCGCCCCGAAGAAGGACGCGCCCGCGTCATCAACCAAGACCACGCCGGCTGCCCCCAAGGGCACAACATCCGACAAAACCAAACCGCCCGACAAACCTGCGGCCCCGGAGAGCAAGACCCCGGTCGCATCTCGCAAGGGGGGTACGCGCAAGTCGGGTACTTGAGGAGGGTGTCACGATGCCTCGCGAATCACTTGCCCGGCAGCTGATCAACCTGGTTCGGGGCGAAAAAACCCCTCGCACACCGGCCTCTGGCACGACCTCAGATCCCTACGCCGACGAGCGGGCTGAGCCCCCGACCCTGGCTGAGCTCGTGCAACGCGCCGCCGAATCGGGTGACCTGGACGCAGCCTTGCCTGAGCTCCCGCCCGCCGTGGCCGATGTGCTCCGTGCCATCGCGGCAGGTGAACGCATCCCCGCGCCACTCGCGCCTGACGAGATCGCGCAGCTCGGCCAGACTGTCGCAACATGGGGCATGCCGTTTGGGCGATTAGGACTGTCACCGTGGAGCCCCATCTTTGCCGCGATGGAACTAGCGGAGCGCCTGGGCCTGCCGCTCGAGACCGCGCAACGGATTGCTGCCTTCATGGACTGGCAGATTGGTTTTCGACCAGAGGATATCCGCGATCTCGCAGCACTAACAGAGGGGGAAACCGCGCAGGTTATGACATACCTGGACGGGAAGCACGGGCTGTATCCCAAGGGTACCCGATACGCTGCGCCATGAACCTGCTGCGCCTCCACCTGGGCTGTGGCCTGACGCACCGGCCCGACTGGGTCAACATTGACCTGTTCCAGGCCGCGGCCGCGGACGTGTTGGCCGACGCCGGGCTGCTGCCATTCAGCGACGGCAGCGCCGCGGCCGTGGATGCGCGGCAGCTCATCGAGCACCTGGGCTACGTCGGCGCGGTCTACGCGCTGCACGAGTGGGCGCGCGTGTTGGCCCCCGGCAGCGAACTCCGCATCGAAACGCCGGACCGCGATCGCGTCCTGGCCGCGGCGGCCGGCGGTTCCACGGCCGGGGAGGCCCTGCCGTGGCTCTTCGGGGACGAGCGCCAGGGGTTGGGCCACCGCTACCTGTTCTCCCCCGGCGAACTTGCCGGCCTGGTCGCGGCCGCCGGGTTCGATGCTGTCACGGTCCAGCCGTTCGAGGCCGCCCCCGGCCGGCCCGCGTTCCGCCTGATCGCGCGTCGCACGGCTGACACGGCCGCGCTCCGGTTCACAGCGCACTTCCATCGGAACCTGGTCATCACGGGCGTGGTGGACCCGCGCGATGCGCCACAACAGTTGGACGCGCTGGAGGAGGTCTGTCGGCAGGCGGGGGCGCTGGTGGGTGCGCCCGGCGCGGATGCGCTGGCAGGGGTGCTGGGACTGACCGCGCGTTACAGTCCGCTGGTGACAGCCTGCGCGCTGAACGCCTTGCCGGATCCCACAACCTGGCCCGCCGGAGAATTGGCGCAGGCCCAGGCGTTAGTGGGCGCCCTGGCTGCGGAGCAGTTCCCGGCGCGGCTGGCCTGCCGCTGGCGGAACCTCGCCGTGCCGCCGGGGCTGGTCAACGCTGCGTGGGCGGCCATGGAGCGGGAGAGCAGCCTCTACCTGGCCGCGCGGCTGCACGAAGGTTCGGGGCTAGATGCCGTGCGGGACGCGTTCGACGCGGCGACGTCAGATCTGGCGCCCGAGGACCTCCAGGTGACCTTCTTCAGCCGGGAAGCGTT
>DAOUAT010000571.1:0-2197 GCA_034433275.1 Anaerolineae bacterium
GTCATAACTCATACCTTGTTTTTGAGCAAATAGAAACGGTTTCTATTCTCAAGCGCTTGCAAGCGGGCTGCTAACGCAAACAGGCGGCATTTCTAATCGTCTGTAGCCCCCAAAGGAGGCGCTATCTGCCGATTTGGTGTATCCTTCAGAAACTGCTTTTGACTTATCACCTGAAGGGATACCCACATGGACATCAAAATTAGCTCTACCGCTACCCTGACTAACACCTGCTATGCGCCTTTAGTTGCACTTCTCGCACATTATCAACAGAGGGATTTGTTCGCTCCCCTGCGTCAGGTGCAGATTCCGATGCACCAGCGCGATTTCGCGCCGGCCGACAAGCTCACACAGATTCTGCTCAGCATTCTAGCCGGTTGTGAAACGCTCTCAGAGGTCAATCCGCACCTGCGCCAAGAGGCGGGTACTGGCAACGCCCACCGTGTCAATGATGTCTGACTCTATTTTTGCGCAAAAATCCGGGATGGTTCATTTGCTGATATAGATAGGTTGACACTTTTGGGCACGTTAAGAATTTAGGCGAGTTGCAGGCTGGCCTGCTCCTCCAGTGATAAGCCGAAGATTTCGGCGAACGTGTAACGTTTGGCTGGCTGCCTGGCCGCTCCGGGTTGTACCGTGCATACCTGGTTGAGCGCCTCCGCCAAGGTCGGCGCATCGGTGACCCCCGTCAGTTGGAGTGGTGTGCTGCCGGCGCGCTTGCCGCGCGTGAACGGATGATGGTTCCAGACCAGTTGCAGCAACGGTAAGAGCCACTGGGGTGTGCCCCGGTGCAGCGCCAGATACGGCCGCAACCAACTGTGCAACGCCTCCGCCAGGCTGGACGAACGATGAAAGAAGCTCAACGCTAGCCAGAAGGCCTGGACAGTGGCCTGCAAGTGGGCCGGAAAGCCGGCGCCGGGCGTCAGCGCCAGGGCCTGCCGATGGCGCCAAGCCCAGAGAATCAGCGCTTCGGTGGCTGGGGCCAGGTTTTGGCGATACGGGGCCAGGGTCTGTTCCAGCCAAGCCAAGGGCGCCAGCAGGTCGTCCAGGTGGTTGCGCAATTGCTGCGCCAGCGTTTGCAGCGACTCACCCGGCAAGGCACGCAACAGCTCCAGTGCCGTTTCAATGGTCTGGCGGGCGGTGGCCACCGCCATGAGCTGATCCGGCTGGCTGAATGGCTCCAGCGCCTGGCGCACCTCGCCCAGCAGCCAGACGTACTGATCGTAGATGGCGATCGCCTGGGCTTCCTGCGTGACGGCTTCCGCCAACGGCACGGCGACCTTCAACCGGGGGCCCCGGCGACGCTGCGGCGCTTGCGCCTCCTGGGCGGCGCGGCGGGCCCGCTCGGCCAGGTGCATGGCCTGATAGGCCTGGCGTTCCAACCGCTGGCCCACCCGGCCGGCCTCCCGCAACAGATGAAACAGGTCGGGGCGTAACGGCACAGCCAACTGCGCCGCCGTGGCCCCGGCCCGGATACCGGCGCCGCCATCGCTCGCCAGAGCCTGGAACTGGATGCCGCGGGCTTGCAGGTCCAGAAAGGTCACCCCCCACGTTGTGGCATCCCGGGCGGCGGCGGACGCCAAGTTGAGTACCAGAAAGGAACGGCCATCCACCACCGTCAGACAGGGCTGGCGCCCCTGGAAGATCTCGTCGGCTTCCGCCAGCACCGGCAACGGCACGCAATAGGCGCTATTCTGGGCCGTCGCACGTGCGCCCAGCGCTGTCAGGGTCTGGCTCATGTAGCCGAGCGAGCGCGGCGTCTGGAACAGCAGAGCGAGTCCTTGCTGAATGCCGCGGACGCTGCCGCGCAGCGTCGCCAGGATCGCGATGGCCCGCTGGATGAACGCCGTATCAACCGTCACCGTGCTGCTCGGCGGCCGCGGCCCCGGCAGCTGCGGCGCCAGCGCGGTCAGGAGCGCCGCCCGACCGCAGTCGCGCAACTCATACAGCCGGGTGCGTGAGATGTGATGCGTCGCCGCCAACGCCGTCGCACGGCCCCAGCCGCGCACCGCACTGGGCAGGAGCATTTCCACCGTCAACTGCAGTCGAGTTGACAGATCGAGGGTTGCGCGCCGATACTCCGTCATAGGGGACCTCCATTGGCGTGGGATGGTTTGGTTTGTAACCCATCGTATCCAAGTGCAGGTCCCTTGCAAGTTTCGTCAGTTGTTAAAGTGTCAACCTATTCGTGAACCATCCC
>DAOUAT010000572.1:0-1837 GCA_034433275.1 Anaerolineae bacterium
CGCAGGGAGGAGGTTGGGGGGTAGGTGGCCCAGCCGCGTCGCAGCCAGCCGCACGGCCTCGATGATTTTGACGTATCCCGTACACCGGCACAGGTTGCCCTCCAGCGCGTCCACGATCTGCGCGTCGGTTGGGTCCGGCTCGCGGTCGAGCAGGGCTTTGGCGGCCATCAACATGCCCGGCGTGCAGAAGCCGCATTGCACCGCGCCGCACTCGATGAAGGCGGCTTGGAGCGGGTGGAGATGTTGTAGTTCGGGCAGCGGCGCGCCTTCGCCTGCGCGGGGAACGACCCCACCCCCTGCCCCCTCCCCTGTGAGGGGAGGGGGTGTGGGGGAGAGGTGCGCCAGCCCCTCCACGGTCTCGACGCGGCGGCCGGCGACCTTGCCGATGGGCGTCAGGCACGAGCGGACGGGGCGGCCATCGAGGAGCACGGTGCAGGCGCCGCACTCGCCTTCCAGGTCGCAGCCCTGCTTCGTGCCGGTCAGGCCGAGGTCTTCGCGCAGCACTTCGAGCAGCGTCCGCACCGGGTCGGTGACGACGGTGACGGGGGTGGTGTTGACGGTGAAGGTTATGGTGGTCATGGGTGATCCAAATCAATGGTTGGTCTTTTTGTTCTCAGCCGGTCTGCGACCGGCGCCGCAGGCGTTTTCGGCTGCTTCTGGACCCGGGACGGGGGTCACAGACCCCCTACAAGCGAAAGAAAAATCGCAATCCAGATTGGAGGCTCCAGTCGGTTGTTCTGGTCATGCGAGTGACCGGCTAAAGCCTCGATTCCAGGTTTTTGTGCTATCGAATGATCGCCTCCAACGCCGCGATGAATCGCGCGTTCTGCGGCTCGGCGCCGATGCTGACCCGCAGATGTTCCGGCAGGTCGTAGCCGGTGCAGGGGCGGACGATCACGCCGCGCTTGAGCAGTTCCTGGAAGATGTCCTTCGCCTTCGGGCCCACTTGCACCAGGATGAAGTTAGTGTGGCTTGCCGCATAGGTCAGGCCCAGGCGGTCGAACTCGCGGCACAGGTAGGCGCGGCCGGCGGCGTTGGTCGCCACGGTGCGCGCCATGAATTCGTCATCGTCCAGCGCGGCCAGGCCGGCCACTTGCGCCAGCCGGTTCACCGGGAACGATTCGGTGGACGCGCGCAGCGGCGCCAGCAGAGCGGGGTGGGCGATGCCGTAGCCCAGCCGGATGCCCGCAATGCCGTAGGCCTTCGAGAAGGTGCGCAGCAAGACCACGTTGCGACGGCCCTCTTTGACGTAGGACAGGCCTTCGGGGTAGTCGGGCGAATCCACGAACTCATGGTATGCTTCGTCGAACACCACGATGGCGCTGTCGGGCACGTGGCGCATGAACTCGGCCACCTCGCCGGCGGTGACGATGGTGCCGGTGGGGTTGTTGGGATTGCACAGGAAGATCAGCCGCGTGCGGTCGGTGATGGCCGCGGCCATGGCCCGGAGGTCGAACCCCAGGTCTTTGAGCGGCGTCTTGACCAGCCGCGCCCGCATCACCGCGGTGCTGATGTCGTAGACCGGGAAGGAGGAGACGCTGGTGAGCACCTCGTCGCCATCCTCCAGGTACGACACGCACAGCTCGCGGATCAGGCCGTCGGCGCCGTTGCCGACCCGCACCATATCGGGCGCGACCCCGTGCCGCGCGGCGATGGCCCGCGAGACGGTGTACGCCTGCGCGTCGGGGTAGAGGTGCAATTCGGGCAGGGCGGCCTGGAGCGCAGCCACCACCTTCGGCGACGGCCCCAGCGGGTTCTCGTTGGACGCCAGCTTGATGACGTCGATCAGGCCGTACTCGCGCTGCACTTCTTCGATGGGCTTGCCCGGCACGTAAGG
>DAOUAT010000573.1:0-9496 GCA_034433275.1 Anaerolineae bacterium
GCCGGATGTGACGGACAGCGACGACGCGCTGGTAGACGTAATCAATCCTGGGATAGACATCCAGAAGACGCCAGATACGCAGGTCGTACGATTCAATACCACGGCGACGTTTACGATCACGGTGCGGAACACAGGAGATGTGGTATTAGCGCCGGTGGTAGTGAGTGACCTGTTGGCACCGGACTGCGATCGGACGTTCGCCAGCCTGGCGGTGGGGGCGAGCCAGACATACACCTGCACGGTGACGAACGTGCGGGCAGACTTCACCAACGTGGCGATGGCCACCGGCACGCCGCCGGTAGGGCCGGATGTGACGGACAGCGACGACGCGCTGGTCACTGTCGAGCCGTTGACCAGCGTACAGGTAATGGCCTTCCAGGCGACGGTGAGCGCAAGTGTGGTCGCTCTCACCTGGCAAGTCTACGTGCCTGACAGCGCGATGACGCCTTCCTTCCATATCTACCGTGCCATAGCCGGCGCGACGGACTGGACGCTGATGACCGCTGCCGGGCCGGTGGGGCCGGAGACGCTGGCCGGTGACTATCTGGACTACCGGTTCAGCGACACCAGCGCGGCGCCGGGCAGCGTCTACTCCTATAAGCTTGTGGACTCTGATGCCCCCGAGTCGGAGTACGGGCCGTATACCGTAAACGTGCCTGGCAAGACATATCGGGTGTGGCTGCCGTTCATGTCTCGCTGACAACGTTTCAGCAGATAGCTTGCACGCGGAGCGATGGGGACACCCATCGCTCTGTCGCGTAACAGAGGTTTTTTTTGGGCGCGAAAAGACGGTGCGGACACAGTCGTTCGCACCGTCTGGTAAGCCATGTTTTCTGCCTGTGATTAGAGGCCCTTGCTCTTGCGGTGGTGGGCAATCGTGCGGCTGATGAGGTCTTCCTCGTCGTCCTCCTCAACTTCCCACACACGTGCCTTTTTGCGTCGTTCGCGCCGGCGATTGTCGTCCTGGTTGGCCTGTTGGAACGCGAGCTCAAACGGGGAGACGAACGAGAAATCCTCCGCTGGCTCATTCGCGGCTTCCGGCGATGCGGCAGCTACGGGCGCAGCAGGAGCGGCAACCTCAGTCGCAGGGGCGGGGGGCAAGAGCTCCTTCAGGCTCAAGTCCACACGGCCGCGGCGCTGATCAATGCCAACGATCTGCACCTGGATCTCGTCGCCGACCTTAACGACATCATCGGGCTTTTCCACGTACCCGCGGCCCATCTCTTTGACGTGCATCATGCCATCACGGCCCACGCCAATATCAAGAAATGCGCCATAGCGCTCCAGGCGCGTGACACGGCCGGTGACGACCATGCCTTCGTCCAGATCGCGCATCGTCAGGGTGCCAGGCATGATCATGCTGAGGCTGATCCGGTTTTTCTCCCGGTCCAACTCCTTGATCCATACCTTGACTTTGTCGCCTTCCTTGACCAGATCGGACGCTTTCGCCACCCGAGTCTGAGACATTTCGGAGACGTGCACCAGGCCATCACGGCCAACGCCGATATCTATGAAGGCACCGAATTCGGTGACCCTCTTGACGACGCCCTCTGCCTCCTGGCCCACCGCAAGGGTCTTAACGACCTTGCGAGGCGGGATGTTCAGAGCGCTTGCTTCCTGCTGCCCCACGACTTTATTGCTCCTTGAGGGTGAATAATGACGGAAACGGCCTGTTGGCCGTCAAGTGACTATTATACTTGCCCTGGCACTTGATGTCAAAATGGGTGCTTTCGCTGCGCGGCCACGGCATTTGACACCGGATCGGTTCACGGCTATGATCCGATTGGTTGAAAGATGAGGCTGAGATGACCCAACAAGAGGCCCTGGAACTGATCCGTAAGTTGCTGAAAGCGCAAGACGAGCGCGAAGTGATGCAATTGGTGAGCTTGCACCTGCCCACGGTAGATGGCGCCTTTTTCAACACTGCGGAGTCAGCAGCGCGCCAACTGGAGCGTGATGGCAAGACAGGCGCAGCGACCGCTTTGCGCAGTTTGACTGACCGCATGTTATCCATGAAGACGTTGATTTAAGATGAACGAACAAGTAAAACTCCTGTTGTCTTACGATATTCGATCGGGGCACGAAAACGCCTACCGCCGCTTCGTGGTTGAGGAGTTCTTGCCCAAGGCACAGGAGCTGGGCCTCACCCCCACCGACGCCTGGCACACCGCTTACGGCAACTATCCCCACCGGCTGATCGGGTTCGTGGCGGATGATCTGGCTGCCGCGCATGAAGCCATGCGCACCGACGCGTGGCAGGCCCTGATGCGTCGCCTGGAAGGGTACACCGCAAAGCTAACCCGCCGCCTGGTCCCCTTTCACGGCGGCTTCCAGTGGTGATAGCTCCAGCTCCAGTTCGTCTCGGATCGGGATGCCGTCGTTGCCGATCAGCGGGATGGCCGGCTTGAGCTTGCGCGCCCCGACCATAGCGCCGGGCCGCAGCGCAACCAGACGGAAGCCGCGTTTCTGGTAGAAACCCAGGGCGTGCAGGTTGTCGTTGGTGGTAACCAGCCACAGCCGCCGGCACCCGGCGCACTGCGCGTTCTTGCGCACCGTCTCGATCAACGCCGTGCCGATCCCCAGCCCCTCACGTGTGCTGTTCAGCGTGACGATCTCACAGTTGTCCCCGTCCAGGTGATAGGTGATCAGCCCGACAGCCTCGCCCTCCACCCAGGCCCCGAAACCCGGCAGCCCGGCCGAACGGTAGATGACACCGTGCGCGACCACGAACTCGTCCCCCCAGTGTTCGATCATAAACGTGCGCACTCGGGAGCGGTCGGCTTCGGTGAGCGGTCGAATAGTGAAGGACATTGGCTTGATCACTTCATTTCTGGAGTTGAGGCTTCAGCCGGTTGTTTTCAACGCAGTGTCCATGTCGCAGGCGACACAAGCGGCGATGACAACCGGCTGAAGCCTCGATGCCGATGTTCGTTCTATCTTGTCAATTGCGCCCCAGCGCGGCCAGCAGCGCCGCCGCAAACCCGGCCGGGTCGGCGATGATGTTGTAGTCAGCGATCGGGACAAAGGGCGCACGGGGGTCGGGCTGCACCGCGACGATGCACCCGGCGTCGGCCGTGGCCATGAACTGGCTCGTGTCACCGTCAATGCCCAGGGCCAGGTAGAGCCTGGGCGCCACACTGTGCCCCGTCAGCCCCACCAGTTGCTCTTCGGTGATCCAGCCCGCATCCAATGCGCCCACGTCGCCGGCCACGACGCCGCCCAGCGCAGCAGCCAGCTTGCCAGCCAGCGCGAAGCCGGCCTCATCGCCCAGGCCCAGCCCGGCTGCCACGATCACCGGCGCAGTGTGCAGCGTGAGGGGCGCGGTCGGCAGCTCGGCCGGTGGGTAGGCCGCCGGCTCACCCCAGACCAGGCCCGTGTCTTCCACCTGGCCGGTGCGCCACGGCTCGTTGAACGCGGCCGGCAGCGCGGCGGTATCCACCACGACCACCGCGGGCGCGGCCAGGAGGGCGATGGTCTGCCGGGCCACATCGTCGAGGATCGGTTGGTGTGCCAGCACCCGCTGGTAGATGGGATCCACTGCCAGGTCGGCCGCGTAACCGCACAGGCCGCCGTTCAGCACCTGCGCCAGGGCAGGGCCCAGGGCCCGGCCGAGCGGGGTGCGCGGGAACAGCACCGCCTGGGGCGCGCGCGGCCCGAAGAAGTCGGCCAGGTCGGCGGCCGTGGGGAAGCCGGCCGCGGTGTGTACCTGGTCGGCCCCGGCGCGCACTGCGGCCAGGGGATCGGCCGGCGGCGCGCCGCTGGCCAGCAAGTAGACATAACCGCCCAGGGCATCGGCCACCACACGCGCTTTGCCCACCAGCCGCAGCATGCCATCGTCCAGCGTCCCATCGGGGCTGACGACCCACACGCCGCCGGTCTGGCCGCCTGTTTCTTCGGCCGCGCCGCCCATCAATGCTTCAAGGTAGGAAAGATCCATGCCCATGTGTTGCCTCCGCTAAACAATCCGCTTGCCGCGCAGGATCCCGACCAGCTTCTCGGCCGCCTCGGCTGCTGTGCCGCCCAGCACCTGGCCGCGCACCCGTTCGGGGCCGAGGATCAGGCCGCCGGGTTCGACATCGGCCGCCAGGGCGTCGGCATCCACGCCCAACTCGGCCGCGGGCCAGGTTTCCACCAGGCCGGGGTCCCAGGCGTTGGCGATGCGCGCCGGATGAGGGTAGCGCGGCCGTTCCGGGCCGGGCGCCACGGCCACGACGGCCGGCGCAGCAACCGGCGCGGACACTGCGGCGTCGCCTTGCGCGATCACGGCGGTGAGGCCGCCCGCGTCCGCGTTGAGCTGCACCGCGTCCAGCAGCACCGGCCAACCCAGCGCGGCCGCCAGCCGGGGGGCCAGGCTCCCGGCGCCGTCGGTGGCGCCCGCGGCGCCGGTGAGCACCAGGTCAACCAGGCCGAGCCGCGCCAGGGCGGCCGCGATCAGGGCAGTGACCGCGCGGCCGCCTAAAGGATCGCTGGTCGTCACCAGGATCGCCTGGTCGGCGCCGATGGCGACCGCCTCGCGGGCCACGTCATCGGCGGCGGCCCCGCCCACGGTGAGCGCCAGCACCTGGCCGCCCAGGAGCTCGCGGAGCCGTAGCCCAGCCTCCAGCGCGTACTTGTCCGCCGGGTTGAAGATGTGCTGGGCATCGCGCAGGTCCAGTTCTTCGCGGCTCCGCGAGATTTTCACGGTCTTGGGATCATAGACTTGTTTGACACACACGATGATGCGCATGTTCAACTCCTTCCATCAAGGCGCGACCCGCACGCCGTAGGGCCGGAGGACCTGGCCGGCGATGACGATGCGCTGGATTTCGTTGGTGCCCTCAAAGATCTCGGCGATGCGTGCATCGCGCCACATGCGCTCCAGCGGGAAGTCGCGGCTATAGCCCAGCGCGCCGTGTACCTGCACCGCGCGGTCAATGGCCCGTGAGGCGACCTCGGAGCCGTACAGTTTGCACATGCCCGCTTCTTTGGTGTAGGGCTGGTGCGTATCCACCATCCAGGCTGTGCGGTAGACCAGCGAGCGCAGCGCTTCGACCTCGCACGCGGTGTTGGCGATCAGCCACTGGATGCTTTGCTTTTCGCCGATGGGCCGGCCGAACTGGCTGCGGCCCGCGGCATAGCGGCTCATGGCGTCCAGTGCGGCTTCCGCGCCGCCCAGGCAGGCCGCGCCCAGGCCCAGGCGGCCGGTGTCCAACGTGGCCATGAAGGTGATGAACCCGGCGCCGACCTGGCCCAGCACGTGCGCCGACGGCACCTCGACCTCGTCCAGGACGATCTCGGAGGTGGCGCTGCCGTGGATGCCCATTTTGTGCTCGATGGTGCCCACCGAGAGGCCCGGCATCCCTTTTTCTACCACGAACGCGGTCACGCCGCCGCGCACGCCCAGGTTGGGATCGGTGAGGGCCAGCACGGTGAAGACGTCGGCGATGGGGCCGTTGGTGATGTAGATCTTGGAGCCGGTGATGATCCACCGGTCGCCGTCGCGGATGGCCCGCGTCTTGATGGCGGCCGCGTCCGAGCCGGCGTTGGATTCGGTGAGGCAGAAGGCCGCGATCTTTTTGCCGGTGGCCAAGTCGGGCAGCCAGCGCTGCTTCTGCTGCTCGTTGCCGCCCAGGTAGAGCGACATGACGCCGATGCCGATGTGTGCGCCGATGGTGGTGGCCGTGCTGGTGCAGACGCCGCCCATGATCTCCATCAGCGAGCAGTAGCCGATCTCGCCCAGGCCCGCGCCGCCGTATTTTTGGGGAAACGGCACGCCCAGCAGGCCGTTCTCGCCCAGTTTGCGCACCACGTCCATATCGGGCCAGCCCTGCACGTCCACCTGTTTCGCCACCGGCCGCACTTCCTGTTCGGCAAACTCCCGCACCATCCGGCGGAAGAGTTGAACGTTTTTGGGTAGCGTGAAATCCATGTGACCTCCTTGCAGTTGGACGCCAGACGTCGGATGCCAGAGGATCGGGCGTGACGACCTCCAACCTCCAACCTCCAACCTCCAATCTCTAACTTCCAGCTAAGGTTTCACCTTGATGCCGACGCCGGCCAGCAGCCCACCCGCGATGACGATCTGCTGGATCTGGCTGGTGCCTTCGACCAATTCCAGGGCGCGGGCATCGCGGTAGTAACGCTCGATGGGATAGTCCACCACGAACCCGGCCCCGCCGTGTACCTGCACCATCTTGTTGGTGACTTCGGCGGCCGTGCGGCTGGTGAACAGCTTGGCATACGCGGCCTCTTGGGTGAACGGTTTGCCCTGGTCGGCCAGCCAGGCTGCGTGCCGCACCAGCCACTCGCCTGCGGCGACCTGCGTGGCTGAGTCGGCCAGGTAGGTCTGGATCGCCTGTTTTTCGCCGATCCGCTTGCCGAACTGCGAGCGCTCGCTGGCGTATTTAACGCCCAGCTCCACCGACTTGCGCGCCGCGCCCAATGCCGCGGCCGAGATGCCGACGCGGCCGTAATCCAGGGTCTCGAGGGCGATTTTGTAGCCTGCGCCTTCTTCGCCCAGTCGTTGCTCGGCCGGCACGCGCACGTCCTTCAGGTAGAGCCGGTTGATGGTGGCCCCGCGCAGCCCCAGGGTCTTCTCGCGGCCGCCAACGATCACGCCCGGCGCGTCGGCCGGCACCGCGAACGCGCTGAGGCCCCTGGCCCCGACCGTCGGGTCGGTGGCCGTGAACACGATGAACAGGCCGGCGATCCCGCCGTTGCTGACCCATGTCTTGGCGCCGTTGAGGATGTACTCATCGCCAGTGCGGCGCGCGACAGTGCGCAGCGCGGTCGGATCGCTGCCCGCGCCAGCCTCGGTGAGCGCGAACGCGCCGATGCGCTCGCCGGCTGCCAGCTCTGGGATGAAGGTTTCCTTGGTGGCAGCGCTCCCGTGGGCCAGCAGCGTGCGCAAGGCCAACGCGTTGTGGACGTGGATCACCAGCGCGGTGCTGACGCACTCGGCCGCCAACGCTTCGATCAGCAGGGTGTAGGTCAGGAAGTCGAGGCCGGCGCCGCCGTAGGGATCCTCGGGGGCCAGCGCGCCCAAGAAGCCCTGCGCCGCCGCGCGTTTCAGCAGCTTACCTGGCAACTCCTCCTTTTTGTCGGTCTGGTCCGCAACCTTGGCGACCTCCTTGGCCGCGAAGTCACGGAACAGCTTTTGGAACATCTGGTGCTCTTGGGACAGCAAGAAGTCCATGGCCACTCCTTTCTGGGTGAGTGCGTTCGCGCGATGGTGTGTCGGTGCGTTAGTGCTGGTGCACGATGTCACTGGCGCACTACTGCACTATCTTTCATGTGCCGCGATCAACTCCGCCAGGAACGCCTGCGTATGCTGGCTGGCTGGCGCGGCGCCGGGCGCCCCTGAAGCCGGGTCTACAGGGCTGGGGCTGATGACGCCTGCGCTGCCGGCGATCTCGCGGTAGGTCTGGCGAATGATGCCCAGGTTCACGTCGGCCAGGCGGCGCATCAGCCCTTCCCACGCCTGGGCGACTTGTGGGTTGGCATGGTTATGGATGCGCAGCGCCACCTGGGTGGCAGGCGAGCGTCCCAGGTTGGCGGGGACAGCTTCGCTTAACTGTTTGCCGGCGATAGCGAAATAGTAGCTGGCCATCGGGTTGACCAGGCGTTGGATGCGCGGCCATACACTGTCGGCCTCCTGCGCCAGGCTGAAGAAGGCCAGGTAATACGGGATAGCTTCCGCGTAGCTCCCGTTCACGAACAGGTCGCCGGCCTTCACGGAGCAATAGCTGGCAAGGTACCACTTGAGGTCGTCGAATCCTGCGCGCGCCTGGCCGCCTTTGAGCACTTCTAACTGCACCCGCGAAGCTTGCAGATAACGCTGCGCACTGCCGGCGAAATCCTTTTGCCGTAGTTCCGAGGCCTCGCGGAACAGGGCTTCGGCCGTGGCCTGGCTCACCGGTTCACTGGCTGGCAGGATGGCCTTGAGCATCTTGGTCACGGCCACGGCCAGGGCCTCGCGCTGCAACAGGGCATCAATCTGGGCGGGAGAGACGACAAAGGCGTCACCCGCGGCGACGATGAGATCCTGTGCCGCCAGTTGCCGGCACAGCGCGGCCACGCGTGCTGTCTCGCCGGCGGCGCCATAGAGCATGGTCGCCAACGGCACGAACAGCACCGGGATGCCGCCCTCAATCAAGTGGCGCACGTAAACCGCGTCGCAGCGCTCGGCTAACGGCTCTACGGCCAGTTGCCCGGCCACCAGCAGGGCTGCATCGCCGGAGGGCTGTCCGCCGGCATAGTGCAGCGCGTTGCTCATGATCAACAGCCGCATCATGTCGGGCACGGCGACCTTGGGCGTCAGGGCGTTCTCGGCGTCGTAGCGGTCTTTGAGCAGATCGGCCGCGGCGTTGAGCGACAGCGGCTCGCCGTGCGTGTGCAGGGTTGCCAGGAAGTCGTTTAGGATCTGCGCGCGGGTAGCTGGCTCCACCACCCGCAGGCCAGCCTCGCGCAGGAAGTTGCGGTAGCGCACCACGGGATCGGTGATCGGTTTGGCAACCGGGGGCGGCGCGGCCGATTCAGCCAGCACCGGCGAGTTCTCGGCCGCCTTGCGCAGGCTGATGTACAATTGGAGGTTTTGCTCCTGGATGGCCACCATATCCTGGTGCGCCTCCAGGAACGCGCGGAATTGCGGAAAGCCGTAATTGGCTTCATTAAAGGAGGAGTCGAGGCCCAACATGATCTGCTTCAGGCGGCCGGCGAACACCGGGGTCTCCCCCTTCTGCTCCGCCGCCAGCAGGGCCCGGCGCAGCAGCGCGCGCGAGTCGGGCAACTGCAGCTCGTCGGCCATGTCGGCCAGCTCGTCGCTGACCAACGTCTCGTAGAAGATGAATTCATCGCAGGCGCGGCGCAGCAGATCGCTGGTGGCCGAGCGCAGCCCGATGCCGATGGTGTATTTGCCGTAGTCGCGTAGTTTGTGGATCAGCTCGGTGAAGTCGCTGTCGCCGGAGATGATCGCGTAGAGGTCAATGTTGGGCCGGGTGAAAACGGCTTCCAGTGCGTCAATGGCCAGGCGGACGTCGGCCCGGTTCTTGTGTTGAATACCGACCGAATAGAGCTGAAAGAGATCGATCCCGTTTTCGAGCATCGCGCGGCGGTAGCGGGGAAAACGGCCCCAATCGCCATACGCGCGCTTGATCAACAACCGGCCACGTGTGCGCAGCAGGTCCATGACTGCGTTGACGTCGAAGTCGCCAATAGTGGACTCCGCCGACGTGGCTACATTCTCAAAATCGAAGAAAACCGCAATTTGCGGCCCGTTCAGGCGCAGTTCCATTTCAAAAATATATCCTTATGGGGATGTGGGCGGCACAGCCCCCCACATCCCCGATCCTGATTTAGTTGTCCGTAAACTTCGCCTGGCGCTTCTGCAGGAAGGCGGAGACGCCCTCGGTGGTGTCATGGCTGCCGATCAGCGCCGAGAACTGGTCGGCTTCGACGAGCAGGCCCTCGGCCAGGGTGGTCTTCAAGCCGTTATAAATCGCGCGCAGCGTGGCTTCGT
>DAOUAT010000574.1:0-1729 GCA_034433275.1 Anaerolineae bacterium
CCCACGCGCAGCCGGGGGTTGCCCTCGGCCACGCCCTCCAGACGGACGAAGCGCCGCGCCCGCTCGTCGAACGCGGCGTCGGCCAGCGCGGTCGCTTCGGCCTGGGTGGCCACGGCCAGGTGGCCGAGGTGGTGTGGCCGGCCGCCCAACGTCTCATCCAACACGGCCCGGCCCGGCCGGCCGCTCCCGGGGCCGGCGTTGGCCCCGCGGCTGGTCGCCGACAGCCGCGCGCCCTGGGCCGCGTCCCACCCCGTGACCGTCAGCTCGGTGACCTGGTGGGCCAGGTCGGCCAGCACGCGCGCCTGGCGCAACTGGCTGTGCAGCGCCAGATCCAGCGCACCCCGCTGCACGTCGGCCCGGGGCGAGACGTGCAGCTCGCTCCCCACCACCTGCACATCGGCGCTGTAGCGGGCCAGCAGGCGCCGCAGGAACGCCAGGTCGCTCTCGTTGAGCTGCACCTGCGTACCGATGTTCTCGGTCAAGCCGGTCACCACCGGGGTCAGGTTGAGCCGGGACGCCAGGTCGCTCGCCAGCCCAGCCAACGTCGCGTTTTCGTGGACCGCGGTGCGCCGGGCCATGCGCGCAGCCTGGAACGCGTCCTCGGCCAGCACCACCAGTTCCGGCGGCGTCTCCTGGCCGAATTCGGCTTCCAGGCCGGTGATGGCCCCGCGGAAGATCTCCTGCGGCGCGGTCTGGTCGCCGCCGTAGACGGCGATCGCGGCCCCGAGCTTGAGCACCGAGTCGTCCTCGAACGCGAAGTTGGCGCGGCCCTGGGGGTCGCTGTACCAGTTGCTGAAACGCAGCTCCAACGCCGCCAGGCCGCCCTCGCCTTCCGTCATCTGCATCGCCAGCAGCAGCTCGCTCACCTTGGCGTACTCCTGCGAGTTGACGCGCACGGTGGGCTTGGCGCTGTAGACGGCACGTGGGCTGATCGGTTGCTCGGGCATGGATGATATTCCTACATCCTTCCAAGTGTCATGCTGAACGGGTCCGCAAGTCAAAGCACCCTACGGCAAACCGCCAGTGAAGCATCTTTTTCGCTCTGCGAGACGCTTCGCTGGACGCTGAGACAATCGAGACCTGGCTGTTCGACCCGCTCAGCGTGAGAGACGCAGCGACAGGCGGTTGCAGCGTCAATCAGCGTGCAGGCGTTCGGCCCGACGCTCCAGGCGGCGCAGTTGCGGCAACAGGTCTTGCAGCTGCTCCCGGCGCTCGGCCGCGGGCCCCGCCGGTTCCTGCGGCGCTGCCGCCCGCTCCGGCGCGATCTCGGCCACGACCTCATCAAACACGACCGGCATGGCTCACTCCTCGAACTTCAGACTGGCCTTGGCCCCCACATCGGCGCGCTGCGTGCTGGGCGCTTCCGTGATCGCCTTGCCGCCGACCTGGAACGCGGCCCCGGCGTCGGTGGCCAAGCAGGGCGAGCCGGCCCGCGGCAACAGTTTCGCCGGGCTGATCCCAAATTCACTCCCGGCCTTAACCGATGAGCGCAGACCCGCAAATGCACCCTCGGTCGCCGGCACACCGGCCGAGGCCGATCGCCCGGTGCTGAGATCGGCTCCCACGCCCCCACCGAGGCCGAAACCGGCGCTCCCGCTGGCGCCAACGCCGCCCCCCAGACCGATCCCGGCCCCGATCCCCGCGCTGCCGGACGCAAAGGCCGCGGGCGGCCCCAGGCTGACCGACGCGCCGACGGTCAACGATGCGCCCGCGCCGGCGCGCAGGCTCT
>DAOUAT010000575.1:0-14974 GCA_034433275.1 Anaerolineae bacterium
CCTGGAAATTACTCCTGCAAATCTATTATAGCATACGCGATCCATCCGGCTGACGTCAAGCGCGCGTCAAGCCGATCGCCCGCGGCAGCTCAACAGACGGATGCATTTCAGCGATTCCTTCGGCCGAGAGCACCTCACGTCGTACAGCGGGACGCGCCATCGCCAGGCGCGCGGTCGCCCGGCGCTGCATCAGGCCATGCATGAGCGCAGCGGTGCGCAGCTCTGAGACGGCTGCATCGCCGGACAGCGGCCGGCCGGGACCGGGGGCCAGAAAGTCATACGTCCATGTGCGCCGGTCCACCTGGGTCGAAAGGAGAGATAGGCGCATCAGGCGCGAAGCTCGGATCATGACTGGCCAACGCCATGGCGTAGCGACTCGCATAAACAACTTCTTCCAAAGCGGCTGCCATCACCTGCGGATCGCAGCCTGCACGTTCTTCTTCGTCGGAGAGGTCCAGTTCACCATTCCGGTCGACTTTGGAGGCAGCCAGACGACCAGGAACCTGTTGTTCAGGCATGTGCAGCGGTCCGCCACTTAGCCATCTCAGAGTCGATATCATCCCGAAGAGAAGCACCACTCCCAGCCACACATACCACCAGATCGGGGCATGCAGCATCTCACAGTCTCCAGTTATCCACCGGCGACGCCTTCTGGTGCGCCTTGGCGCAGTCGGTCTGCGCGATGCGAGCGTAGCGCTTGACCATCGCCATGTCGGAGTGGCCGAGCAGGTCCTGCAGGGTGAACAGGTCGCCCTGGTTGCGCAGGTAGGTGATCGCGAACGTATGCCTGAACCGATGCGGATACACGTTCGCCACGCCCGCCCGCTCCCCGATGTCCCCCTTCGGGGCCAGCAGCCGGCGCAGCACGTCGCGCGTCATCGGCCGCAGATCATTCTTTGGTCCCACACTGAAGACCAGGTCTTCTGGCTTGGCGTCTGTCAGCCTCAGCGTCAGCAGCTTCCAGAGCGCCTTCGACGTCCGCTTCCCGAAGTAGACCAGCCGCTCCTTCTGGCCCTTGCCCAGCACCTTGATGCTGTTAGTGGTCAGGTTGATGTCGCCGAATGTGACGCCGCACAGCTCCAAGGCGCGCTGGCCGGTGTCCAGGAGCAAGAGGACAATGGCTCGATCACGATCGGCGGTTGGCCGCTCGTTGGCGGAGATTTGCCGGTTCTTCCAGGTCTTGCTGCGGTCGCATGCGGTCAACAGCGCGTCGATCTCTTCTTTGGTCAGCGTCTCAACCACCGGCGCCTTGGGATCGGGCGGGTCAATCGTCCGCACGATGTTAGCCGGCACAAATCTCTCTTCCACGCCCCAGGTCCACAGCCCGGAGAGATCGGTGTGGATGTTGAGGATGGTCTTCGGGGAGAGCTTGATCTGCCCGCGCGGGGCTGCGCCGTCGGGCTCACTGAGGTACTCGTCGCGCAGCCAGGCGAAGAAGTCAATGAGCTGGTCGCGCGTGATCGCGTCGAACACGGGATCTTTCGACGCCACTGCTCCTTCGACTGCGACCTGCGGGCCTCCGCTCAGAGCCTGCCCTGAGCTTGTCGAAGGGATGCAGCTTCGCTCAGGATGACTGTCGAAATAGGCTTGGAGTTTGGCGAAGGTCGTGCGATAATTGCGGAGGGTGTTGGGGCTCATGCCGGTGGCGCTCTTGTAGCGCAGCAGCCCGTCGCACGCCTGGCTGAGTGTGATGCTCTTTTTCATCCGTGAGGTCTCCTCTCTGGACAGCAATACCGATAACCGGCGGGTTGAATACCGATAACCGGCGGCTGCGTTTTTTTGACCCAGAGAGCGACCGAAAACTGAGGAACCGTGTGGTCTGCGGTTGCGAGGATTTGCTTACCAGAGACCTCACGGGTAGTCAAATCGCCTACCCGTGAGGTCTACAGTGGGCGAGATAGGACTCGAACCTACGACCTCGCGGATGTGAACCGCGCGCTCTAACCGACTGAGCCACTCGCCCTGAACAGTTCGCAAGTATAGCAGCTTTGTGCGAAATGCGCAAACTGGGCCGGGGCTGCTCGCGGCCGGCTCGCGCGGGGGCCGCACAGGCCCGGCCGCTGCTGGAGGATGGGAACATGCGTCGTTACGGTTATACGGTAGCTTTCATTCTGGTGCTGCTGCTGGCGGGTGTCGGCGGCTTTTTCGGCGGCCGGTATCTGCTGGGCCAGCTGCAGCAGGATTTCACTGCCCCGCAGGCCGGCTGGACGCCGGCCGCGCCCACTGCGATGGGTGAAGCCGGCGTCCAGCCGCCGGCCGCAGGCACACCTGCTGTCGTGCCGACCCTGCCGCCCCAACCCACCGCAACGGTGCTGGTGGTTCCGACGCCCACCGGTGTGCCGCCTGTCCCAACCGCGTTCCCATCGCCGACGCCCCGCGCGCAGGCCGCAGCCGAGGAGGAGACCGTTACGCCTGCCCCCACCGCTGAGGAAAGCCCGACGCCCGCTCCGGCTTACCTCTATGCCCTGGCCCGGCCTGTGCGCTACAGCACCGGCGATTGTCCGGGGACTTACATCCTCGGCCAGGTGACCGACCGGACCGGCGCTCCGCTGCCCGATGTTCGCCTTTACCTGGTTGACCAATACGGCAATGCCGCCACGGCCGTGTCCAAGTCCGGCGCGGCCGACGCCGGACGCTATGATTTCCCCCTCAGTGGGCCGGCTCGCCGCTTCTTCCTGACCGTGATTGATGCCGGGGGGCGGCAGCTCAGCCCGCAGCTTGAGATCGGGTATGGCCTGGTTCCCGAGCCCCAGGCGACGTGTTTCTGGGTGGATTGGCGCAGGCGATAGGCGATCAGTGTCTCGTCACGCAGCCAGGGCAGGCCTTGCGCCTGCCCTGGCTGTTTATTGCGCCGTGATCGGCGCCAGCAGGATGCGATCCCCTTCGTCGGCCGACGGCTGCTGCAACGGGAGACGGACGCCGGTCACACCGTCGTACAGGCCGATCTCCAGCCGATAGGGGCCGGGGGCGAGGTCGGCCGGCAGGCGCAGCACGTACTCGTCGCGGATCACCTCGCCCGGCCGCCAGGTGGTGGTGGGACAAGTCGCCCGGTAAGGCGGGTTGTCATAACCTGCAACCAGCTGATCTTGCGGCCCCAACACGTGGGTGAACACGACCCACGCCTGCTGCGGCGTTGCTTCGCCGCGCCAGTACAGGGTGAGATGGAGCTGTTCACCGGCCCGGTAAAGGCTATCGCGCCTGTCCAGATCGTGCCCAAGAAAGGTGATGTTGCCGGTCAGCGGAACCGTGCGGCTGAACTGCACCGGTGGCAGGGAGAACCGAGGGGGCAGGTAGATGCGCAGGTCCTGGTCGTAGGGGTCGAATAGCGACACGGTGTGCGCCCAGCGGTAGCGATCGTGCAGGAACGCCAGGACCTGGTCGCGCGTGTCCTGCAGCAGAATCTGATCGACGCCGCTCAACGCCACCGCGCCGGTCTGGTCCGCCAGCGCCGCCAGCAGGAGGTCGTTGTTGATGAACCGGTATCGCCGCGCCTTGTCAACGCTCCAGGTGGGCTGATAGGAGAAGATGGACATCTCCCACCCGCGGGGCACGCGCAGGCCGGCCCTCAGGGCCAGGTGGGTGTTGAAGCTGACCAGTTGGCCGCCGGCCGGGGTGTTCTCGCGCAGGTACGCGGCCGCCGCACGCACCGTTTCCACCTGGTTGCGTGGCGGCTCTGCCACCAGCCAGTTGCGGCGGATGGCCTGCCACCTCGAACGCGTAACCGGTGCGCTGGCCGGGACGGCGCAGCCGCACAAACTGAGCCGCAGCTCCGGTCAGCGTGACGCCCAGCAGGACTGCAAAATCGGTCACGGTCTCGCGTGCGGTGTTTTGCACGGCAGCGGCCTGCCATATCAATGTCGTGCGGTCGGTGTGGAAGCCGAATACGTCATAGAGCATGTTCTCGCGGGTGAAGAGCAGGAAGGGGCTGAAGATCAAGGCCAGGCCGGCGATGGTCGCCGCGCCCGCGATCAACAGGCTGCGCCAGCGCCGCTTGGCGCACAGGGCAACCGCCAGCACCATGAACGGCAAAGCTGCAACCACCGAGAGCCTCGTCCCGGCTGCCGCGGCCAAAGCCAGGCCTGCTATGACGGCCCGCCAGTCCTTAGTCAACCGGCTGGTCGCCACGAAGATGGCCAGCACCAGGAAGAAAGCGGTGAGGGCATAGGTCGCGGTGTAGGTATAGGCAGTCGCAGTAAACAGGCTGCCAGCGATCAACGCCAGTGCGACGACTTCGGCGATGGGGCCGCCGCGCCGGCGGGCCACCGCGCCCGCCATGAAGGCGCTGGCCAGCGCCAGCAGCGCGGTGAGCGCCCGGCCCGCACACAGGCTGTACCCGGTAATCTGGCCGGCGAGCCCGTAGACATAAGGCAGCAACGGCGCCGGGTATAGGCAAAGTCCCGATAGGGGAGCTGCCCCTCGTAAACCAGTTTGCTGGCTCAGAGGCACCAGCCCTCATCCAGGTTTACCCGCCGGTAGAGGACCAGGAAAACAAGCTGGGCGACAACGCCGAAGCCCAGCAGCGCCGGGGCGAAACGGTCCCGGAGTCTGCTGGGCGTGATGAGCGAGGTTATCCGCGGCTTGCGGAGTCGGGGGGGGGCGCGTCGGCAGCGGGCATCGGCTTATGGCGGCGGCGCGTATTTGCAGGTGTTTCCTTGCAAACCTTGCAGATACGCACACAGGATCACGTAGGCGTCACGCAGGAATAGATCGGGATACCCCGGCCCGATGATGGACCAATAGAATTGCTCGGTGTCCTTGGTCCAGTCCATATCCGGCATGTAAATGACGCTCATCAATCCGATCCACGGCGTCCAGTTCGCGCGCGCGTACTCAAATGCGCGTTCAAGATAACGACCCTTAAGCTGCTCGGTGATCCCGGCCCCCGTGCCGTGCCAGTAGTAGGGCGAACCGGGCCGGTTGTCAGTGGTCCAGCCGAACTCCAGCACGACCACCTTCTTGTTGGCGTCACCATAGCGCACCATGATGGCCCGGATATCTTCCACGCGGCGGAAAGAGAAGAAGCGCTCGCCGCCGTAGGGCACTTTGTTGGCTGCGGTTTCATCCGGGCTGATCTCGGGCGCGGCCGCAAAACCGGCGCCGTGGACGCCCAACATGTCGAAGTAGCCGGCGCTGCGGCCGCCCATGGCCTGGTACATCAGGTCGTAGAACTTGTCGTCCGGCATCGCGATCTCGTTGTCGGTGCCGGTGGGCGCCATGCCCGCCGTGACGACGATGGCGTTGGTATCCGCAGCCTTGATGGCGTCATAGGCCGCCCTGAGCAGCCGGGCATAGCCGGCCGGGTCGGGCCGCTTGTTGCCCCACTCGCGCGCCAGGTTGGGCTCGTTCCAGATCTGGTAGGCATGGATGCGGCCCGCGTACCGTTTGGCCACGGCGCCGGCGAACTCCGCGAATAGGTTGGCGTTGCCCGGCGGCGAGCCGGCCCAGAACGGCCGATCGGGATCCTCGCTCAGGCGCACGATCAGCTTCAGACCGTACTTCTCGACCTGCTCGACGATCCGATCGGTGTTGGTCCAGTTGAACTGGCCCTTGCCCGCGCCCTCGATGTCTTGCCACGAGAACCATTGCTTCACCCAGCGGAACCCGGCGTCCTTGACCAGCCCCAGGTCGCGGTCGGCCACTTCGGGCCGCCACCAGAGGAAAGCCTGCACACCGAAATCGGGTGAGGTCATGCTGGCGGGGCCCGCGGGGGGACGCGCGGCGGGCGCCGGGGTTGGGCTGGGCGGGGGTGCTTCTGTCGGCGGGACCGCGGTTGGGACGGCAGTGGCCGGTGGTTCGGTCGGCACAGCCGTAGCCGGTTCGGCTGGCGCTACGGTGGCCGGTGGCAGCGGCGGGACGACGGTGGGCTCACGCGTGGCCGTCGCTTCGGGCCGTGGGGTCTTGGTGGGCGTCGGCGTGGCCGCGGGCGCGACGGGCGCGCACGCGGCCAGCAGTGGGCCGATGACCAGCACGGCCGCGATCAGCAGCCAGGGCCACGCGGCGCGCAGGTGAGAACGCTGCAACTTCATGACAGGTATGCTCCCTTGTGCATCTTTCAGATCTTCGATTGCCCTGGGCGCACCCCTTCGACTGCGCCCAGGGCAGACTCGCGCGGTCGCCCTGGCGAGGCTGGTCAGGAACGGTCGGCTATTTCGCTACACCCTTGAGCATGCCAAATGCGGAGCGCCCGATGATGCGGAATGCCGACTGTTCGCCTTTGTCGTAGTTCAGGTTCCACAAGAAGGCGACGCCGACCCAGCCCCACCCCTTCATGATTTCGAACGCGCGGACGATATACTCGCCTTGCTGTTGCTCGGAATTGTATAAGGCATATTCATAGCCCGGTTCAGGGCTGCCGGTGGACGCCCAACCGAACTCGGTCGGCCAGATCCGCTTGTTGCCGTCGCGGTACTTCACCATGATGTTGCGATACTGTTCCATGGTGTTGTGGAAGAAGAACGATGGATCAGCGACGTGCGAGGGCCGCGAATAGTTCCCGGCCTGCCAGTCCTGGAACCGGCTGTCGGGCGGGTTGCCGTAGCCGCTGGGATGCGCGCCGATGGCGTCGGCGTAGTTTTTCAGGCCGGCGCGGTACATTTGCTCCAGGTATGTCGTGTCGCGAATGGCGGCCGGGGGATTGGCTCCGGTGGGCGTGGGTGCGCCGCTGACGACGATCATGCTGGGGCACGCAGCCTTGATGGCCCGATACGCGGCGGCCAGCAGTCGGACGTAGCGCGCGGCATCCAGCGGCTCATTACCCCACTCGTAGTGCAGGTTCTGTTCGTTCCAGACTTCGATGGCCTGGACGCGGCCGCAGTAACGGCCGGCGAACTCACCGACGAAGCTGGCGTACGTGTTCGGATCGGCGGGTGGCCCTTCCACGCTCATGTCGGGGTTATTGCCGCGCGCCCATTGAGGCGCCTTCACGATGCTGGCGAGCAATTGAATGCCCGCGCCGTTGAAGGTGTTGACGACGTCATCCGGCCAGTTGCGCTGGCCCGGCCCGCCGCCCTCGAAATCCTTCCACTGCACCTGCCACTTGGCCCAGCGGATGCCCAGGTCGGCCGTGGCTGAGACCGACTCGCCCAGGTTGCCGGGATCGAACTGGATGCCGTAGTCAAAGAAGCCGGGCGCCGAAGGCCGCGGCGCCGCCACTGAAACGACGGCGCTGGCGACCGCTTTCGGCGGAGGTGGGACCTCGACCACGGGCAGCGCGGCCAGGTCTCCGCTCGCCTTGACGAACTGGCCGGCGACCCAACCGGCCTTGCCGTTCAGGGAGATCTGTAACCAGGAAGTTTTTGCGTCCCGCCCCGTGAGTGTGACTTTGGCATCCAGCTTAACCCGGTTGATGACCGGGTAAGCGGTGCTGGGGCCGCTGCGGACGTTCAGGATGTCGGCCAGGATGATCCCTTCCGCCGCGACGGCCGAGGCCGGCGCCGCCAGGGCGCTGGCGCCTGCGGCAGGCGCCCAGACGAGGGGCAGCAGGGCGATCACCAGCAAAATGACGATCTGGTGCTGCCGATGGGTGGGGTGATTCTGTCGCATTGCTCTCTCCAAATGGTGTGGTGGGTGCCGAAGCTTACGGCACGATGGGCAACGTATCAATAGCGCCGCTGGCAGCGACGAACTCAGCCCGGACCCAAGCCAACGCGCCTTGCACGCCGCACACCTGGCACCAACTGCCGTCGGCGTTGCGGCCGCGCAGCGCGTACACTTCGCCGATCCGCGCGATGCACAGTGGCGGGAAGTCGGTTCCCGGGCCGGTGCGCAGGTTCAGCGGTTCGACCAGGATGCTGGCTGTGAGATTCGGCCGCGTTGCGGGGGGCGTGGCGCCGGCCGACCCCCCGATCTCTGTCGGCGTCGGCGGGTTCGGCGTGGCGGTGGGCGGGACGGACGTCCCGGTCGGTGACGGTTGCGATGTCGCGGTGGGCGGCATGGTGGTCGGCGTGACGATCGGGTCAATCGGCGTCCGGGCGCCCACGCGCACGGTGGAGGAAACGAGATCGGTCGGGGGCGGCGTCCAAGACAAGAGCTCTCTTGACGCTCTATCGCGAGAGACAAGCGGTATGATCGCTCCAATCATGAGTGCCAATAGAAGCGCAGCCGTGGACAGGATCAAGCTGACCGGCCTTTCGCCGAGTTGCATCCTGCCTCCTTCCAATCGAAAAGGGTCACGGGCATGCACGGTGTGACCCGCGCGAGCGTCAAAGGGGCGCGCCATTGGTCAGGCGCGCCCCATATCAGGCTTGTGTTATTACTTCGGCATTCTTTGTAGTGCACTGTAGATCGGCAGCGGCCCCCAGCCTGCGTCTACGATACCCCATTGCGCCTTCTCGGTGCCGTTGGCAACGACCCGGAAGTTCAGGTTCCACAGGAACGCCGGGCCGACAAAGCCCCAACTGCGCATCATCTGATAGGCGCGCACGGTCCATTCGGCCTGTTCTTGCATATCATTATCGTTGGCATACGCGTAGCGGGCGTCGAATGCGCCGCCGGCCGCCCAGCCGAACTCGGTCGGCCAGATGCGCTTGCCGCTATCGCCGTACTTGACCATGATATTCCGGTAACCTTCCATGGTGCTGCGGAAGCTCCACGAGTGATGCACCAC
This sequence comes from Anaerolineae bacterium, assembly GCA_034433275.1. Lineage (GTDB taxonomy): Bacteria > Chloroflexota > Anaerolineae > CG2-30-64-16 > CG2-30-64-16 > DAOUAT01. Next base: position 8,606 of record DAOUAT010000575.1, read on the forward strand.
ATCGCACGGCCCGTTGAAGCTGTTGCCGGTGCGTTGAATCGTGGCGCAGGCGTTTTCGTGGCGGATGTCGGGCGGCACGTTGAAGCCGCTGGGATGGGCGCCGATGGCATCGCTGTATTGCCGCAAGCCGTTCTGGTACATCCCTTCCAGGTACGCGAAGTCATCCATCGCCATGGGCGCCGGCGCACCGGTCGGCGTCAACGCGCCGCTGACTACTGTCATGGAGCGGCAGGCGCCTTTGATGGCGTTGTAGGATGGCCTGAGCAGCGCCATGTATGCTGCTGGGTCAATGGGCTTGTTGCCCCATTCGTAGTGCAGATTTTGCTCGTTCCAAACCTCAAGCGCTTTCAACGAGCTCCCGCAGTACTTGTCGGCGATCGCGCCGAGGAAGCTGGCGAAAGAGTTCGGGTCGGCCGGCGGGCCGCCGACGCTGGCATCGAAGCCGCCTTCCCGGGCCCAATTGGGCGCGTTTACGACACTGAAGAGCAGGTTGATGCCGGCAGCATTGGCCTCACTCACCAGGCGATCCATTTCGCCCCAGCCGATCTGCCCTGGGGAGGATTCGAAGACTTTCCACTCGATCTGCTGCTTAACCCAATTGAACCCCATCGCCTTAGTCATCTGGTATGACTTGCCGGCCTGGTCGTTGTGAATCATGTGCGCCTGGACGCCGTAGCCGAAGCCCACGCCACTGCCTGCTGGCGCTGCCGGGGGTGCGGCGGCCGCCGGCGCGGCCGCCACCGGCGCGGCCGTGGGCGCCGGAGCCACCTCCACCACAGCCACTGAGGACGTGTTGCCGGAGACAGTCGCCACTTCACCGCTGACCCAACCCGCGCGGCCGTCAAATGAGATCTGCCACCAGGCGCCGTCGCCATCTCGGCCGGTGACGCGGTAGGTGGCGCCGGCGCGCAGCGAGCCGATGCGGGGGTAGGCCGTGCTGGGGCCGGTGCGCACGTTAGCGTTGGTGCGGGCCGTCAGCTCGGCCGTTTGCGGCGTCGGGCTGGGCGTGGGGGTGGGGGTGAACAGCGGCGTGGGGGTGGGCACCGGCGTGTAGGTCGCCACTGCCAGGTTGGCGCCACTTTGCCGCGCCACCACTTGGCCGCGGTCCTTGATGGCGGCTTCCACTTGCAGCGCGCCCGGCACGTTCGGCGCGGCCAGCGCCACGCCCGGATCGCTCAAGGGCCGCACTTCGCTGAACGTCTGGCCGTCGCTGCCCTTGACGGTCCATTCGACCGATAGATCGCTCTGGATTGATTCGATGCGGCCCTGCTGGTAATTCTTGATCAACGACCAGAGGTCAGCATCAGCGCCGTCGGCCGGCAGGTTTTCCACCGTGAAGCCCTGTAAGTTGTAGCGGCGCAAAATGTCAAGCTTGTGCGCCAGGCTGGCCGCGTTCTCCAGCCACACCGTCCGCGCAAGGCCCTGGTCGTCCTGATAGCGATAGACGTAGGTGCCGATGTTGGGATCATACACCAGGCCGCTGGTGGGTCGGCTGGAGACCAGCGCCAGGTTCAGGGGCTGGCCGGGCTCGACCACGGTCTGGTCAGCCGCAACGCGGCCAATGAGCGGATCCAGCGCGTCTGCATAGCTCTTCTGGATCAGGTAGGCGCCGGCCTCTTCAATGCTGCGGCCGCCGAGCACGAAGCGCACTTTGAAGCGGTTGATCTGGCCGGTCGCGTAGCTGGCCAGCGCATCCATCTGCCCGCCGGAGACATAGGCGCGCGGGTCAACCGGCGCCGGGATCTTGACGGTGTCGGCGATGAGGCCGATAGCTTGCCAGTCGTACGCGCCGGTCTCCCAGCGGTCCTCAGCCACCTGCGCTGCCGGTTCCACGCGCACGCTCAACGTCTTGCCCTGAGCGTGCAACTTGTCGGCCAGCTCCTTGAGAAACTGATGGAACTCGCCGCGCAGGTTCTTGTCGAGCCCGCGATAGTCAATGTCAATGCCGTTGTACAGACTGCTCACGGCCAGGGTGACCAGGGCGTCCACGTGGTTCTGCCGTTGTGTGGCATCCACCAGCATGTTGGCCAGCAGGTCGGTGCGCACGATGGGGCCATCGTAGTTGCGCACCACCGGGATCACGGCGAACGCGCTGCCAAGCTGATCGAAGGTCGCATCCACCGCGCCATCGAGCGCGCCGTTGCCGCCCAGGAAGAGCCCGGTGGGATGCACCTCGGCCAGGGCGCCGCGGCCTTCATCGGGAAGCTGGCTGGCCAGCGCCAGGTCGGCCGAGACCATCGCCGGTTGGGGATTGGTCTGGAAGACCATGGCCGAGCTAGCAACGCTGTTGAGTCTGCTTTCGATCTGGTCGTCGTCACGGATGACAGTGTGCGGCAGCCATTGCCAGGCGGCCGAGGCCTCGTCCCAGGCGTAGAGATCTAGCGTCTCATAGGGCTCACTGTCATTCGGGATGGGGATCACCCATGTGGCCTGGGTCGGCGCATCACCGCGCAGCTTGAGTTGATAGAACGGGCTCTTGGCGACGAGCAACTCATCAGGGATGACCTCGGCCGCCTGCCGCAGGTCGCTGCCTGCGGCGCCCGCCAGGAACTCCATGCGGGGGATGGAGGTCAGGGCGCCGCTGAACGGAGTGGCGATCCCGGCCGCGGGGAAGGTCACCTGTGTGCCATCTGTATCTGTCAGTGCGCCACCCTCGCGCGGCACACGGGTCGTGCCCAGGTCCGCGATCCGTGAAGCAGCCGAGATAGGGGGCAACAGCAGCGAAGCGATGAGCAGGATCGGGATCACTGCGAAGTTGATGACCCGGCTGCCTTTCTTACTCTCTAGTAGACGTGTCAGGCGGGGGTTTCTGGGATAATCCGACGCTCTCATTTTCTACCATACTCCTGATCGTATTTTCATGTCTGGTCTGTTTCACGCGGGCAGGCCGCTGCGCGGAGGCGCGTCAGCGGTGTGTTGAGGTCTGGTGAAACAGGATACGCTCCGCCCGTCCTGGCGCGACGAATCAGCCGGGCGGCAGTTGTGCAGCGCGCGCGAGCGCCCTGGGCATTTGCGCGACAAGTGTGGGTGTGCTCGGTTGTTGAGGATGACGCACAGGCCGGAAACGGTCATGCGTTGTTTGTCTCCCACAATAATACTGAATTGCTGACAGACCGACCCGCCAACAAACAAAGCGCATTTTAGCACAGGGAGGGAGATTTGTGCAAACGGAACGCGGCAAGGTGTGGGCGTCCATGAGGCGCCTTCGGCCATTTGGGCCGTTTGACAGGGGTCGTGGTATACTTATGTGCTTGTTGAATGGTGATATATCCTTCTGACAAGGAAGCATGAAAAGACTGCGTTCTTCGCGATGGTTCTTGGTGACCCTGACAGCAGGTGTCATTCTGTTCGCCCTGGCCGGCGTAATACTGCTGGGCGCCTACATTTATCTTTCCCGTTCGTCCTCTGCGGTGGCTGCCGGGTGGGTGAACCCGTCGGCCGTGGTGGAGACCCAGGCCGTTGCGCCTGACCTGGCAGTTCTGACGCTGGCGGGCGAGAATGATGAGCGGGTGATCAAAGCGGCGCTCGACGCGGGTGAGTTGGAGACGGCCTACGCGACTCTGGCGTATAGCACACTGTTGTCGGATGCCGTGCGTAGCGGCCAGTTGCTGCTGCTGGGACAACGGCTTGCCGCGCAGCCGGCCCGCGCGGCTGTCTGTTATCAGGCGCTGCTCGACCAGGCGGCATTAGGTCCGGCGCTCAGTGATGTCGCGCGCGCGGATGTTTCACTGCAGGTGGCGCGTGCTTACTCAGGACCCAACGCCGATGTCCCGCGCCTGGCGTTGGCGCAGGCTGAAAACATCGCGCGCTACTCTTTGACGATGCTGCCGGCTCAACGGCGGGCCACGTTGGAGCAGGTGATCGCGATCTACCAGTCGCGCAGCGATCCTAAAGCAGCGCAGGCGATCCGGGAGAAACTGGCAACCTACGCGGCCGGCCCCGGGATCAGCCTTGAGCCCACCGCACCCCTGTTGCCTGCCCTGCGCGGCAGCGTCGTGCTCCCTGATGCGGTCACGCAGCCCCTGCTGGCGCGCCAGCGCGCTGCGGCCGCTATGGCTGCACGCTGGCTGGCGGCTGGGGCAAGTGGCCAGCCAGCGCTGGCCGCCGCGTTGGGCGATGCCCTGGTCGCTGAAGATGCCGCGCGTGCTGCGTTCTACGCAACTGCCGGCAGCCTGGCATTGGCCGATCGGTTGGCGCTGCAGCACGACCAGGTCGTGTGGTTGACGATCAAGCACCGCGCCGCGCGTGGCGCTTATGGCGTCTCGCTGGTGGCCGATTGGGAGGCCTCCGCCGGCGCTATCAGCGGCGCATTGGCGGCAGCCTATACCGATCTGATCAACGGTTATGGCCAGCAGTTGGATATCCTCGACCCGGCCGAGGCGGCGCAGGCGCGGGTGGAGTTGCTGCGCCAGGGGCTGCTCTGGGCGCGGTTTGGCCTGTTCCCTGACGCGCCCGAACAATTGCTGAGCGACCAGTTGGCTGAGGCGTCGCGCCAGCTCTGGACGCGGCAGGGCGGCGCAGGGCTGACGGTGGTCGCGCAAGAGGTCGGGGCGCAGCGCTTCTTCTTGCTGGCCGGCTCGGATGTGGCCTCGCCCTGAGACAGTGATTGTAGGGCAATTGTTGGCTTACCGTGGGCTAGATCGTTTGACAACTGATCCCGCCGCGGGTATACTGGAAGCGTTCTATCTTCACATCCCGATTCGTATTGGGTAAAGGCCTGCACGGTGATGACATTTGCCACACCAACAAAAGGTCGCTTGACACGGGAAGCACCGAAGCGCGCCGCGCTGCGGTGTTTTTTGTGTCCCGACCTTGTTAACTAATACCCTGCCAGAAGGAGGCCCGGTTATGGATTCGGCGATGATCGCAAAGATCAGCAAAGCCCGAGAGTACGCAGGTGAACCGGAACGGATGACTTTGACCGGCTTGTCGGTCCTTTTCAATGGTCGGCACCAGACCTATGCCGTCGCGTTTCAGGCCGGCAAGTGGCAATGTGAGTGCGATTTCTTTGCGCAGCGTGGCGTCTGCAGCCACACGATGGCCGTGGAAAAAGTGCTCGGCAAGACAGGCATGACCCTGGCCCAAGCTGATCCCAGCGTGGCCTGAGCGGCGTGCAGCACGGTGCAAGTCGGGCGGGCACGGCAACGGCCCGCCCGATGCCTTATAGGGTCAAGTGATCATGAAAGAGTTTTTCCGCAGGCGTTGGAAAGTCCTGTTCGGCATCCTCGTGAGCATCCTGTTTCTCTGGTTGTTCGCGCTGCCCGGTCTAAAGTTGGATCAGGTCGGGGGCTATTTGCGAGGCGCAAACTACGCGTGGATCGTGCCGGGGGTGATCGTCTACTTCTTCGCAGTGTGGGCGCGCACTTGGCGCTGGCACTACTTGCTCCGCCCATTGAAGCAGATCTCGCTGCGTGCGCTTTTTCCGATCGTGTGCATCGGTTATTTTGGCAACAATGTCTATCCGGCGCGCGCGGGCGAGGTGATCCGGGCGTTCGTGCTCCGGCGCAACGAGGGCATCAGCGTGAGCGCATCGCTGGCCACCATCATCATCGAGCGGGTGTTCGACGGGCTGGTGATGCTGTTGTTCGTGTTTTTTGCGCTGCCCTTCGTGGGCGCCGAGCACATTCCACCAATTTACCGCACCACTGTTATCGTCTTCAGCGTCGTCTTCTTCTTGGCGCTGTTGGTCTTTCTGTGGATGGCCTTCGACCCGCGCCGCACCGCGGCAGTCTACGCGTTTCTCGCCGACCGTTTTGTGCCCAAACGATTCCGGGCGCCGCTGGATGGTTTCTACGCGCGCTTCATGGAGGGCCTGCACTTCCTGCGCAGCGGCCGCGACGTGCTGATGGTCTTTGTGACCTCTATCGTCATCTGGCTGACCGAGACGGTGAAGTACTGGTTCGTGATGCACGCGTTCAAGTTCACCATCAGTTTCATCGGTTTGATGTTGATGAACGGTGTGGTGAATCTGACCACGACGCTGCCTTCGGCGCCCGGCTACATCGGCACCTTCGAGGTCGGCGCGCGCGTGTTGGAGGCGCTAGACGTTGACTACGGCCTGGCCTTCGGCTATACAATTGTGCTCCATGCGGCGCTGTGGTTCCCCATCACAGCGTTGGGCGCCTTCTACATGTGGCGCCACGGCGTGAAATGGCGCGATTTTGAGCATAAAGAGTAAGGGCGGACATTGCACCAACCACCGCAAACCCGCCCCTGCATGACACAAGCATATCATCGGAGGATTGCACAAGCATGAAGAACATCGCTGTTATCGGCACCGGTTATGTGGGACTGGTCACTGGCACCTGTTTTGCTGACCTGGGCAATCGCGTCATCTGCATTGATATTGACGAGCGCAAGATACAGACG
>DAOUAT010000576.1:0-8589 GCA_034433275.1 Anaerolineae bacterium
CAGCCCGAAGATCACGATGATCAAGATCGGTGAGTAGCGCGTGCCGGCGACCACCGTCCGGGCAATCAGCACCATGGGCACCAGGATGAAAAAAGACCACCAGAACTGGTTCAGGAATTGGAGGTGATCATATGAAGCTAGAGACAAATCCATGACAAGAAGCCTCCTGACAAAAAGTGTGCGCATTATACCACATGCCGTACATTGCCCACCAGCCCTGGTCACAGGTATAATTCGCCCATGCCGACCGACTTTCCGCTTCAACCTGCCCTGCTTACGGCCAAATTTCACCGGCCCGCAGCCCCACGCCATTCGGTGCCGCGGCCGGCGCTGGCAGCGCGGCTGCACGCGGGGCTGGCTGCGGGCCGGCGCGTCACGCTGATCTCCGCGCCCGCGGGTTACGGCAACTGCTGCACAGCATCCGGCTGGCGACGCTGGCCAGCCATCCGGCTTCCTTGACCTACGGCGAGGTTTTCCTGGCGCGTTTGTGTCAGGGCGAGGGCGATCTGGCCGGGGCCGCCCAGCATCTACGCGCAGCCGGTGATGTGCTGGCGCAGGGCGGTCCCGGCTGGGCGCGCCTGGATTGGGTCGGCCAGCAGGTCAGCCTGCTGGTGGCGCAGGGCAACCTGACCGAGGCGGAGGCCACTTTGAGTGCAACGGGCGTCCCGGCCGAAGCGCCCGTCACCTATCGGACGGACATCATCCACCTGGCCTGGCTGCGCTGGATGATCGCCAGCCGCCAGCCGCAGGCCCTGGCGCTGGCCGGGCGGATCGTGCGGAGCGCCGAGGCGGGCGGGCGTAACGGGACGTTGATTCAAGCCCTGGTCTTGGGAGCCAAGGCCGGCGGCGGGGCCGCCTGGCTGGGCCGCGCCCGCCAGCTTGCCGCGCCAGAGGGCTACCAGCGCATCTTCATAGATGAAGCCGTGGCCGAGAAGTCCGCCGTGGCGCAAGACCTGGGCGAGCCGCTGACCGAACGCGAGTTGGAGGTGCTGCGGCTGCTGGCCGCGGGCCTGACCTACGCCGAGATCGCCGAGCAGTTGGTGGTTAGCCTCAACACCGTGCGCTTCCATGTCAAGGAGGTCTACGGCAAGCTGGGCGTGAACCGTCAGGCGCAGGCCGTGGCGCAGGCGCGGGAGCTGGGGCTGCTGTAGGCGCAACCACTACATCGTTTTTGCTGAACGGACTACATGATCATGACCTTCTTGGGGCGCAAGCTGCACGGCAACTTCCAGGACGCGCTGGGGACCCGGTTCAACCGCCGCTGGCTGGGCCGCCGCCTTAAGCACCACAAGGGGCCGGCGGCCATCAAGCTGTACGACAAGTTCAACATCATCTTGCGCATTGAGACGACCATCAACCGGGTGGCCTTCTTCACCCACTATCGTCAGGTGCAGCACCGGGATGGCAGCACCTCGACCCGTTATGCGCCCATGAAGGCCACCATCTACAGCTTGCCGCCGCTGGCCGAAACCCTGCAGGCCGTCAATCGGCGCTACTTGAAGTTCATCTCCGCCATCGAGACACCGGAAGTCGGCATGGCCAAGCTCCAACGCCTGGCGGAAACCCAACAGCAAGACAACCACCGCCACAAAGGCTTCAACCTCCTCACCGAGGAGGATGCCGCCTTGTTTCGCCTCCTATTGAGCGGTGAGTTCGTCATTCACGGGTTCTCCAACCAGGCTTTGCGAGCCGAGCCATGAGCAAAGTTGTCACCCCTCACTTCAATCCGTCGGCCACACCGGATGATACATCAGCCACTGATCCGGCGCCGCGCCGATCCAGCGCTCCATGACGGCCAGCGCGCGGCGAGCGTTGTGGTGTACGTCGGTTGCCCGGTCACCGGTGCGCTCCATTTCGATTAACGGCGCAGTAATGATGTAGTAGCCTCGCTCGTTCGACCAGCGGCACGCCAGCGGCAGTACAAACGCATCGGCGCTGAGCGCCAATCGCACCCAACCGGTGGGCAGCAGCGACGGCCGCCCAAAGAATTCGATGGGCGCGTCCTCCGCGGTGCCGTAGGGCCAATCAATCCCGATGGCCACGGCGCCTCCTGCGCGCAGGCGCACCAGCGCTTTCCGCAGCGCGGCCGCGTCAATCGGCGTCTCCTCCACCACCCCGCGATCCCGCAACTCGGACAGGGCGCGGAACCCCTCGGCAATGATGGTCGCCGAGAGCACCTGCACCGGGAACCCCGCCAGGGCATACCGCATGAAGGCCAGGTTGAAGTTGCTCAGGTGGCAGCCGCAGATCAACACCCCGCGGCCGCTGGCCCTCACCGTCTCAGCTTCAGCCCAGAACTCGTCCGGAAAGGTGACGGCGGCTTTGAGGGCCTCTGCACCGCGCATGCCGATCTGCATCAGGTCGAGCGTGGTCATGCCTGCGTGCGCCAACACCCCTTTCACGGCCCGGTCGAGCTGCGCCGGCGTCGCGTCGGGACCCAATACGCCGGCCTGGTTGGCGTAAATGGTGCGGTAGAGGCTGGCCTGTTTGCGGCGATGGAGCGCGCCTGTCACAAGGCGCGCAAACGAATGTCCGGCCCGCGGCGGCAGACGACGGGCGAGAGTCATCCACAACTTGGTGCCAAAGCGGGTGGTGACGAATTGCTGGAAATTCAAGTGGCCTCCGACGTCTGCGTCTGTCTCGTCACTGCCCGTACTCCCACCAGAAATCTTCCAATGCCTCATCTTCCTCTGGCGTCAACTGCCAAAGCCCCCGTTCTTTCAAACGGCTCATCAGGGTAAAGGCACGCGGCAATTCCAGGGCAGCGATAGCCACCTCGATGTCGCGCGCCTCGGTCGGAAAACGGCTTGCCTGCCGGCGCAAGCTGCTCAACAAAATCTGCGTGATGTTCGTTTCTTGCACAGGAAGCTCTCTCGTGATCTCCGGCTCACGTCAGCGGCCGGACAGAGATGTGAGTTAGCAGCGTCATGTTGCCGTTGGACGCAATCTGCCGGCCAGCCAGCACGACGCCCCCGCCAGCGCGAAAGTGAGCCCCAGGCCGACCAGCACGAACTTGACCGCCGCGCACCCGGCCGCCAACGCAGGCCACGGCGCCTGCGCGACCCCGTCCACCAGCATTCGGGTCAGGGCGAAGTTCTCGACCGCGTCCAACAGCGCGGCCGCGCCCTGGCCCCAGGCCAGGGCGCGCCCCAGCCCGGTCAAACAAGACCACCAACTGCCCAGCACACCGGCCGCCCGCAGACAGCCCAACCCGATCGCCAGCGCGTAGCTGACCATGAACAGATAGTCCAGCCCCAGCCCGAAGGCCGCGTAGAGCCGGGCGCGCGTGTCCCACGACTCCATCATGGCCTGCGCCCGCGCCACCGATCCGGCCAACTCGAACGAGACGATGCCGTTGGGCGCGACCGGGTTTTGCAGCGGCGCATCAATCACACGGAACGCGGCAAAGATGACCAGCGCCAGGATGAACGCCGGCCAAAACAGCCATTGGACTGTCCCCTGTCGGCGCATATCGGACCTCCTCGTCCAGAATGAGTGTGTTCAAAACAAGTTGTAGGGGCGGGTTTCTCCGCTTCAACGGGGAACCTGTTCAACGGGGAACCTGTCGCTACCGCGTGGCTGTCGAGCACGGTGAGCCTGCGTTAACCGGGCAAAACCCGCCCCTACGATGCTACCCGTTGTCCTTGGACACCTTGATGCTCGCGTCCGCGGGCAGAGCCAGGCCGGTCTCAACCTCGATGGCCTTGATGATCCCCGAAGGCACCGGGCACGCGGGATGCGAGAGGCATTGCGGCGCCAGCTCATGGATGCCGGTGGGCGTCCGGCGCCGCCAGAACGCTTCCTTGAATGGATCCACGTTCTGGATCTGGTCCGCCAGCTTGCAAACCGCCTTGCAGTCGCTCTCGATCTCTAGTTGGATGGTGCCGTCGCCGTTGGCTCGGGCCATCACGGTTGTCTTGAAGCCACAAATGCCTGCGTTGATCTCTGCCTTTGCCATGCGTCCTCCCGAGCCATGATCGAAGATATCGCCATCGGAGCATGGGGCATCATAGTGCATCCGCGGCAAGCTGTCAATCAGACGTTGTCCAGCAGATGGCCCTCGTAGATGCGCCGCACGACCTCCTCGATCTCCGGTTCTTGCACTGACAGGTCGAGCACGCGATGGTCGCGGAAGAGCAGCGGCACGATGCCCGCGACGCCGCCCGCGCCGGGGGCGCCCGCGTGGTTCGCGGCCACGCGCAGCCAGACGCGGTTGGCCTCGCGGCGGATCACCTGCGCGTCGGGCAGGTCCAGGTGCGCGGGCGGCGTCTCGAAATCCACCACCAGCACCCGGCCCTCGCCGAAGCGCCGGCGCAGCGTCTGCAGCGCGCCGTCGAACATCAGCCGGCCGTGATCGATCATGATCACCCGTTCGCACAGCTTCTCCACATCGCCCAGATCATGGGTGGTCAGGATGACCGTGACGCCCCGCTCCCGGTTGATTGCCCGGATGAAGCCGCGGATGCGCTCCTTGGCGACCACATCGAGGCCGATGGTGGGCTCATCCAGGAAGAGGAGCTGCGGATCGTGCAGCAGCGCCGCGGCCAGGTCGGCGCGCATCCGCTGGCCCAGGCTCAGGCCGCGCACCGGCGTCTCCAGGAACGGCCCCAGTTCCAGCAGGTCGTCGAACAGGCGCAGGTTGCTGCGGTAACGGTCGGCCGGCATGCGGTAGATGTGGCGCAGCAGGTCCAGTGACTCGACCACCGGTAGATCCCACCACAGCCCCGTGCGCTGGCCGAACACTGCGCCGATGACCCGCACGTGCTCCCGGCGCTGCTCCCACGGCACGCGGCCATCCACCCGGACGGCGCCGCTCGTCGGCACCAGGATGCCGGTGAGCATCTTCAGCGTGGTGGATTTGCCCGCGCCGTTGGGCCCCAGGTAGCCCACCAACTCGCCGGCCGCGATGGCGAAGCTGACGCCATCCACCGCGTGAACCACCCGGTGCTCTCGCGTCACCAAGTTCCGCACCGCGCCCCACGCCCCCCGGTGATGGCGGTAGACGCGGAATTCTTTGTGGAGGTCTTGGACGTGGATCATGGGTACATCGCCTCTCTGATCCCAGATGCTTCACTGGTCACTCGCCGCAACCGACCTTGAGCCGCAGACCCGTTCAGCATGACACGAGCAGCGTACTTTACACATCGTACATCGTCCATCGAACATCGTACATCGTCCATCGAACATCGTACATTCCTCAACTCCCCGTACTCTGATAATGCCTCACCCCGGCCCGCCAGGCGGCCAGCGCGCCTGCGAAGACCGCTGCGGCGATGAACGGGGCCAGGAAGGGCGTCCAGCCCGGCAGCCCCAGGGGATCGGGCTTGCCCAGCAGGAACAGCGCCGGGTAGTAGTTGATGAACGCCATGGGGATCACGAAGGTGAACAGCGAGCGCAGCCACGCCTCGTAGATGTGCATCGGGTAGCTGGTCATGAACTGGCCGCCGTAGGTGAAGATGTTGGCGATCTCGTGGGTCTGCGGCGACCAGAACGCCAGGGTCGCGCCCAGCACGAAGATCGCCATGAAAAAGAGCGCGCCGCCGATCAGCATGACCGCGAAAAAGAGCCAGTGACCCGCGGGCCAGGCCGGCTGCAGCAGGTGGAACGCCAGGCCCAACGCGACCAGCCCCTGGGCCAGACGGCCGATGCGCCGCGCGGCAAACGCGCCCGTCAACATCTGAAAGACCACCGGCAGCGGGCGTAACAGCACACGGTCGAACTCCCCGCGCACCACCCAGGTCTCGAAGTTATCGAACGCGCCCACGACCAACTCGGCCAGGCTGAACGAAACCGCCGATGTGCCGTAGAGGAAGACCACTTCCACCAAAGTCCAGCCGCCGATGGCGTTGAAGCGCAGCAGCAGGATCGCGACCAGCGCGAAATCCAGGCCGGTAATCAGCAGGTTGCCCACCAGCTCGGCCAGGAAGGAAGCGCGGTACTGCATCTCGGAGCGCAGTTGCGCCGCCACCAGCCGCCGGTATAGGAGGAGGTAGTGGTTCACGTCAGCCACCGTGCAGCGTCACCCGGCGCACCATGCGGCCCAGCAGCCAGCGGCCGGCCAGCACCAGGCCGACCAGCCACAGCGCCTGTTGTCCCAGCGCCGCGGCCAGCGCCGGGCCATCAGCCTTGCCCAGGTAGACGCTGATGGGCAAGTGGGCCAGCGCGCGGAACGGCAGCAGCTCGGTGGCCGCCCGCAGCCAGGCCGGGAAGAAGTTCAGCGGCACGATGAAGCCGGAGAAGAACATGATCACGGTGTTGGCCAGATACATCATCCCCCGCGCATCGGAAGTCCAGAACGCAAGGCTGTTGGTGATGAAGCGGAAGGCGAAGCTCACCGCCGTGCCGGCGCCCAGAGCCATCAGGAACAGCAACCCCGTGCGGATGTCGGCCGGCAGGCGGATGCGAAACAGCACCAGACCGATGACGAAGGTCGGGATCCCGCGGAAGATCAGATAGTAAGCCGCGCGGCCCAGGTCGATCGCGGCCCAGTACAAATAAAAATCCACCGGCCGCGAGAGGTCGCTCACGATGGCCCCCTTGACGATGGCTTCGGAGAGCTCACGGTTGCCGAAGGCCGACATCACCATCAGCAGCGATTGCGCCAATATGGCATAGGTGACCGTATCGCGCACGTCCAGTCCGCCGATCTCGCCCCGCCCCTGGAACAGGGCGATGTAGATCAGCACGTAGATGGCGCCGAAGAACGCGTTGGTGGCGATGCCGGCCAGGTTTGCGGCGCGGTAGGCCAGGTTCTTCTGAAACGACTTGGCCGCGATGTGCAGGTAGACGCTGGCTGCAGTCGGCTGTTGCATCGTGTGGGGCACGGGGCCTCCGGTTGTCATGCTGCGCGAGTTGACAGCTCAAAGTCAGTTGCGGCGAGTCGCCTGCGTTGCCGGGCTGCCGACGAGATTCTTCAGGGCTGCGGCCCCTTAGAATGGCAGGGTAAGGCTCACAGTGTCATACTGAGCGTATTTTACCCACAGATGCCCGCAAGTGGTAGAATCAGGGCCATGATTCATCCCGCTTCCCCTCCTCCAGGCCGGGCGCGCGGTCCTTTCCTGGCCGTGTTGGCCTGGCTGCTGCAACTCGACCGGCCGGCGCCCCCGCGCAGCGATGACGAGATCGCGGCGGAAGTTGACCGCAACTACACCTGGAACTACGCCGTCAACCTGCTGGATGGCGTCTGGTTCATGTTGGGCGCCAGCTTCATCTCGTCCAGCACCATCTTGCCATTGTTTCTCAGCAAGCTCACCACCAACCCGCTGGCGTTCGGCCTCCTGGCGGTGATCGCGCAGGCGGGCTGGCCGCTGCCGCAGCTTTTCACCGCCAACTTCATGGAGCGGTTGGCGCGCAAAAAGCCCGTGGTCATCAACCTGGGCCTGTTCGCGGAGCGCATCCCCCTCTTTGTCATCCTGGCGGCCGCGCTGGTTGCCGGTCGTGCGCCGGCGCTGGCCCTGGCGCTGGTGCTGATCGGCTACGCCTGGCACGCGTTCGGCGCAGGCCTCGTCGCCGTCTCCTGGCAAGACCTGGTCGCACGCTGCTTCCCGGTGGACCGCCGCGGCCGGTTTTTCGGCGTCACCTCGTTCCTGGGCGCGGGATCGGGCGCGCTGGGCGCGCTCCTCAGCACCTGGCTGCTGAACCGCTATGCCTTCCCGCTCAACTTCACTTACGTGTTTGCACTGGCTGCTGTTGCACTGATGCTGAGCTGGGCCTTCCTGGCGCTGACCCGCGAGCCCGCGCAGGCGTCAAAAGTGGCGCGGCGGGGCAACCTGGAATACCTCGCCAGCCTCCCCGAGCTCCTCCGCAACGACATCAATTTCCGGCGCTACATCATCACGCGCATGATGCTGTCGCTGGGCGGCATGGGCAGCGGCTTCGTGACGGTGGCGGCCATCAGCCGGTGGCGCGTGCCGGACAGCACGGCAGGCTGGTTCACGCTGGCGTACCTGGCCGGGCAAACGGCCGGCACGCTGGTCTGCGGCTTCCTGGCCGATCGCTATGGCCATAAGCTGTGCCTGACGCTGGGCGCGGCCGCGGGGCTGGCCGGCTACGGGCTGGCATGGCTGGCGCCTGCCCCGGCCTGGTACTACGGCGTCTTTGCCCTGGTGGGATTCCTGTCAGGGGCGGTGTTGGTGTCGGGCATCCTGATCGTGATGGAATTCGGCGGGCCGGAGCGCCGTCCGACCTATCTCGGCATCGCCAACACCGGGGTGGGCCTGGTGGGAGCGGTTGCCCCGCTGATCGGCGCTGGGCTGGTCCAATCCAGCTACAGCCTGCTGTTCTCGGTCAGCGCGGCGGTCAACCTGGCTGCGGTGGCCCTGTTCGCCTGGTGGGTGCGGGAGCCGCGGCGGCTGAGGACCGAGGGGTGGGAAATCCCTGCCTCAACGTGAGAAGCCCCCTCAGAGGCTAGGCCTGCGTCTGGGACTCAGGAAACCGCAAGTAGTGCGTCGGGGCCGCGCCCATGTCGGCATAGCAGCCCCGATAGGCCTCGGGGAGCAGCGCGGCAAGCTGACACATGATCTCGTCGGTGATCTGCTGCCGCACCTCGCCGCTCAGCTTGAGGCCCTCGGTGGCCAGGGTAAAGGGCTG
>DAOUAT010000577.1:0-7918 GCA_034433275.1 Anaerolineae bacterium
CAAACCAGGTTTCTCGCAGAAACCTGGTTTGTCCGCGGGGTCACAGGAGGAATCATGCGGATATTCATCGGCGGCGTCATGCAGGCGTCGAATCACGGCAAGGGCATCGTGGATCAGACCTACCGCAACGTGCTGGCGGACGCGCTCACCGCGCGCTGGCCGGATCTGGAGGTGATTGACCCGCTGCGGCTGCACCCGAACAGCGTGGAGTACGGCGATCCGCAGGCCAAGGAGACGCTGCTGGAGCTGCTGGCCCTGGCCGGCGACAGCGACTTGGTGCTGGCCTATCTGCCCGTCGCCAGCATGGGCACCGCGCTGGAGATGTACAGCGCCTACCAGCAGGGCGTCCCCGTCGTCGCCATCTCGCCCCTGGCCGAGAACTGGGTGGTGCGCGCCTTCTCGCGGCGGGTGTATCCGGATGTAGAGAGTTTCATGCGCGCGGTAGATGCCAGCGCGTCGCCAGCCGAGTTATGACCGCCGGTCCGAAAATCGGCCCGGGCTAACGCAATCTTGACCCGGAATCGTGAGTCGTTTAGAATAGAAGCAAGCCCCCATAGCTCAAAGGATAGAGCAGGTGCCTTTAATAGTGGAGCCTCCAACAGGAAATAGGAACTGTTGGAGTGGACGGCGCTGTATCGGTGGACGCCTAAACGCTTCACAGCGCATGGTAATACCGAGGAAATGGCGAGCTTCCGCCAGATACCGTAGAGACTATACGCGCTGGGGCTGTGATGCCCAAGATATAGTCCAGACTACAACGCATCTTTCGGGGTGCGGTCAGGGAAACCTGATGTGGTAGGCTAAGCACAAGGTTGCAGGTTCGAGTCCTGCTGGGGGTATCTACCAACAGCTCCGAAGGGTTTCCGAAACCCTTCGGAGCTTGCGCGTCATCACAGGGCGACCGCCCGCCCCTCCCGCGCCGAGCGCAGCAGCGCCAGGATCGTTGCCACGTTCTCCCGGCTGTCGGCCAGGGTGACGCGCGTGGGCTTGCCCAGCAGGATCGCGTCGGCCAAGTCCTCCACCTCGCCCAGGTAGAGCTCCTGCGCGGGGAAGGTCAACACTTCCATTTCGTCCCCCCGCCACAGATACAGCCGGCTCTCGGCGTCCGGCTTGAACGCGTTGGTCAGGGTGATCCGCCCCGCGTCTCCCACGAACTCCATCACCATGCGTAGCGCGGACTGGAAGCCGCTGTCCACCTGCGCGTAGACGTCGCCGGGGAAACGCAACTGGCCCGCGAAGGTCAGGTCCACGCCGGTCGGCCCGGTGACCTGCCAGCCGAATGCCTCCGCCGGGGCCGCGCCGATGGCGGTGCGGGCAAAGCTGATGGGATAGCAGCCCACGTCCCATAGACTGCCGCCGCCCAGCGCCGGGTCCAGCCGCACATCGCCGGGCCGCGTCAGGGGAAAGGTGAAGCCGCCGCGCACCAGGCGCAGCCGGCCGATGGCGCCGCCCGCGATCAGCTCCTGCACCTTGAGGGTCTGCGGGTGGTGGCGGTACATGAACGCCTCGGCCACCACGCCCCCGGCCTGCCGCGCCGCGGCCGCCACCGCGTCCACTTCCTCGACGGTAATGGCCAGCGGCTTTTCGCACAGCACGTGCTTGCCCGCCTGCGCCGCCTTAATGGTCCACTCTGCGTGCAGGCTGTTGGGCAGCGAGTTGTAGATCACGTCAATCTCGGGGTCGGCCAGCAGCGCCTCGTAGCTGCCGAACCAGCGGGGGATGCCCCACTCGGCCGCACAGGCGCGGGCCCGGTCGGCGTCACGGCTGGCGACCGCGGTCAAGTGGTTGCGGGGCGAGATGCGCAGCGGCGCGATCAGCGCCCGGTTGATGCGGCCAGTGCCCAGCAGGCCCCAACGCAGGATGCGATCGGTCATAGTGTCCTCCGGTGCAGGTAGATCGTAACGCAGTATTGATTGCTGCTCTCAACCGGTCTGTGACCGGCGTCGTAAGTGTTTCATTATACCTCGTGTGCTCCTTTTTGCCACACGCCGCCAAACGGCATATAATGGATGCGTACGACTACTTGGCGACTCAATGCCGAGCCATCGGCGGCAGGTCGCCTATTTCTTTGTCGGCTGTGCTGGGCCTTGTTGCCCGGCTGTTGGAGGCAGTTCTTGATCGAGGCGCTCTACACGCTCACGCTGCTATGGCTGAGCGTTTACGGGTTTCAGTCGTTGCTCCTGACAGTGCTCTATCTGCGCCATCGTCGGGATGCGACGCCGGAAGCCCAGGTTGACGAGGCGAGCTGGCCGCGCGTGGCGGTGCAGCTCCCGATCTATAACGAACAACACGTGGTCGAGCGGCTGATTGACGCCGCCGCCGGCCTGGATTACCCGCGCGACCGGCTGGAAATCCAGGTGCTGGACGATTCCACCGATGAGACCACCGCCCTGGCCGCGGCCCGGGTGGCGCAGCATCGGGCGGCCGGCATCAACGTGCAGCTGATCCGCCGGCCCGACCGGACCGGTTTCAAGGCCGGCGCGCTGGCCTGGGGCACGGCGCAGACCGACGCCGAGTTCCTGGTTGTGTTCGACGCCGATTTCCGGCCGCGGCCCGACTGGCTGCGCCGCACCATCCCTGCGCTGCTGGCCCGGCCCGACGCCGGCATGGCCCAAACCCGCTGGTCGCACCTGAACGACGACTATTCGACCCTGACCCACATCCAGGCGTTGGCGCTGGACGGCCACTTCGTGGTCGAGCAGACCGCGCGCAGCCGCGCCGGCCTGTTGATCAACTTCAACGGGTCGGGCGGGGTGTGGCGCCGGGCCTGCATTGAAGCCGCGGGCGGCTGGCAGGCCGACACCATGACCGAGGACATGGACCTGAGCTACCGCGCCCAGTTGGCGGGCTGGCGCACCCTCTACCTGCCCGATGTAGACGCGCCGGCCGAGCTCCCCGCGCAGGTCGAGGCGTTCAAGCGCCAGCAGGCGCGTTGGGCCCAGGGCTCGGTGCAGTGCTTGCGCAAGCTGAGCGGCCCCATCGTCCGCAGCCCCCTGTCCCTGCGCCAGAAGGTGATGGCGTTAGTACACATCAGCGGCTACTTTACGCAGCCCTTGATGGTGGCGCTGCTGCTGGTCACGTTGCCGCTGCTGTGGCAGTCCGCGCAGACGCCCGCGTACCTGGCCGGCTTGGGGCTGGCCAGCCTGGGGCCGCCCTTGCTCTTCAGCGTCGCGCAGATCGCGTTGTATCGCGACTGGCGTCGGCGCCTGCGTTACTTCCCCATGCTGATCGTCTTTGCGGCCGGGATCACCTGGAGCACGACGCGCGCAGTCTGGGCAGGGTTGACCCGGTGGGGCGGGATCTTCCGGCGCACCCCGAAGTTCCGCATCGAGGGCAAGCAGGGCCAGTGGGCCGGCAGCGTCTATCGGCTGCTGCCCGATCGGAGCGTGATCGGTGAATTGTTCCTGCTGGCCTATGCGATCGCCGCGATCGCCCTGGCCGCGACGCGCGGCCAATACGGCATGATCCCGTTTTTGCTGCTGTACGTGGTCGGCTACGCGCTGGTGGCCGGCGGCAGCCTGTGGCAGGGGCGCACCGTCCGCGCCGCGCCGGCCGCGTAGACGGGGGGGCCCGGTTAGCACCGATGCGCCTGGCACGGCAGCCACGGGATCGCGGGTGGGGTTCTGCCAGTGGGTCGTTTGGCATGAGATTAGCCATTCTTTGTCACCCTGAACGGGTTAACGACTCAAAGATCGGTGCCGCGAATCGCCAGTGAAGGGTCTCGTTGACCGCACGAGATGCTTCGCTAGGGTTTCGTCGCGATCAGTGTTGGCTCGTTAACCCGCTCAGCATGACATAACTATCCAAAGTCGTAATGGCAACGATCGAACCAAACGACCCACTCGTGCGGAGAAACCCGCCCCTACAACATCACATCCAGATCAGGAGATAATCGCGTGAGCACACTATTGCAGGTCGTTTTGAGTAGATTGCCGCAGGCTGCGGCTTTCGAGGGCGCGGGCCTGGCCTGGGCCGTGATGGGGCTGCTGGCCCTGGCGCTGATCTACGCGCTGGCCGCGGCAGTGCTGGCCGCGCTGGGCCGCCCGGCGCCCAGCCTGCCGGAGCGGGCAGCCGGCGTGCTGATCCCGCTGTTGTCGGTGGCCGGCCTGGGCGTGGCCCTCTACCTGACGTATGTGGAGACCCAAAACGTGGCCGCGGTGTGCGGACCGGTGGGCGACTGCAACGCGGTGCAGTCGAGCCCCTTCGCCAAGCTGTTCGGCGTGCTGCCGGTGGGCCTGCTGGGCGCGCTCGGCTACCTGGCCATCCTGGCGGCCTGGGCGCTGCGCCACCGCGGCCCATTCGCCCGCCTGGCGCCCCTGGCGATCTTCGGCATGGCGTTGTTCGGCGTGCTGTTCAGCATCTATCTCACCTACCTGGAGCTGTACATCATCCGGGCGGTGTGCATCTGGTGCGTGTCTTCGGCCGCCATCATGGCCCTGCTGCTGGCGCTGACGGTTGGCCCGGCCGTGGCCGCGCTGGGCGAAGGGGAGTGAGGTAGACAAACTTTTGACACCACGGCGATCTACGTTAGAATAGCTGCAGGCGTCCGGTTTTGTGAGTCAACCTTACAGAACGCCGGCCGACTTGGGGTTACAATTATTACACCGGCCGCGAACCCAAGTGTTTGCGCCTGAAGCTTGTGTTTACTCAACCTTTTTAAAGGAGACACCCCATGTTGAGCAAGAATCTCGAAGCCGCGATCAATGATCAGATCAAGCACGAACTGTACTCGGCCTACTTCTACCTCTCGATGTCGGCCTGGGCCGCTTCATCCAACCTGGATGGCGCCGCCAAGTGGCTGGGCATGCAGGCTGAGGAGGAGCAGGAGCATGCCATGAAGTTCTATGGCTACCTGTTGGACCGGGGCGCCACCGTGACGCTGCAGGCCATCCCGCAGCCGCCGGCCGTGTTCACCTCGCTGCTGGACGTGTTCGAGCAGGTGCAGGAGCACGAGGGCAAGGTCACCGCGCTGATCAATCGCCTGTACGAGCTGGCCCTCAAGGAAAACGACTACGCCAGTCAAGTGATGCTGCAGTGGTTCATCACCGAGCAGGTGGAAGAAGAGAAGAACGCCGCCCAGGTCGTGGACATCCTGCGCATGGTCGGCGGCCAACCGCAGGGCCTGTTCCAGGTGGATCGGATGTTGGCGGCGCGCGGCGCGCACTAAAGCTGACTCAGCGGCTCCTCGGATGCGGGCGCGTTAAACCTCGAAGATCGGCGGGGTTGTCACACTGTGACAGCCCCGCCGTTGTTTTGACAGGGTTTGTTGTTGCGTTACAATATGGTTATCGCAATGCATCTCGGCCATGTTGCGATCACAACCGCTGTTCTCCCACCCGCGCGCACCGGAGGCTCACATGCAGCAACACCCCCTGCCCATCCCAGGCCCCCTGAGCCTGGGCGATATCATTGACCGTGCTTTTCGGCTCTATCGGACCCACTTTGGCCGGCTGATCGGCGTCCTTGCGTTAGTGCTGGTCCCGTGGACGATCGTGCTTACTGCCGCCACCTATGTCGCAGCCGCAAATGGGTCCCCAGGACTGGCGTTGCTCGGCACACTGCTCAATCTGGCAGATAGCCTTGTTACCGGGTTGGCCGGGCTGGCGCTCTACTTCGTGATCACAGCCCTCCTGGACAACAGCCCGATGTCCGCCGCCGAAGCCTGGCGCAGCGCAGTGGGACGCTTCTGGTCCTGGTTCGGGATGACTCTTTTGATGGGTCTTGCTGCAATAGGCGTCGTCATTCCGGGCGCCGTGATCTACGCTGTCGTTCTTGGCGTTTTTGGCGATAGTGAGTCAACGGGTTTCGCTGTCATGGCCATCGCGCTGGTTATCGGCTTGATGGCGTTGCCGATGTTGTTGCTGTTCACCCGCTGGCTGGTGGCGCAACCTGCCCTGGTCGCTGAAGGGCTGGGGGCGGGCGCTTCCCTGGGCCGGAGCTGGCGGCTGACCAGTCGCCTGTTCTGGCGGTGCCTGGGTTTTGCGCTGCTAATCTATCTGCTCGGTGTTCTGATTATGCTCTGGCCGGTGCTGCTGGAACTGGCCCCGCTGTTCGGCTTTGTCCCGCCGCTCTGGCTCTCTAGCGCCGCGCTGCCATTGCTGACGGCGGTTCTAACCATCCTTTGGCTGCCGCTGTCATCCGCTGCGTACATGCTCTTCTATTACGATCTACGGGTGCGGACCGAGGGCTATGACCTGGCGCAGCGCGTGGACCAACTGGTGGCCGCCGCAGGTCAGGCTGAATGGTACGACGCGGCGGCCCCGGCGGACGACGGACCGGTGACGTGATGGCTCCCGGCCGATTCCCCGGACGAGTGGCGCCAGGCTGGCTGCTCCTGCTGGCGGCCTGGCTTGCGCTTTCGGCCGTGCCCGCAGCCGCCGCGCCGCACGCCGGGGAAACGGTCACGCGCGTCCAGTACCTTCAACGGGTGGAGGCCGCGGCCCAAACGCTGGCCGCGGCCGAGGATGCCGCCACTGGTCGAGCGGTGGCGCAGGTGGCGGCCGACCTGGAGCGCATCACGACCGTGGCGCTGCCTTCAGGGCGAAAAGTGGCCGTCGAGCCGTTGCTCAGCGGCGCGGAACAGCCCGCCATCGCGCTGGCCCGGCTGCGGGTGACGGCGCAGCAGTTGGCCGCGGCCGAGGACGACCAGGTGGCAGAACGTCTGGCCGTGCTGGATCGCGTCCTGGCCGGCCGTGAGTTGCAACCCCAGGAGACCATCCTGGATCGGCTGCTGCGCTGGCTGGAGGGTGCGGGCCGCCAGGCCGAAGCGCCGGCAGCCGAGGCGACGCGCCAGGTGGCGGGGGGCCTCAACTGGGCCATCGGGATCGCCGGGGCGCTGATCGCCCTGGTGCTGATCAGCTTCCTGATCCAGGGCTTGGTGCGCGGGTTTGTCCTGGACGTTGATGCGCGCCGGCGCGCGACAGGCGCGGACGAGGCGGTGACGGCCGCCAGCGCACGGCAGCAGGCGACCGAGTTGGCGCGCGTTGGCAACTACCGGGCCGCGGTGCGCCGCCTCTACCTGGCGACGCTGCTGAGCCTGGAGGAGCACGGCCTCCTACGTTACGACCGCAGCTTGACCAACCGCGAGATGTTGGCGCGGCTGGGGCAGGCCGACCCGATAGGCGCTGGGCTGGCGCCGGTGGTGGACACGTTCGAGCAGGTCTGGTACGGCATCCGGGAGCCGGATCAGCGCACCTTCGACGCATATCGGAGCGCGGTGGACGCCACGGGCGAGGCGATCCTGGCCGCGACGCATGAACCGCGGCGCGGTGTGGCGGAGGTGGCCGATGGCTCAGCCTGAGGCGCGGCGCGGGCGGCTGCGGCTGTGGCTATCGCTGGCCGGGGCCCTGGGCCTCCTGGTGGCGCTGGCGTTGATCGCGGGCGTGGTCAGCCAGTTCAGCCAGGCCACCCAGGAAGCGCCGCGCCCCTACAGCCTGACCTCGAACCAGCCTGATGGCCTGCTGGCGCTGCGGCTCTGGCTGACGCGACTGGGCTATCGCGTCGAGACGCCGCCGGCCGACGGACCGGCTGTCCTGGCGGAAGCCGATCTCATCTTTCTTTTCCCGCCTGCCGGCCCGGTCGGCCGGGACCGCGCCGCAGCCCTGGCCGACTGGGTGGCCGCGGGGCACACGCTGGCGGTGATCGCCGGGAACGATATCGCGCTGGAAACGACCTTCGGCGTGAGCCTGCGAAAAGGGTCGGCGGACGGCGGCGCCACCATCCACCAGGGCCAACCGCTGCTGGCTGATGTCGCGGCCCCCGCCCACACCACACGCCCGGGCCAGGCCCTCTCGCCCAGCACTTTCGCCGGTCAAGCGGCCGTGCCGGTGCTCCTGGACGAGAACGATTCCCCGACGGTGACGGTCCAGGCCTTTGACGAGGGCGTCGTGTGGCATCTGAGCCCGCGCCACGATCTCAC
>DAOUAT010000578.1:0-15275 GCA_034433275.1 Anaerolineae bacterium
GAAGAGGCGGCTGACGAGTAATGGCGCGAGCGATTAGTGTGGCGCAGGTGACGCCGGCCGATGAGCTGCGCACCTTGTTGACAACCAACGAAAAACGTGTGGTTAATCAGCCCGGCGGTATGCCCGTGGCTGACCTGCTGTGTGATCTCGATCGTATCGCCGAGTTGTGGCCTGAGTTGGAGGCCCAGGGCGTGGATTTGCGGCCTGAGGCCGGCCGGTGGGAAACGTTGCAGGCCACTGTGCGGCGCAACGCGCGGCAGATCGTGGGCCAGGCGCGGGCCGCAGGTGGGTTCCGGGCTTTGCGCACACGTTTTGGACGGACCGAAGCCGCGGCCTGGTGGTGGATGCTGGACGCGCAGGTGCGTGCCGGAGATCGTAAGCGCGGGCTGCGGGCTATCAGCGTCATTGCGCTCGTCTTGGCCGTTGCCGCAGGCCTCTATCTCTTGGTAAGCATCCTGTTCCCGGTGGATCCGAACGTGCGGACTGCGCTGGATGCGACCACCACGGGCGAACGCAAGATCACCCAGCAAGGTGATTTCGCGGGCGCAGCCGATGACTTTCGGCGCGCGGTCGAGGCCATGCCGGGAGAAGCTGAGAACTGGATGCGATTGGGCGCGACACTGCAGAAGCTGGGGGACACGGCCGGGGCCGATGCGGCCTTCCAGCGTGCGGGAGCGCTACTGTCCACCGAAGCTGAGCTGCGGGTGTTGCGCGCCTCGGTCTACATCTGGTTCGATATGCTGGACGAGGCAGAGGCCGATCTAGAGATCGCACAACGGCTTGACCCGGATGAGCCGATGGTCTATTTCTATCAGGCCAACATCTTCGAGTCGCGGGGTGACTACAGCAAGACCGTGGCGGCCCTTGAACGCACCAACGTACTGGCCGAGGCGCAGGGGTTGGAGCAGCTTACAGTGATCACCCGCTATCGTTTGGGCGTTTTGATGCAGCGAGCGCCGCTGCAGATGACCATCTCCGCCACACCAACGCCGTAGCGCGGCTCATGGTTCAAGCCTTCAGCAGTCGGATGATGGCGGGCGCGATATCGGTCAGGCTGCGGAGGGAGGCCGCCAGCGTGCGGCGGTGTGCCGGCGCGCCGATCAGCAGCGCCGGCGCCGGGTTGGTGGTGTGTCCGCGCGTCCCCAAATCCTCCAGGTTACCGTGATCCGACGTGATCAGGATCAGCCCTTCGTCATCATCCCACGCGGCCAACAGGCCCCCCAGCATGGCATCCAGCGTCGCCAGCAGTTCCAGCGCCTCGGCCATGTCCTGGCCGTGCCCCACATAGTCACTGGGCCAATACTCGAAGAACGCGAAGTCCAACGCGCTCGCCAGCGCGGCCATCCGCGCACCGGCTTCAGCCGGGGTCAGCAGTGGGGTGTCGCGCAGCCCCAGCCGATCGTGCCACCCCTGGCCGGTGAAATCGGCCGAGAGCGCCTGGCCTGTGTTGAGGTCGTCCGCGGTCTTGAGTGGGATCCCGGCGCTGACCACCGCCTGCGGGATGGCGGAGTAGACCCGCCGGCCTGAGGCAATGGCCGCAAAATAGGAGGGTGGGTAGGCATTGAGCAGGGCGGCATGTTTGCCTGCCCGACGCACCGCGCGGAACAGGTTGCCGTTCGCCAACAGGTTGACGATCGCCTGGTTCGGCCATGGGCCGTAGTGCATGCCGATGAGCGACGAAACGTTCAGCCCGGTCAGCAGCGCGGCCTGGCCGCTGGCCGACTGCGGCATCCCCGGCACGCCCAGGCAGGCATCCAGCGCCAGCAACGTCGCGCGGGCCGTCTCTACCGGCGCGGCTGGCGCCACCAGGCGCTGTCCCTCCAGCAGTCGGGTCAGGTGCGGCATGGCCGCGCGCGCCAGGGGGTTCGTGGCCGGATCATCCGGTCCCAGCCCGACACCGTCCAGAAAAAGGAAGAGGACGCGCATCTTACTTCAGCGATCCCCTGACCTGTCCAGGGTCAATCTGGCCGACGCTGCGCCAAACCTCAGCGCCAGTGTCATCGAAGAAGATAAAGGTCGGCGTCACTCGGAACCCCAATTCCTGCGCCAGCGGCCGGCTGACCGGATCCTGCACGTTGAGGCGGATCACCCGCAGGCGTCCCGCATGTTCTTGTTCGATCCCATCCACGATGGGCTTGGCAGCGATGCAGGCCGCTCAGTAGGGCGATTGGAGCTCCACCAGCACCGGCAGGCCGGCGGCCATTTGTGCTTGCACGGCGGCGCTGTCGGCGACCGGCGTTGCAGTGGGGCGCACCACGAACCAGACGACCACCAGCGCGACCGCCGCGGCCGCCAGCACGACTAGGCGGCCCCGCGCCCGGCCCCGGCGCAGCAGCGACACCGCCGCTACAATGAGGCCAACCAGACTGAAAATGAGAAATGAGTATTGGTTGAAAATCTGCACGGAGTTAAGATAACGAAAGTAGGTGGCGAATACAGCAGGGGACATTACTTTCGGGTCGCGCTGGTGTTAGCTGACAATGCTCACGTGCTGTCGCTTCGTTGACATGGTTTGTGCCTTGTGATACCATTGCAAATCATCGGGTGCAAAAATACTCGGCGGGAGTTACTATGGACGCACAGGCATCCCTCATCCCCACTGCTAACAACAATGTTGCCTTGCAGGTATTGTCGGAAGCGACCCGTATGGTGCTGTTTGAGAACGGGTCTGTGCGGACGTTCGAAAGCGGTACGGTGTTGTATCAGGATGGCGAAGCGGCCGGCGTTGTTCTTTTTCCCCTGAGTGGGTCGCTACAGATGGGCAAAGCGACCCCCCGCGGCCGGCGCCAGATCATCTGTAACCCGGAGGCAGCGTCTTGCGGCGGCATTTGCCTGTTAATGTTCCATGATCACGCCCTGGCTGAAGCGCGGGGGTGGAAGCTGGCCAGGTGCTCGTAATTGAGCGTACTGTATTCCAACGGTATATGCGCCAGGATCCAGCTTTGTGTCAATTGGCCTGGCAAAGCGCATCAAACTGCATGGCGCACCTCAGCAGAATGGTGGCGCAGCTTTCTTTCAACACAGTGGGCGAGCGTGTTGCCCGGGCCCTGGTTGAGAGCACAGAACGGGATGGCGACCAGATTCGTCTCACACAGGCCGAGTTGGCCGCCCAGGTCGGCACCACTCGCGAGGTCGTCGCTCGCTGCCTGGGCGAGTTCCAGGTCGAGGGCTGGATCCGACTGGGTCGCGCACGTACTATCGTACTGGATCGGGACGCGCTGCGGCATTCTTATTAGAGAGTAACGAGTACACAATGGATCAGCAGTTTATTCGTAATTTTTGCATCATCGCCCACATTGACCACGGGAAATCTACCCTGGCCGACCGCCTGCTGCAGCTCACAGGCACCATCTCGGAACGCGAGATGATGTCGCAGGTGCTGGATAGCATGGATCTGGAGCGAGAAAAAGGCGTGACCATCAAGGCGTCGGCTGTGCGTATGAACTATGCCGCGGCCGATGGGCAGACCTACGAGCTCAATCTGATTGACACGCCGGGCCATGTGGACTTTGCCTACGAGGTGAGCCGGGCCTTGCAGGCGTGCGAAGGCGCCGTGCTGGTCGTTGACGCCACCCAGGGGGTCGAGGCGCAAACCCTGGCCAATCTGTACCTGGCCATGGAACACGACCTGGAGATCGTGCCCGTCATCAACAAGATCGATCTCGTGTCTGCGCAGCCGGATCTGGTGGCCCAGGAGATCCAGGATGTGTTTGGCATGACTGCCAAGGATGTCCTGCGCATCTCGGCCAAGGAGGGCACCAATGTTCGGGCGTTGCTCGAAGCGGTGGTGCATCAGGTCCCGCCCCCGCGCGGGCAGCGCAATCAACCGTTGCGCGCACTGATTTTTGACAGCCACTACGATGCCTACAAGGGGGTGATCGCCTACGTGCGCGTGGTGGACGGCGCGATGGCCATGGGCCAGACCCTGCGGATGATGTCCACCGGTCAGCCGATGGAGCCATTGGAAGTCGGCGTCTTCGGCCCCAATATGCGCGCTACCGGTCAACTGGAGGCCGGCGAGGTGGGCTACGTCGCCACCGGCCTGAAGAACGTCGGTGACTGCCGCGTCGGTGACACCCTGACCGGCCACGCCTCGTCCGCCGAGCTGCCGCTGCCCGGTTACAAGCCCATGAAGCCGATGGTGTTCGCCAGCGTCTACCCCAGCGACGCGGCCGACTACCTGGCGCTGCGCGATGCCCTGGCCAAGCTTCAGCTCAACGACGCGTCGCTGACCTACCAGCCCGAGACCAGCCAGGCGTTGGGCTACGGCTTCCGCTGCGGCTTTCTGGGGCTGTTCCACATGGAGATCATCCAGGAGCGGCTGGAGCGGGAGTACGACCTGGACCTGGTGTTCACTGCGCCCAGCGTGGAGTATGAGGTCACGCGCACCGACGGCAGCGAGATCGTGATTGACAGCCCCGTAGAGTTGCCCGACCCCACCACCATCACCGAGATCCGGGAGCCATGGGTGCAGATTGACGTCTTCACGCCCACCGAGTTCATCGGCCAGGTGATGGACCTGGTCACCAACCGTCGCGGCGAGTTTAAGGCGCAAGAGTACCTGGATCAGCGCCGCGTGCTGCTCAGTTATCACATCCCGCTGATTGAAATCCTGACCGATTTCTACAACGACCTCAAGGCGCGCACCCGCGGCTATGCCAGCCTGGACTACCACTTCGAGGGCTACCGGCCGGCCGATATGGTGCGGCTGGACGTGCTGGTGAACAAGGAGCCGGTGGATGCGCTCAGCATGATCGTGCACCGCGAACAGACCTTTACCAAGGGGATGAAGCTGGTCAGCAAGCTGAAGGATGTGATCCCGCGCCAGCAGTTCGATGTGCCGATCCAGGCCGCGGTCGGGAACAAGATCGTCAGCCGGGCCAACGTCAAGGCCATGCGCAAGGACGTGTTGGCGAAGTGCTACGGCGGCGACATCACCCGCAAGCGCAAGCTGCTGGAAAAGCAAAAAGCCGGCAAGAAGCGCATGAAGATGATCGGCTCGGTGGAGATCCCGCAAGAAGCGTTCATGACGATTTTGAAGTTGGATGAGGAGTAGGGCGTTTGATGAGCCACGCTGATCTGGCCCTGGCTCGGTTCCACGCGGGGTTCAGCTGCTCCCAGTCCGTCCTCGTTGCCTTCGCGCCCGAGCTCGGGCTTGAGCCGGACGCGGCGCTGCGCGTTGCTGCGGCCTTCGGCGGTGGGATGGGCCGCACCGGGGGGACCTGCGGCGCAGTGACCGGCGCGCTGATGGTTCTGGGCCTCAAGTACGGCGCCACGCGCGGGGACGACAAGGCGACCAAGGAGCGCACCTACGCCCTGGCCCGGGAGTTCCTGGCGCGCTTCGAGGCGCGCTACGGCGCCACCGCCTGTTCGGAGCTGCTCGGCGCTGACATCAGCAATCCTCAAGACTACCAGATGCTCCGCGAGCAAGGGCTCTTCACCTCGGTCTGCCCCAAGATGGTCGCCGCTGCGGCGGAGATGGTTGAGCAGATGATCGCGGAAGGTAAAGAAGGGATCGTTCAGGAGGAAATATGCCCAAAGAAGAAGATCAATTAAGGCTATTTGAGCCAGATCTTGACGAAATCGTAGATGTCCCGACTGCGCAACTCCTCCTGGATCCGGAAAACCCGCGTCTTGGCAAGCGAAGCGGGGGATATCGCCAGGACGAATTGGTCGAAATCCTTTGGCGCGAAATGGCTGTCAACGAGGTCGCGCTTTCGATTGCTGCAAACGGCTTCTTTCGGTCAGAGCCATTGTTTGTCATCGCTCAGAACCCTCAGGAAACCGATCCTACAAAACGCCAATATGTGACGATTGAGGGGAACCGTCGTTTGGCAGCCGTTCGACTGTTGTGCGACAGCAAACTTCGAGAACAAATCAAGGCGACAGATCTGCCTCCTATCTCTGACGACATCCGTGAGCAGTTGCGATATTTGCCAGCGATCGTATACCCAGATCGAGAGAGTCTCTGGACAACTGTTGGGTTTCGCCATATCAATGGTATCAAACCCTGGGATAGTTTTAGCAAGGCGAAGTACATTGCACATGTCCATGAAAACTACGGTATTTCCCTCTCAGAGGTTGCCCGTAGGATCGGAGATTACCATTCCACAGTTAAGAGACAGTATAGGGGGTACAAAATATTGGAGCAGGCGGAGGCCCAGATAGGGTTCGATGCTCAAGATACTGGAAGACGCCGTTTTTTCTTCTCGCATCTCTATACCGCTGCAGATCAACCGGAGTTTCAACGATTCCTCGGCATAGACCCAGAGACATCCTTGCACCCCAATCCCGTACCAGAAACTCACGTCAAAGAGCTTGGGGAACTTATGACGTGGCTCTATGGAAGCCGATCCAAGGGAATCGAGCCAAAAGTACGAACTCAGAACCCAGATCTAAATATCTTGAGGGATGTTATCAGTAGCCCACACTCATTGGCTGCACTCCGTGCAGGTTTCTCTCTGGAGCGTTCTTTTGCGGTGGCTATTGGCGACAAGCGCCGCTTTCGAGAAGCGATACAAAGTGCCAAAATAGATTTGCAAACGGCGAAAGGTACTGTCACCACTGGATACAGCGGCGAGGATGATGCGTGGGATACGGTGAGTGAGATCATCACCATTGCCGAGAGCATCCGACGCGATATGAAAGAAATAGACTCTCGATTCATTGAAGTGTCGGATAAAGCGACTGAAAAGCCACGTCAGCGTCGGAGTCGAACATGATGGCTCTCGAAATACCAGAAGACTCAACCGATCCGATTCAGCTTGCCGATTGGCTAGAATTGCAGGCGATCGTTTCTGCCGATAGGAACTCCAGCCAAGGTGATTTAGAAGCAATTCTGCGCATCCCTTCCGTGCTGGAGTCATCTAGCAGTCTTTCAATCTTTGAAAACTCGGAATTCGCCGACGGCCTGGGCCAAGCCAATGACGATACCGATCGATCGGTTGAAGTGAAAACGCTTGAGGTGTTTTCTGAGCTCGAATTGAGAGAAAAGGCGGCCCTCAACGCTTATCCTTTTCAGATTGATCCTCATGGTGTACTCCAGCTGCGTTCAGTTTGGACAGATTTTCCCAGCTACGTGTTTTGCCTTTGTCTGTCGTATTTCGATTGGGTAATGAATCGCAAGGGTGAAGCGAAACCCAGTAAGCTATTTGAGGAATTGTCATGTTTGGCAGCGGCAAGATACTTTGGTGGACAAGCTGTTGACTTCGGAGCGCCGAGAACCCAGTTAGCAGCATCCTTTGCGGAAGCAGTCGATCAGTTGTGCGTGCTTATTGGTGAAGGTGAAGGTTATCGTGCCCATTCCAATCAACATCCCCAGGATGATAAACTTGACGTGGTTGTTTGGAAGGATTTCCCCGACAAATTGCCTGGCAAGCTTTTGGTCTTCGGACAATGCGCCGCCGGGAAGAATTGGGTGACAAAGCTGACTGAGATGCAAGCATCTGAGTTCGCGAAATATTGGATTAGAAGTGGCACTCGCAGTGAGGCGATCAGGTCGTTTTTCGTGCCGCACCGAGTAACGAATCGAGGAGCCGAACGCTGGGAATATGCCGTCACCTTTGGCGGTATATTCTTTGACCGTTGTCGCATCGCATCCTGTGCTCACGGGGCGGACGGAGTAGATTACTCACCCTATCTCGATTGGGTCAAGAAACGGCTTGTGGAGTTTTCAAGTGTTGATTGACCGATCGGCATTGTTAAGTCCCTTTCGCTATCCAGGTGGGAAGACTTGGTTGGTTCCCAATGTCATTGCCTGGTTGGTCTTTAAGTCTTCACGGCCCGACATATTCATTGAGCCTTTTGCAGGTGGCTGCAGTGTTGGGCTGACAGTTGCCAGAAAAAGGCTTGCAAGCCAGGTGATTCTTGTAGAAACTGATGACCGTGTCGCTTCGGTGTGGCGGACGATCCTCTACGGAGACTGGGAATGGCTAGTCTCAAGAATAGCCACATTTTCGCCAACACATGATTCAGTAAATGCGGAATTGGAGAAAATACCGGCCACGCTTGAACAGAAGGCTTTTCAGACCTTGTTGCGAAATCGAGTTAGCCATGGCGGCAAGCTCGCTCCCGGTTCCGGTTTGCTTAAGAATGGGGAGGAAGGGCGCGGCCTTCGATCGCGGTGGTACCCCGAGACCCTCAATAAAAGAATCGAGATCATTGTGGGCATGCGTGACAGGCTCCTCTTCCTGGAGCGTGATGGAATGGATGTCCTGCGCGAATATGCTGGAGATCATCGAGTCGCTTTCTTCATAGATCCTCCTTACACTGCCAGCGGTAATAAGCCTGGGGCCAGGCTGTATCGCAACAACCACCTGGACCACGAGGAACTGTTCAGCATCGTCATGACTCTTCAAGGGGATTTTTTGATGACCTACAGCAGTGATGCCTATATTCGTGAGTTGGCGGTGAAGAACGGCTTCCAGGTTCGGGAACTTCAGATGCGTAATACTCGCCATATCGAGCAACAAGAACTCCTGATTGGACGTGACTTGTGTTGGTTTGACCCCGATGAAAAGGTTCATGACTAATGACTGTGGCTGCAAGGGGTTTGACGCCACCTTCTCTTCTCTCCCAACTCTCCGCCCTCGGCATCCGCCCGAAGAAGGGCCTGGGCCAGAACTTCCTGGTTGACCCGGCTCACCGCGCCCGCATCGTCGCCGCGGCCGGGTTGATGGCGGACGACACGGTCCTGGAGATCGGCCCCGGCCCCGGCGTGCTGACCGACCTGATCGCCAGCCAGGCCGGCCGCGTGGTCGCCGTGGAGCTGGACGATCGCCTGATCCCCTTTCTGCGCGCACGTTTCGCCCTCCAGCAGCACGTGAGCATCGTCCATGGGGATATCTTGAAGCTGGATGTGGGTGCGTTGATGGGTGAGTCAGCGAATAAGCGAATCAGCGAATCACACGATCCGCAATCCGCAACCTGCAATCCGCAATACAAGGTCCTTGCCAACCTCCCCTACTACATCACCTCCGCCGCGATCCGGCGCCTCTTGGAAGCGGACCCGCCGCCGGAAGTGTTGGTGCTGACGGTGCAGCGGGAGGTGGCCGAGCGCATGGTCGCCGCGCCGCCGGCGATGAGCCTGCTGGCGTTGGGGGTGCAGTTCTATTGCACGGCGGAGATCGTGGCGCGGATCCCGGCCGGCGCGTTCTACCCGGCGCCCAAGGTGGACTCGGCCGCGGTGCGGCTGGTGCGCCACGCGGCGCCGGCCGTGCCCGGCGTGACCGCGGACGCGTTCTTCCGGGTTGCGCGCGCCGGGTTCAGCCAGCCGCGCAAGCAGTTGCGCAACTCGTTGGCCGCGGGGTTGGGGCTGGCCCCTGCCGCGGTGGCTGCCTGGCTGACGGCAGCCGGGATTGACCCCCGCCGCCGGGCCGAGACGTTGGCTCTGGCCGAGTGGGGTGAGTTGGCCCGAGGGTTGCCAACTTTGGGAAAGTTGGCAACCCTCTCCAGAAAAGAAGAGGCGGTGAAGCCATGAAGCGGGCAGTCAGCATCAGCATCGGCTCGTCCAAGCGCGACAAGGCGGTGGAGGTCGAGCTGCTGGGCGAGCGGGTGCGCATCGAGCGCATCGGCACCGATGGCGACATGGAAAAGGCCGCCCAGCTCTACCGCGAGTTAGACGGCAAGGTGGACGCCTTTGGCCTGGGGGGCGCTGACCTGGGCCTCAGGGTGGCCGATAAGTGGTATCCCCTTTATTCGATCCGCAAGATGGTGCGCTTCGTCAAGGAAACGCCCTTGGTGGACGGCGCCGGGTTGCGGGATACTCTGGAGAGCCGCGTTGCCCCTTTCATCAACGCCCACATCGGCGAGTATGTGCGCCAGCGGGGGCCGCGGGCGTTTGTCACGGTGGGCGCTGACCGCTGGGATATGGCCAAGGGGTTTTTGGACGCCGGTTACACGTGCGTGTTCGGCGATCTGATGTTCGGCCTGGGGCTGCCTTTCGCCGTACACAGCGAGGCGGGCCTCAAGCGCCTGGCCGCGATCTTGATGCCGATTGCCGGCCGCCTGCCGTTTTCCTGGGTGTATCCGACGGGCGAGAAGCAAGAGCAGCGCGTGCCCAAGTGGGAGCAGTGGTATCGGTGGGCCACGGTCATCGCCGGCGATTGCCACTACATCAAGCGTCACATGCCGGATCGGCTCGAGGGCAAGGTGATTGCCACCAATACCACCACAAAAAGCGATGTCGCCTTGTTCCGCCAGGCGGGCGTGAGATACCTGGTGACCAGCACACCGGTGATCGAAGATCGCTCGTTCGGCACCAACATGATGGAGGCCGCGCTCATCGCCGTGGCCGGCCAGGGCCGCGTGCTCACCCGGGGCGAGCTGGAGGGGCTGCTGGACCGGCTGGGCTTCCAACCACAGCTGCAGGAGTTGATCTGATCATGGATGCCATCATCACCGCCGGCGGCCGCACGCGGCCCGACGATCCCCTTTATCCCTACACCTCGGACGGCAACAAGGCCCTGCTGGACATCGCCGGCAAGCCGATGATCCAGTGGGTGCTGGATGCTGTGGGCAACGCCAGACGCGTCCAACGAATCATCGTCGTCGGGTTGCCCCAAACCGTAGGGGCGGGGTCCCCCCGCCCAGGGTCCCCCTATCCTCACGGCCTGACCTGCGCCAAGCCGGTGGATTTCCTCCCCGATCAAGGTAGCCTGCTGGCGAACATCCAGGCCGGCGTCCGGCACTCGGTGGCGCTGAACCCGGCATCCCGCTATGTCTTCTCGATCTCCGCGGACATCCCAGCGCTCACCGGCGAGATGCTCGACTGGGCTGCCGACACCGCCATGCAGACCGAGGACGACGTGTATTACCAAGTGATCAAGCGGGAAGTCATGGAGGCGCGTTTCCCAGCCTCGAAACGCTCCTACGTACACCTGCGCGACATGGACGTGTGTGGCGGGGACGTGGGCGTGATCCGCTGCGAGGCGGTGACGAGCAACGACGCACTGTGGCGCCGGGTGATCGAGGCCCGGAAGAGCGCGCTCAAACAGGCCGGACTGCTCGGCTATGACACGCTCATCCTTCTGCTGCTGCGCCTGCTCACCCTGGAGGGCGCGGTCCGCCGGGCCAGCCGGAACCTGGGGGTGCGGGGGCGCGGGGTGGTGTGTCCCTACGCCGAGGTCGGCATGGATGTGGACAAGCCGCACCAGTTCGAGATCCTGCGCGCCGACCTGGCGCGGCGTGCAGCGACATGATCGCGCGCCTGCTTGACCTGGACCGGCGACTCACGGCCCGGCTGCGCATCGCCGAGCGGCCCGGCCTGTTACGGAGCCTGGCCGCAGTGCTGGCCCACTCCGGCGATTCGTGGTTTTGGGGCGCGGGGTTGGCGCTGCTCTGGGCCTTCGGCTCCGGCCTGTGGCGCTGGCGCGCCGGCGTGCTGCTGGTCAGCATCCTGGTGACCGCGGTGCTGGTGCTGCTGATCAAATTCACGGTGCGGCGCCGGCGGCCCGAGGGGGAATGGGGCGGCGTCTATCGCAGCACCGACCCGCACTCCTTTCCCTCCGGCCACGCAGTGCGCGCGGTGATGCTGGCCGTGGTCGCCTGGGGGATCGCGCCGTGGCCGTTCGCCCTGGCCCTCACGCTCTGGGCGCCGCTGGTGGTGTTGGCGCGCGTGGCGATGGGGGTGCATTACCTTTCTGACGTCGTGGCCGGCGCAGGGTTGGGTGCGGCTGTTGGGTTTGTTATCCTGTCAGTGGTGTGAGTGGCGCGCAGGCACAGCCTGCACGGTGATCATGGGCATCGAAATCATCCTTGTCTTCGGCATCCTGGCGGTCGCGATAGTGCTGTTCGTGACCGAGATCGTGCGGGTTGACGTGGTCGCCCTGGGCGTGCTGGTGGCCCTGGCGATCACCGGCCTGGTGCGGCCCGAACAGGCCCTTGCCGGGTTCAGCAACCCCGCCGTCGTCGCGATCTGGGCGATGTTCATCCTCTCGGCCGGCCTGGCCCGCACCGGCGTCTCTAACGTGATCAGCAAGCAGGTGATGCGCTTTGCGCGCGGCGGCGATGGTCTCCTGGTGTCGGTGCTCATGACGACTACCGCATTGCTCTCGGCCTTCATGAACAACATCGGCGTGGCCGCCATGTTTCTGCCCATCACCCTGGAGATCGCGCGCCGCACCAACCGGCCTGCCTCACGTTTGCTGCTGCCCATGGCCTACGGCTCACTGTTGGGCGGCTTGATCCTGCTGATCGGCACCGCGACCAACCTGTTGGTCCGGGATGCCTTGCGCGAAGCAGGGTACGCTCCCTTCGGCATGTTCGATTTCACGGCCGGCGGGCTGCTCATCCTGGCCGTCAGTGTCGTCTACATGGCCTTGATCGGCCGGCGCACCTTGCCGGTGCGCCAACCCATTGGCCCGCTGGCCGCAGCCAACGGCCGAGATAGCAGCGACCTGCAGGCTCTTTACGGCCTGGAAGAACGCCTGGCCCACCTGATCCTGCCGGATGACAGCACGCTGGCCGGCAAAACGTTGGCGGAGAGCCGCATCGGCCGCGCGCTGGGCCTGAACGTGCTGAGCATCCGGCGCAAGAACGGCCAGCGCCTGCCGGCCGATAGCAACGCCGAGCTGGCCGGCGGCGACCGCCTGCTGGTCCTGGGCCGCCTGGATCGCATCGAGGAGATCGCTGCCCGGCCGATTATCACTATCGAACAGGATCAGCCGGCCGTCGCGCGCCTCTTCTCCGAAAACATCGGCCTGGCCGAGTTTCAGGTCAGGCCCAGTTCCGCCTTCGCGGGCCAATCGCTGGCCGGGATCGGCTTCCGCCGCTGCTACGGGGTGAACGTCCTGGCGATCGTCCAGGGGGCGAACATCCTGCGCACCGATTTCCAGCACATCCTCTTGCAGCCCGGTGATCGCCTGCTGCTGCAAGGGCCGCTGACCCAGATCGAAGCCCTGGCCGATCAGCCCGGCTATCGGAGGCTAGGGATGGATGACGTGCAGGATTATCGCCTGGAGGAGCGCCTGCTCTTCATCCGCGTCCCGGAGGGCTCTGCGTTGGCGGGCCGCTCGCTGGCAGAGAGCCGTCTGGGCGCCGCGTATGGCCTGGCAGTGCTCAGCACACTTGCACCTGCGCTGCGCTCCGGCGCAAGTGCAGGTGTCGAGCGCGGGGACGGCGCCTGGCAGATGCCGCAGCCGGAATTGATCCTGCAACCCGGGGACCTGCTGATGGTGGGCGGCCGGCGCCAGGACATCGAGGTGCTGCGTGGGTTGAGCGCGGTGCAAGTGGACCGTCACGTGGATGTCAGCCGGGAGAAGCTGGGAAACGGCGCGATGCAGATCGTCGAGGTGATGGTTTCTCCTTACACCACGTTGGCCGGCAAGACCTTGTCGGCGCTGCGTTTTCGCGAGAAGTACGGCGTCTCCGTGCTGGCCGTCTGGCGAGGCGACCGGGCATACCGCACCGGCCTGGGCGACCTGCTCCTCAACTTCGGCGACGCGCTGCTGTGCTACGGCCCGCTGGACCGCTTTGAGCTGATTGCCCGCGATCGCGATTTCGTGGTCTTAAAGACCGGGTTGCAAGAGCGGCCGCGGTCGGAGAAGGCGCCCCTGGCGGCCGCGATCATGCTGGGGGTGGTGGGATCGGTCATCCTGTTCGGGCTGCCCATCGCCATCGCAGCCATCGCCGGCTGCGTCTTGCTGGTGGTGACGGGCTGCTTGAAAATGGAAGAGGCGTACCAGGCCATTGACTGGCGGGCCGTCTTCTTGATCGCAGCCATGCTGCCCCTGGGCGCAGCCATGCAGCAGACCGGCGCCGCGGCCTTGTTGGCGAATGTGATGATTGACTCGGTGGGCGCGTACGGCCCGTCGGCCATCCTGGCGGGGTTGATGATCCTGGTGATGGTCGCCAACCAGTTCATGCCCAGCGCAGTGGTGGTCGTGCTGATATCGCCCATCGCACTCACGGCCGCCACCAGCCTGGGCATCTCGCCCTACCCGTTAATGATGGGCCTGGCCTACGCCCTGGCTGCGTCCGTGCTCAGCCCGGTCGGCCACGCGGTCAACGTGCTGGTGATGAGCCCCGGCGGCTACCGTTTCAGCGACTACTTCAAGCAGGGCCTGCCGATTGCGCTCATCGTGCTGGCGATCAGCATCCCGCTGCTGCCGATCCTGTTCCCGTTTTAGGGGTTGGTCAAACGATCCGTCGCACCTTATTCAGAATGGATTCGCCGATGGCCAACTCCGCCAGGCCATCGGCCTTCATTTCGAGGAGCGCCTTCTCGCTGAAAGCGTAGTTGCCAGCCAACACCGCACGTTTGATGCGGCGGAGAATGTCGCTACTCATCAGTGATACACCACACCATACTTCTGCACTTGCGGCTGGCGAAACTCACGCGACCCCTGCCCTTACCGCCGCAGCCGTCAGCTTGACGCAAGGTTAGGCCCGCCCCAGCACCAGACCCGCAAAACGACGAACGTCGCCCATGACGGCGAACCGTGCTTACCCTCTGTTGCGGTGCAGAGACGTCTTCGATAGATCATTGTTAGCCGCACCGACTACGCCGGAAGATATCTTTCTCGGCAAGCTCCAGATGAGTCTGCTCCAAATCGCCCTTGAAGATGCACAATAGGTCTTCGATTTCGTATGGTTCAAGTTGCTGCAAGTCTGGAGGCAAAGCAGACACCTTGAGCGATTGGGCCGTTCCATCCAATCCTAGCGCCTTAGCTCCGGCTCGTGTTCCAGCGTGCAGGTAAACCTCGGTTGGTAACAGACCCAGTTTCGCACCGATGCGCAAGCAAGTATCGTACACGTATAGCTCACCGATACCGTTGATGGGGCGCACGATTGCCTCAAGTAACTCGAATAGCTCATCGAAGGTGCGACACTGGCTGATAGACGCTACGTTGGTCAGTAAGGCGTCTCTGGCTTGCTCAAGAACCGCCTTCTTTAGCCTTCGCTGGTGAGAGTATCGTTTTCCCGCGCTGTTGATGGCAAGCGCGGCTCGTTCAATCGCGGAAGCTAAGTCGGGTTGTCTGCGAAACCAATCAAGTTCAGCCCTTGCACGAGGACGGATACTGCTGGTGTAGGAGCGAACAATTGTTTTGATGTTCACTGGTGTCACCTGCACACGAGAGCGCAAACCTTGTGCGCTGCACATTAGCTCATTGAGGGCGTGTCGTGTTTCATCTTGATGGTTAACCGATTGTGTTGGTTTTGCGCGCCTAACGGCCCGCGTAAGCTGCGGCTGCGCCCAGTCCACGTTGGGCGCGGCAAGCCCCACCGGCGCAGGCGTCAGCTTGACGCAGTGTTAGGCCAGGCCCAAGCCCCAGACC
>DAOUAT010000579.1:0-12065 GCA_034433275.1 Anaerolineae bacterium
GATGTGACCCTGCGCGACACCGACGACGCCAGCTACTTTGTACCCACACAGCCGGCGATTAGCATGGAAAAGCTGGTATCGGTAGACAACCGTGTAACGTGGCACGATGCCGACGCTGCGCCGGGACCCGAGACAATGGCCGGCTATGACATATACTTCCGATTCGTGATCGTCAATGTGGGCAACGTGCCTCTACACGCCGCGGCCGACGCAGATGACATGACGGACATGGATGACGAAGATGGCGTCGCTGTGCTCCCGATCATCACCACCGCGTCGGGTGGGGTTAATCTGATGATGACGGCGGTCAATGCGACCGGCGAGACCGCGACCCTGGCCTGCTGGCGCGATTACCTGCGCTGTCGTATAGCTAACGCAGCCGCTGACGTGGCTTCACCCACAGGGCCGGCCAGCAGCGGTGAAGTCGAGGACTACTGGATTACCATCGTGAACGTGGGCGCCTGCCGGCCATCAGGGACCTTCAGCGTGGCCGCTGCCAACCTGGATCCGTGCCCCGAGGTCACCATCAGCGGCCTGACGTGGGTGGACACCAAGCCGGATGGCGTCTACTCGGATGAAGCAGTGCTGAGCGATGTCGTGTTGAGTGTAAAGAATAGCAAGGGCGAGCGAATCACCATCGTGACCACTGGCCCCGACCAGTTCCAGCCAGGGCGTTACCTGGCACAGAACCTGCCGCCAGACAAGTACCTGGTGGCACTGGAAAGCTGGCCGACCGGTTATAAGCCGGTGGAGCCAACCGTCCGCAAAGTCGTCCTTCTGAACAGCGGCGAGAGCACGTCCGCGGACTTCGCCTTCACCCGACAGGGAAGCAAGGTGTACATCCCGCTCTTGCTGAAGTCGTTGCCCTGAGGACAGCTTCCCGTAGTTTCGGCTCAAAAGGCTTTAGCCGGTCGCCATACCCGCGGGACTGGCTAAAGCCTTGAAGCCGGGACCTCAGGCTCACCTTCATCGTCCTGTTCACCGGGCGGCGAGCCAGGCGATGAAGGTGTTGTACTCCGCGGCCTTCTCGTACCCGATCTTCAACGCCGCAGCGACCGATGGCTGGTTGCGCGCCCAGCAGTGCCAGCCGACGCGCGTGACCCCGCGGGCCAACGCGTGCTCGATGAACGCCGAGCCCATCGCAGTCGCCAGCCCACGGCGCTGGTGTGGCTCCAGCGTCCCGATGCCCACCTCGCACCGGTCGCCGGTGTTATACTCCGACGTACACCAGCCGGCCAACTCGTCGCCGCACAAAGCGGCGACTCCGAAGCTCTTGACCAGGAAATCCTCCACCGACGGCCGCTCGGAGCACAACTCCTCTCGCAGCGCGTCCAGGTTGCGGATGTGATCCTGCGCCAGCAGGCCGGCGTCAATGGGCGCCAGGCGATAGCCCTCCGGCAGCACCGTCCGCCAGTCGTGTCGCAAACTGCGCAAAACGTAATAGTGGCGCCGGGCCAGGATGGGCGCCTTGTCGCGTAAGATGGCGCCGGTGATGGCATCGGCCCAGCCCTCCGGCGCGTGCTTCAGCTCGATCATCTCCAAGCCGGCGGCCTGTGCTCGAGGAAAGACCGTTTCCGGCAGGAGGCGGCGCACCGCCTGGTTGAACGCGTCGATGGTGGGCGATCCGGCCAGAAAGAAACGATAGCCGGTCCAGGTGAACGCAGCGCGCGGCCGGACCGGATCATCCACATACAGGGTCGCGGGCGCCGAACCCTCCAGGATAGCCGCGACCGCCAGGTGGTCGTCCAGCCCAGCGAAAAGCGGCCGGGCAGCCGCGTAATCTGCAGGCGAAAGAAGATACATCGGGTGCGTTTCCTTTCCGGGGCAGTTGCCCACGCCGCGCGCGGCGCCAGTGCGAAGCCTCCCCGTGGGACGGTGCCTGGAAATCCCACGCCGGTCAGCAGTCAGTGGTCACCGGTCGGCGGTCAATACTCCCAGCACAATGTCCATGCCGCGGATGACACGAGCAACGAGGAAGTATACCGCGCAACCTGCGCGTTGTCATTTCCTTGCGCGGCGCTCGGTGCTAGACTCAAGGCATCACATCTGATATCAGGAGATCCATGCGCGCACTCCGACGGCTCATCCAACACCTGCGGCCCTATTGGCGCGGCCTGACCGCAACCACCATCATCATCCTGCTGCAAACCAGCTTGGGGCTGTTGCCGCCCCTGTTCCAACGGGAGATCGTGGATGGGGTGATCGCGGCGCGCCAGGTGGAGCGCTTGCTGCCGTTGGTGCTCGGCCTGGTCGGCATCTATGCGCTGACCGGCCTGACCGAATTCGGCGACCAGTACCTGCGCCACACCATCGGCGAGCGCATCCTCTACGACCTGCGGGTGCGCATCTACAACCACTTACAGCGGCTCTCGCTGGCCTTCTTCGAGCGCACCTCCACGGGCGAGTTGATGTCGCGGGTCAGCAATGACGTCAGCGCGCTGGAGCAATTCATCACCCACGGCACCATCCTGACCCTGGTGGCCGCGGTGCGCCTGGCCGGCGCCGCGGTCGTGCTGTTCGTGCTGGAGCCGCGACTGGCGCTGATGGCGCTGCTGCCCGTCCCGCTGATCGCGCTGGGGCTGCGCTGGTTCAACCGCCGTGCGCGGCCCATCTACCGCCGGGTGCGCGACCGGCTGGGCGACGTCAACGCGCGGCTGCAGGATGACCTGGCCGGCATGCGGGTGATCCAAGCGTTCGGCCAGGAAGACGCTGAGCTAGGCCGGTTCAGCCAGGTCAGCGGCCGCTACCTGGCCGCGCGGGTGGCGTCCATCGGCACGTGGTCCACCTTCTTCCCGACCCTGGGCTTCCTGTCGGCGTTGGGCGGCGCGCTGGTGCTGGGGGTGGGCGCGGGCATGGTGCTGCGAGGCGAGCTGACGCTGGGCACCCTGGTGGCGTTTCTCTCCTACATCGCCTCGTTCTACGAGCCGATCCGCCGCCTGACCGACATTGACAACATCCTGCAGCAGGCCATCGCCGCAGCCGAGCGCATCTTCGAGCTGCTAGACGCGACGCCCGATATCCGCGATGCGCCGGACGCGGCCGCGCTGCCCCAGGTGTCCGGCGAGATCGCATTCGAGGACGTACACTTCAGCTACGGCGACGGGGATGAGGTTCTGCACGACGTGGACTTTCACGTCGCAGCGGGCGAGGTGGTCGCACTGGTGGGGCCCAGCGGCGCGGGCAAGACCAGCATCGCCAACCTGCTCTGCCGGTTCTACGATCCCACCCACGGCCGCGTGCGGGTTGATGGCCGTGACTTGCGCCAGGTGCAACTCGCCTCGCTGCGGCAGCACGTGTCGGTGGTGCTGCAAGACACCTTCCTGTTCAACGCCACCGTACGCGAAAACCTGACCTACGGCCGGCCGGATGCACCCGAAGCGGCGATTGAGGCTGCGGCGAAGGCCGCACACGCGCACGAGTTCATCGCGACCCTGCCGCAGGGCTACGATACGGTGGTGGGCGAACGAGGCGTGAAATTGAGCGGCGGCCAACGGCAGCGGTTGGCGCTGGCGCGGGCCATCCTCACCGACCCGCGCATCCTGATCCTGGACGAGGCTACGTCGTCGGTGGACGCGGAGGCCGAGTACCTGATCCAGCAGGCGCTGGAACAGGTGCTGCGCGGCCGCACCGCCCTGGTGATCGCCCACCGCCTCAGCACCATCCGCAACGCCGACAAGATCATCGCGCTGGAAGGCGGCCGCATCCGCGAGGTGGGCAACCACCGCGATCTGTTGGCTCGCAACGGGCTGTACAGCCAGCTCTACCAGCGGCAACTGGAGCTGGCCGCCGAACCGTAACGCAGAACCGTACCGCAATCCGCTGGATTGCGGACGCACACAATCCGGCGGATTGTGTTACTTCTCCGAGCCGATGCGGACGCCCAGCCGCGGCAGGATCGTTCGGTGCATCATCAGGATCAGCAGCGACGCGCCGAACGCGATCCCGAAAATGATCAACGACGAGTTGATGCTGTTCATCAAGCTCGGGTTCACCAGCATCACCATCGCCAACGTCAGCATCAACGTGCCGCCGATCAACTTCAGGATGCGGCCGTGCTTCTCCTCCAGCTTGCTGGCCCGGAGGCTGAACACCGCGGCCAGGAAGATGCCCAGCTCATCGAGTTGGTAGATCAGCATGTACAAAGCCAGCAGCGCAACAAACGTCCCTGCCGTCACCCCCTGCGCGACCAGTAAGTTGGTCCACAACACCGGGAAGCCCGCGGTACACGAGAACTCCACCAACGACGCGCCGGCCGACATCACGATGGTC
Source organism: Anaerolineae bacterium (assembly GCA_034433275.1). GTDB lineage: Bacteria > Chloroflexota > Anaerolineae > CG2-30-64-16 > CG2-30-64-16 > DAOUAT01. The sequence goes on from DAOUAT010000579.1 coordinate 4,270, forward strand.
GCGCCGATCAGCGCGGGCAGCGAGTCGCTCACTTTCAGCACCCGGCGCATAGAACGGTACAACCCTGGCTTTTTATCATCTGAGATGGTGAACGAGATGCCTTCCTTGTACCAGAAGTAATCCTTGATGTTCACCAACGCGAAGAAAAGCGCCACCAGCGCCACCACCACCTGGATCCAGCCCACGAAGCTGATCACGGTGAACATGGTGAACAGCCCTGCGATGAACAGGACATACACCAACGACGTCACCGTGATGAACACCAGGCCGATGATGAACACCTTCTTGCGCGACCCCGTGTGCAGCGTCAACGCCAGCAGCACGGAGAGCACCCACAGCGAGCACGGGTTGAAGCCATCCACGAACGCGATCAACGCGGTGCTGATGGCCAGGGACTGCGCCCCCAGGTCCACCGCGCCGACCAACGGCAAGGTGAGCGTGCGAGACTGACTGGCCGGGGCGACGGCCGGAGCAGGCAGCGGGGTTGGGTTCGGCGCCGGGTCAGGATTCGCGGGCGCCTGGGCCACGGCCGGCACAGGGGTCGGCGGCGGCAGGGTTGGTGGCGCCGCAGGGCCGAACACCCCGGCGCCTGCATCCACGCAGCCGGACAGCGCGCACGAGGCCACCACCGCCTCGATCTCGCGGCCGATGGGTTCCTCTTCGTAGCCCACCCAGTATCGATCCGCGATGAAGGTCGTGGGCACACCGCTGGGCTCGAAGCCGAACTTCTTCGCCATCTGCGTGAACGGTACTCGGTTCTTCTCGTTGTTCCAGACCTCAAACTCGCGAACTTCAACCCCGGGGTATTTCTGGGCCAGGCGCGCCAGGAACGGCTTTTGGGCCGCACAGTGCGGGCACCCGTCGCCCCAGAAGAAGTAGATCACCACCTTGCCGCCCGTTTGGGCGGCCGGCTCAGCCAGGACCACCGGCAACGACGGCCGGGCAAGCGCTGTGATTCCCAAGCCGATAGCGAATACAACAACACTCAGCAACCGTAACCAACGCATGAGACACCACCTCCAAACACAGCCGACGCACCGGCCGCTTTCGCTCAAATCATAGCCAGGCAGCGGTCGCAACAGCTGGACGTTCTCCGCCAGACGACCGGATCCCTATTGTGCCACAAAACACAAGAAGAAGGCAACTTCTGGGAAGCCGGAGAAATGTCCGCTTGTTGACGAGGTCGGCGAGTGGTGTTATGCTCTTGCCGACCGACCGATCTTCGTTGAACCATAGCCAGGAACCCCATGCCCGCACTCACCATCGCCACCAAAGCCGAGATCCAGGCGATCTTCGATGGCGCCGCGCCGACCTATGATCGGGTCGGGCCGGCGCTGTTTCGGCAGTTCGGCCGGCGGCTGGTGGAGCTGCTGGCGCTCCCGGCTGGCGCGGCGGTGCTGGATGTGGCCACGGGGACCGGCGCGGCGCTGCTGCCGGCCGCGGCCCGTGTGACCGCGAGCGGACGCGCGTGGGGGATCGATCTCTCCGCGGGCATCCTGGCCGAGGCGGGGCGCAGCGCGGCCGCGGCCGGACTGACGAACGCCTCGCTGTGCCAGATGGACGCCGAACGCCTGGGGTTCGCGGATGGCAGCTTCGATGCCATCACCTGCGCGTTCAGCCTGTTCTTCTTCCCCGACATGGACGCCGCGCTGGCCGAGATGGTGCGCGTCTGCCGGCCAGGCGGCCGGATCGGCCTCGCCCTGTTCAACAGGATGCCGCCGCCGTTCGACCCCGGCTGGCCGCTGTTAGCCCAACAGGTGCAGGCCTACGGTGTGGGCGTGCGCTTGCCACAGCGGGTGGCCTACACCCCGGCCGAGGCAGCCGCTCTGCTGGGCCGGCCGGGGTTACGACAGGTCCAGATCATCCAGGAAACAACCGAGGCGGTCTATCCCACCGAGGACGCGTGGTGGGCCTTGCAGCTCACCCTCGGCTCACGCGCAACCATCCTGGGTATGGACCCGGACACGCGCGCCCGGTTCAAAGCCGAACACCTCGCCCGCGTGCGGCCGCATTTCCGGGCCGATGGCTTACATGTGACGGTCGGCGTGCTGTACTGCCTGGCGGAAAAACAGAGCACGATCGGGTAACCTGCGCAAGATGCGACACAGCCCTCCAAACCGGACGTCGCAGCTGGCTGCGTCCCGGGGCTATGCCTCTTCCTCGTCCTCCACCCACTCCCCGTCATCCTCATAATCCGGATATTGCTCGGGCGCGACGCCTACCTCCTCCACCAGGCGCGGATACTCAAGCGTGGTGTCCGCGTTCGGGTTGACCGCATGCACGCGCACCTTGAAGCGCCATTCATCGCCGTAGTCGAAGAGATACAGGAAGGTCTGGCCCTTCTTGAGATCGAGCTCCGCCAGAGTAGCCGTCCGCACATCGCCGGCCGGCGTATCATCAAAGAACATAGATTCCAGGAGCTCGGCCTGGACCTCCTGGGGGGCTGAGGCCAGGACTTGTTCGGCAAACTGATCCGGGGTCAAGGTGTTGAGCTTGTCCGCATTGCGGAAGATGAGGTCCGCCATCGCGGGCGGTATGCCGGTTTGGGCCACCATCAGCTTGACGAGCTCGGCGCGGAGCGCCTCGTTGTCCTTCACCATGCCCAGCATCTGGTCAAACGATTCAGGCGCCGGCCCGCCGCCAAACGCAGCCATCATCGCCTGATAGGCCTCCGGGCCGAGGACGTCGTCCTCATCTATCAGATCCAGGTCTTCGTCGAGCGCCTCTTCACCTAGATCCTCATCGCCAAGTTCCTCATCATCGAGTTCATCGTCTTCCAGATCATCCAGGTCCTCGCCCCACGGGCCTGCGCCTTCAGGCAAAGTGTACTCAGTCGAGGCATCCCAGGCGCGACCGCTCATAAAGAAGGAGTAGAGATGGTCGGCGCCGAAATCGAAGGCGTCCTGGATGGCAAAGTGCAGGTCTTCCAGTGTCTGCTCGGCGGTCAGCTCGACTTTGCGCCAGACCCGGCCGGTGTTGGGGATGGAGACATGAAAGGTATAGGATTCCATGAAGTTGCTCCTGTGTCAGTTGGTGATCTTCGGCAGCCGTACAAGCTGTGTAATGGTGCGTCCAGTGTACACGCAAACGAAACAGGACGCAAAAGCGCCACAGCACAACAGCACGAGCTTGTTTTGCGCCCACCTGTGGTAAAATAGCTACGACAAGCACAACCCGACTGGAGGCGTCTCATGATCGCATCCCCCGATCTCGAAACCCTGAACTGGCAGAAGCTGATCAAGCCCTATACCCGGCCCGACCTGCGCCAGAGCCTCTGGCAACTCGTCAACACGCTGGGGCCCTACCTTGCGTTGTGGGCGCTCATGCTGTGGAGCCTGCGCACCTCCTACTGGCTGACCCTTGCCCTGGCTCTGCCAACGGCCGGCTTCATGGTGCGCGCCTTCATCATCTTCCACGACTGCTGTCATGGCTCCTTTTTCGCGTCGCGCAGGGCCAACGAAGTCGTGGGGACGTTGTTGGGCATCCTGACGATGACGCCGTTCTATCAGTGGCGGCACGACCACGCTATCCATCACGCCACGGCCGGTAACCTGGACAAGCGAGACGTGGGCGACGTGCCGACGATGACCGTGCAGGAGTATCTGGCTGCGCCGTGGTGGCGCAAGGCAGTCTATCGGATCGTGCGCAGTCCGTGGATCCTGTTCACCGTCGGCGCTACGATCATGTTCGCGATCATCCACCGCATACCGCCAGCACATGCGGACAGGCGCGAACGCTGGAGCGTGGTCTACACCGATCTGGCGTTGGCAGCACTGGTGATCGGCATGGGGCTGCTGGTGGGGTTCAAGGAGTATTTCCTGGTGTCGGCGCCGATCGTGGTCATCGGCTGCACGATCGGCGTGTGGCTGTTCTACGTCCAGCACCAGTTCGAAGGGGTGTACTGGGAACGCAAGGAACGCTGGAGCTTCGTCAGGGCCGGCATGCAAGGGAGCTCGTTCTACCGGCTGCCCATGATCTTCCAATGGTTCACCGGCAACATCGGCTTTCATCACATCCACCATCTCAGCCCGAAAATCCCGAACTATCACCTGCCCCGCTGTTACCGAGACAACCCGCCTTTCCAGATCAAGCCGTTAACGCTCCTGGCGAGCCTGAAAACCGTGCGGCTGCACCTGATTGACGACACCACCAGGCTGCTGGTGGGCTGGGATGCCCTGCGCCGTTACCGCCAGCCGGCCCAGTCAAGCGGATAAGCTATTTGACACGGGGTTACTGCCTCAGGTAGACTAACTGCCCGACGACAAACGAGAATCAGGAGAAGCGCCGCCATGCAACTGTTGCTCGCCATCGTACAGAGCGAAGACGCAGACACCCTCTGCGGCCGGCTGAATGCCGCAGGGTTCGAGTTGACGCGGCTGCACAGCGTTGGGGGGTTCCTGTCACGGGGCAACGTGACCATTCTGCTGGGCCTTGAAGCCGCCCAGATCCCGGCCGTGCTCGAGATCATCCGCAAGACCTGCCGCACCCGGCGCCGCTACATCAACCCGGCGGTGACCGGCACCGAGCCCGCCCACATGACCCTCGTCGCGCCCGCCATCCCGCTTGAGGTGCAGGTGGGCGGGGCCACGATCTTCAACTTCCCGGTGCTGCGTTTCGAACGGCTGCACGCGCAGCCAGGGGCGCCAACACCAACTGCCCCATCCTCTACCCTATCGCAAGGAGCGCGCAAGATGAACCTGGTGCTCGCCATCGTACACAACGACGACGCGGATGCTGTGACCCGCGCCCTCCTGGCGGCCGGGCGCCGGGTCACGCGCATCAACACGGCCGGCGGCTTTCTGCGCCGCGGCAACGTCACCCTGCTGGTCGGCATCGAGCCGGCCGAGGTGGACGCAGTCCTGGAAACGATCCGAGAGCACTGCCGGCCGCGCACCGAGGCAGGCGGCCACGCCGGCGAAATCGCCACGGCCGGCGCAACCGCGTTTGTACTGGAAGCCAACAGCTTCTTGCACATGTGAGTCCGGCGACCGAGGTCGCGGCTGCCTCTGCGCAGTCCGCCGGCGCAGACTGCACTCACTCCAACTCGGCCAACCACGCTGCCGCGCTGGCGTCCGACGGCATCCGCCAGTCGCCGCGCGGGGATAGCGCCACCGACCCCACCTTCGGCCCGTCGGGCATGGCTGAGCGCTTGTACTGCTGGCTGAAGAAGCGGCCGTAGAACACGCGCAGCCAACGCAGGATGACCTCGGCCGGGTGCGCGCCGGTAAACGCGTGCAGGGCCAGCGCGTAGACCTTGCGCGGGGCGAACTGGAAACGCACGGTGTAATACAGGAAGAAGTCGTGCAGCTCGTAGGGGCCGATGGCGTCCTCGGTCTTCTGTGCCAGATCGCCACCCTGCCCCAGCGGCAGCAGCTCGGGGCTGATGGGCGTGGCGACGATGTCGTGCAGCACGCCCGCGGCCTCGCCTGAGAATTCGGCATCGGCCGCCCACGCCACCAGGTAGCGCACCAGCGTCTTCGGCACCCCCGCGTTGACGTGGTACATGGATATGTGGTCGCCGTTGAACGTCGCCCACCCCAGCGCCAGCTCAGACAGGTCGCCGGTGCCCACCACGAACCCGCCCACCTGGTTGCCCACGTCCATCAGGATCTGCGTCCGCTCGCGGGCCTGCGCGTTTTCATACGTTATATCGTGTATAGTCTCGTCGTGGCCGATATCGCGGAAGTGCCCGCGCACCGCGTCGGCGATGGGGATGACCCGCAGCGTGACCCCCAGCAGCTCGGCCAGGCGCTCGGCGTTGCCCCGGGTGCGCGAGGTGGTGCCGAAGCCGGGCATGGTGATCGCCACGATACCGGATCTCGGCAAGCCAACCCGGTCGAACGCCTTAGCCGTCACCAGCAGCGCCAGGGTGGAGTCGAGCCCACCGGAGACGCCGATGACCGCGGCCTGGCTGCCCGTGTGCCGCAGCCGCCGGGCCAGCCCGGTCGCCTGGATGGCGAAGATCTCCTGGCAGTGCTGCGCGCGGCGCTCGGCGTCGGCCGGCACGAAGGGCGTGCGCGACAGGCCCGGCCGCAGCAAATCGGTTGTTGCGGCCGCGCGCGCGGCGCCGGGGAGGGTGAATTTGATCGTGCGCAGGGGTGGCACGCCGGCCGCGGCCTGGCCGAACGCGCTGTTCTTGATGCGCTCCAGCGCCAGGCGGTTCACGTCAACATCGGCCACCGCCATGACGGTGTCGAACCGGAACCGCTCGGTCTCGGCCAGCAGGGCGCCGTTCTCGGCGACCAGCGAGTGGCCGGCCCACACGGTGTCGGTGGTGGATTCGGTGGCGCCTGCGCCTGCGTACAGGTAGGCGGCCAGGCAGCGGGCCGACTGCTGGCGCACCAGGTCGCGGCGATACTCAACCTTGCCCAGCAGCTCGTTGCTGGCCGAGCCGTTGAGCAGCACCGTCGCGCCAGCCAGCGCCAGGTCGCCGCTGGGCGGGTTCACGGCCCACAGGTCCTCGCACACCTCAATACCGGCCACGAACTCGGGCAGGTCCTCGGCCGCGAACAGCAAATCCGTGCCGATGGGGGTCTCGATGCCATCCAGGATGACCGTCCCGACGGGACACAGCCGGCCGGAGGTGAACCAGCGGGCCTCGTAGAACTCGTTGGTGCTGGGCAGATACGTCTTGGGCACGAGCCCCAGGACCCGACCGCCCGCGATAAACGCGGTGCAGTTGAACAGCCGGCCATCCACGGCCAGCGGCAGCCCCACGACCGCGGCGATGTCGGCCTCAGCCGCGGCCGCGTCTACGGTCGCCAGCGCGGCCCGCGCGCGCGCCAGCAGCAACGCCTGGAAGAACAGATCGCCGCACGAGTAGCCGGTGAGGCACAGCTCGGGGAAGAGCGCCAGGCGGCAGCCGCGCGCTGCGGCCTCACGCAGCGCGGCGCAGATGGCCTGCGTGTTATACTCGACATCAGCCACGCGCAGTTCGGGGCTGACAACCGCAACGCGGGCGAAACCGAGAGAAGCGGGCGAAAAGTTGGTGGGCATGATGGGCTCCGTTGAATCATCGGATGCCTGTCTGGACTCGAGGCTTTAGCCGGTCACTCCCGTTGACGCGAAGTCCGGCCGGAACCGCGAGCCCAGGCAGCGAAATTCGCAGCCTGATATCCATCCTATTCTAATCCAGTGCCAGGCATTTGCCAAGCGTCCGTGTCGCCAGCTCCCGCAAGCTTGGGAAAACCGCTCACAGTCAGACAAAGGACATCCTTTTACTAGTGCAACTGCACTGCGGCGTTGCCATTGCCGATATCGCCTATCTGAAACAAGGAGACCGACCATGATTAACACCAAAGAACAACCTGATCGCCACAACGAGATCTTGCCCATCGGTAAGACCATCGCCATCTGCCGCTGCTGGCAGTCGGAAGCGTTCCCGTATTGTGATGGCAGCCACCGCAAGGTGAACGCGGCAAACGATGACAAGATTGGCCCGGCCATCATCAAGGCCGTTCCGGCCGAGTAAATCCCAGCGCTTTACTGCAAAATAGCTCAGGCATCGAGGCTTCTGCCGGTTTGCTGCGCCGCTGATCGAACCGGCAGGAGCCTCGATTTCGCCAGGGAAACGCTGCCCGCCCCTCCTTTGCCCTCGCCCATCCAACCGTGCTATAATCGGTTCAATCCTATCCTGCCAGGAGTGGAAGACCGGTTTGAAACATCTGACCCTGCTACTTTTGACCCTGGTGTTCCTGTTAGCCGTCGTGCTGGCCGGCTGCGTAGGCCAGGTCATCACACGCGTGACGCCCACGCCGACCGCCACGCCCACCGTAGGCGCGCCCGTGGCCGCTTCC
>DAOUAT010000580.1:0-1716 GCA_034433275.1 Anaerolineae bacterium
AGCGCGACAGCGAGGGAAAGCAGCCCATGCCTGACTCACCCCATCCCGCCCCTCAAATCCCCATCCAACCTCTCCAGATCCACCAATCGCGCGCCCAGCCCCTCCCCCTCAGCGCGCGCCGCATCGGTGAACCCAGCGCGCGCAAAGAAGGCATAGTACACCTGCCAGGCAGCCTCGCCCTCGCCTGCGGCCGGTGCGACCTTCGGCGCTTTGGCCACCAGTTCACGGATCACGCCCCGGTCTACCGGCTGCACGCCCCACTTGCACTCGCCCAGCAGGATCGCCCGGTCGTGCCAGTTGACCGCGACCACGTCGGCCTGGGCATCGGCCGACCAGTGGCTGCCGATGGCCTCCTGCGTGAAGGGCAGGCGCCGGGCTCGCGCTTGAACCCGCACCCACTCGCGGCACAACGCCTCGAACGCCGTGGCGCCGACGAAGGCGCGAAACTGCTCGCTGATGCGCTCCCACAGCACGTCGGACAGCTCCTGCTCCACCAGGTCGAGATTGGGCGCGATGAAACGAAAATAGAAGCGTAGATAGGGATCCGCCAGGTGATAGCGGCTGTTGCGGCTGGCTTGCCGCTGGTCGCGCGGCACCGTGGCCGGGACGCGGCGCTCCACCAGGCCCAACGCGTCCAGGTTCTTCAGGTAGGGGCTGAGGTAGCCGCTGGTGCGGTCCAGCATGGCGCCGATGTCGCTGGGGGTGCGCTGGCCCGCGGCGATCGCCTTGAGGATCGCTTCGTAGGTCTGGGTCTCCCGCCGGATGACATCGCCGATCAGGATGAACGGCTCGCTGCGGAACAGCCCGGTGCGCCGCATGAAGAGGCCCTTCAGATTTGCGCTCAAGCTCTGGGCTGGGTCGAACTGCTCCAGGTAGGCCGGGATGCCGCCGACGACCGCGTACACGGCGACGCGCTCCGCCGCGGTGTAGTGGGGCAGGAAATCTGCCAGGGCGGGAAAGGCCAGCGGCGCAACGTGCAGTTGCGCGGTGAAGCGGCCGTATAGCGGCGCGTTGTAGCTCATCTGCTCCACCATCATGCCGATATGGGAGCCGGCCAGCACGATGGTCAGGTGGCGGTCTTTGAACAGATGATCCCAGGCGGCTTGCAGGTGCGAGGGCAGGGAAGGGTCGGATTCAGCAGCGTAGGAGAACTCGTCCATGACCAGGATCGCGGCCTGATCCCCGATCAGGTCGGTCGTAGCTGCGAAGACATCGTGCCAGGACTCGAAGCGCGGGACCGCCTGGCTGCCGGGGTGCGCCCATTGCCACACGGCCCGCACAAAGCCCTGGCGGAGCAGGGCCGGCGTGTCGCGGGTCGCGACCCAGTAGATGACGGGGCGGCCGGTCTGCGCGGCCCATTCCAGGAGCAGCGTGGTTTTGCCCACCCGGCGGCGGCCGTAAACCAGGATGAACTGCGCGCCTGGACGGGCCAGGACTGCACTCAGTTCGGCGATGTCACGTTGCCGGCCGACGAACTTGTGGGGCATTGATCTCTCTTGACTTATCTAAGCAGCTTAGACTAAGCTACTTAGATTGTATGCGGGTGAATAACGTTAGTCAAATCGCGAGTGAGTGAAAAAGAGCGGCGCATAGCGGTATCCACATCCTTGCCCATGCACAACCAGCCATGAAAAGGCTATCCGCGTCCATCCGCGCTCGTCCGCGTCCCACCTTCGGGCCAGTCGCGTTGACCTACTCCCGCCTCACCACCACCCC
>DAOUAT010000581.1:0-1849 GCA_034433275.1 Anaerolineae bacterium
CGGGCAGGCGCAAGGCCGTGCCCCTACCTTTCATGGGCAAGGAAACCGATGTAAAATACACACAGGGGGTCAGTCATGTTTGATGATTCATACTACGAACGCTACGTGCCCCGGGTGCAGCATGCCCCTGGGGCTGCGCCCGGCATCGAACACCACGAGATCACCTCGCTGCCCAGCAGCAACGAACCGGTGTCTGTGACCTGCACAGACTACAGCCCGGCGCACGTACTGGTGCAAGAGGTCGCCGACCTGGCGGCGTTCCTGGGCGTCCACCGGCCCGAATGGTCGGTCGTGCGCTGGATCAACGTGGATGGCCTGACCGATATGCAGGTGATCCACGCCCTGGCCACCAAGTACGAGCTGCACCCTCTGGCGGTCGAGGACCTGCTCCACGTGCCGCAGCGGCCCAAGGTGGAGCCCTACAGCGGCGGCGACAGCGATCTGCGCTCCCGCCTGTTCGTGATCGCGCGCACCCTCCGCGCCGAACAGAGCGAGTTGTGCAACGAGCAGGTCTCCGTGTTTCTGGGCCACAAAACCGTACTGACGTTCCGCGAGGCCGCCAACGATGCCTGGGGGCCGATCCGCCAGCGGATTCAGGTGAAGAACACGCGGCTGCGCAACAGCGACGCCAGCTTCTTAATGTACTCGCTGCTCGATGCCATCATTGACCGCTTTTATCCGCTGCTGGAAGCCTACGGCGACCGCATGGAGGATCTAGAAACGTTGATCCTGGAGCACTCACCGCGCGCCGCCATCGGCGAGATCAACCAGATCAAGCGCGATCTGCTCATGCTGCGCCGGGTGGCCTGGCCGATGCGCGAAGTGGTCGCTACGCTGCAACGCGAGCCGCACGAGCTGCTGAGCGAAACTACGCGCGTCTACCTGCGGGATCTGTACGATCACGTCGTGCAGATCATGGACATCATCGAAACCTATCGCGAGATGGCCGCCGACCTCACCGACGCCTACATGTCGTCCATCTCGAACCGCATGAACGAGATCATGAAGGTGCTGACCGTGATCAGCACCATTTTCATCCCCCTGACTTTCTTGGCCGGGGTCTACGGCATGAACTTCCACCACTTCCCCGAGCTGGAGCAGCCCTGGGCCTACCCGCTCTTCTGGCTCGTCTGCGCCGCCCTGGCCGGGGCGATGTTCCTGGTCTTCCGCCGCCGGCGCTGGCTATAAACAAAACGTCCGCGCGCCGACAAAACTCTCCCGCAGGTGATCCACCGCCTGCACATCATCCTCCTGGACGCCGTTGCGCGAGCGCGAGGAGTGGATGATGCGCCAGCCACCCAGGCTGACCCCCACATGGGTGATCTTCCGGCGCTCGCCCAGCTCACCAAAAAAGAGCAGATCGGCCGGCCGGAACGGCGGCTCGACCGGCTGCCCCGCGTCGAACTGCATGTCGGCATCCCGCGGCAGCGTGATGCCCGCCAGCCGGTGTAGAAGCTGGGCGAAGCCGGAGCAGTCAATGCCCAGCGCGGAGCTGCCGCCCCACAGGTAGGGCACGCCGGTGAACCGCGCCGCGTCCGCCACGATTTGGGCGCGCCGCGCCGGCTCAGTGCCGGGGAGGGTCGCCAGGGGCCGCACGCCGGCCGCGGGCGCCCAGCCGCGCAGTCCGGGCCGGAGCGGGGCCGCGGGGTTGCCGGCCAGCGCCAGGCAGGCCCACCCGGCGGCTTCTTCGGTCACCGCGACCGCCGTGCCGGCCAGCACGCGGTTGACCAGCGCCGCATCGGCCGCGGGCGCGACGCGCAGCCGGCTGACCGGCTCGCAAACCAGGTGCGTGACCGCGCAGCCGCCGGGTTCGGCCAGGTACGGGCCGTAGACCCACCCCAGGTAGCCG
>DAOUAT010000582.1:0-3942 GCA_034433275.1 Anaerolineae bacterium
CGAAACATTAAAATTGCTCCCGCAGGCGCCGGAACCAATTGTGATTCAGCAAATCGAGGCCAAGGTCGCCCTATTGGGCGCTGTTAACGCCACATAATGGCGAAGGTATTGGATATCAAATTGGATTGGGGAGTGTGGAAGATGAGCAAGGTGGTTGGTATTGACCTGGGCACAACGAACAGCGTGGTCGCGGTCGTCGAGGGCGGCGACCCGGTGGTGATCACGACCGCGGAAGGTGGGCGGCTCTGTCCGTCGGTGGTCGCGTTCACCAAAGCCGGCGAGCGGCTGGTGGGGCAAACCGCCAAGCGGCAGGCCGTGGTGAACCCGGAAAACACCGTTTTTTCGATCAAGCGTTTCATGGGCCGGCACTACGACGAGACCGAGGCCGAGCGCAGCATGGTGCCCTACAAAGTCCGACCCGGCAAGGCCGGCGATGCGCGCGTAACTATCCCGGCCAACGGCAAGGAGTACACGCCGCAGGAAATCTCGGCCATGATCCTGGGCAAGCTGAAGGCTGATGCCGAAGCCTACCTGGGGGAACCGGTGACGCAAGCCGTGATCACCGTGCCGGCCTACTTCAACGACAGCCAGCGCCAGGCCACCAAGGATGCCGGCAAGATCGCCGGGGTGGAGGTGCTGCGCATCATCAACGAGCCGACTGCGGCCGCGCTGGCCTATGGCCTCGACAAAAAGGCCAGCGAGACGATCCTGGTGTTCGACCTGGGCGGCGGCACATTCGATGTCTCCATCCTGGAGGTCGGTGACGGCGTGGTGGAGGTGAAGGCGACCAACGGCGACACCCACCTGGGCGGCGATGACTGGGATCAACGCATCGTCAACCATGTGGCCGGTGAATTCAAGCGCCAGCAAGGCATTGACCTGCGGGCCGATCGCCAGGCGCTGCAGCGGCTGAAAGAGGCGGCGGAAAAAGCCAAGATCGAGCTTTCCAGCGTGATGGAGACCGAGATCAACCTGCCGTTCATCACCGCTGACGCGTCGGGCCCCAAGCACTTGCAGACCAGGCTGACCCGCGCCCGGTTCGAGCAGCTCACCGAAGACCTGCTGGCGCGCTGCCGCGGGCCGTTCGAGCAGGCGCTGCGCGATGCCAAACTGAAGGCGGGTGACATTGATGAGGTGGTGTTGGTGGGCGGCGCCACACGCATGCCCATGGTGCTGGATCTGGTGCGCAAGCTGACGGGGGGCAAGGAGCCGCACCGCGGGGTGAACCCCGATGAGGTGGTGGCGGTGGGCGCGGCGCTGCAAGGAGGCGTGCTCTCGGGTAAGGTGAAGGATGTGCTGCTGCTGGACGTGACGCCGCTGACCCTGGGGGTTGAGACCCTGGGCGGCGTGATGACGCCCATCATCGAGCGCAACACCACGATCCCGATCAAGAAAAGCCAGGTGTTCAGCACCGCCGAGGACAACCAGCCCGCGGTGACCATCCATGTGCTGCAAGGGGAGCGACCCATGGCCGCGGACAATATGTCGCTGGGCCAGTTCAACCTGGAAGGGATCCCGCCGGCCCCACGCGGCCTACCGCAGGTCGAGGTCACGTTCGACATTGACGCCAACGGCATCCTGCACGTCAGCGCGCAGGACAAGGCCACAGGGGTGGCGCAGCAGATCACCATCACGGCATCCACCAACCTCAACAAGGAGGATATTGACCGGATGGTGCGCCAGGCCGAGATCAACAAGGCCGCGGATCAGCGCCGCAAGGAGCTGATCGAGGCGCGCAACCAGGCGGAACAGGTTGCATATGTCACCGAGAAGAGCCTGCGCGATCTGGCGGAAGCCGGCCAGGTGAACCCGGACGACCGGCGGGCGGTTGAGCAACTCATTGCCGAGCTACGAAAAACGGCCCAGGGCGAAGACGTCACCGCCATCCGCCAGGCGCTGGAGCGCCTACAGCAGGCCAGTGGCCGGATGGCAGCGGGCGCCTACGGGCCGCCGGCCGGTTCCGGGAACGGTTCGGGGCCGGGTGCTGGGAACGGCCACCACGGGCAAACGCAGGGCCGTGCCGAAGGCGATGACGTCGTCGAGGGTGAATTCCGGCAGGTGTAACGCAATCCGCCGGATGACGATACGCCGTAGCGCAATTTTGGATTGCGCTACGGCGTCTGCAGCCAGCCGAAGAGCAGCGCGAAAAGCAGGCCAACCACGGCCACCGTGACCAGCGTCACCGGCAGCCCCGCGCGCAGCCAGATCCGCACCGTGATCGGGCTGCGCGTGCGTGCGCTCATGGCCACCGTGATCACGTTGGCCGTGGCGCCGATGGGCGTGCCGTTACCGCCCAGGCCGGCGCCCAGCGCCAGGGCCCACCACAACGGCGCCAGCGGGATGCCCAGCTCGCCCAGATCCAGGATGACGGGGATCAGTGCGATGGTAAACGGGATGTTGTCCACCACGGCTGAGAGCAGTGCGGCCAACAGCAGCAGCAGCAGGCTGGCCAGCAGGAGGTTCGCTTCGGCCAAACCAGCCACCTGCCGAGCAGCCAGGTGCAGCACGCCAGCGGCCTCCAGCCCTCCGGTGGTCACAAATAGCGCGGCAAAGAAGATCAGCACGCTCCATTCGACCCGTTCCAGCGTCACCTCCACATCAGGCCGGATCCAGAGCAACGCCAGGCCGGCCCCAGAGAGCGCAATGGTGGCAGGTTCCAGTCCGAGCGGACCTTCCAGGAAGAAAAACAGGATCACCAGCCCCAGCACGGCCAGCACCTTGCGCACGCCGCGCGGGTCAGTCAGCGCTTGGTGCGCATCTAATTGATCGAGTGCCTCGATATGTGCCGGAACCGCTGTGAGTTCGGAGCGAAAGACCAGGAAAATGATGGCCAGGGCCACCAGCCAGGCCACAAAGGCCAGCGGGGCCAGGTGCGTCAGAAACGCGCCAAAGGTCAAGCCTGAGGCAGACGAGATCAGGACGTTGGGCGGATCGCCGACCTGGGTGGCCATGCCGCCGATATTGGACAGCAACGCCTCGGCCATGAGCAGCGGCACCGGACTGATGCCCAGGAGTTCTGCGATCAGAATGGTGACGGGGACGATCAACACGACGGTGGTGACGTTATCCAGGAACATCGAAAGCACTGTGGTTGCCGTGGCGAGGATGACGAGCAAGCGCCACGGTTGTCCGCGCGATCGCTTGCCGGTGATGATGGCAATGTACTGAAAAAAGCCGGTTCGTTCCAGCAAGCGGACCAAGATCATCATCCCGAGGAGCAGCCCGAGCGTGTTGAAATCAATGGCTGCGAGCGCCTGGTGCTGATCATAAAAACCGAATATCAGGCCCATTGCCAGCATAATGACCGCGCCAACCATGGCGACAATGGTGCGATGGACGCGCTCTGAGAGGATCAACGCGAATGTGGCGATGAAAACGCCGGTGGCAACGAACATACCCGCGGTCATGGGCTGCCATCCGTCGTGCTGCGCAGGAACGCGGCCGCGATATCCACCCGCGAAGCGATGCCGACCAACCGACCTGCTTGATCAACCACGGGCAGATCTTGGAGTTGGTGCTTGACCATGATGGCAAACGCGCGCAATAAGCCCGCGTCACTGCGCACGGAGATGGCCGGCTGCATCAGGTCGCGCATGGTGAGATGGACGGCTGCCGGCAGGTCGCGCGGGCGGAACGCTTCCAACGCGCCGAAATCGTGGACGAAATCAATGTTGTCGAGCAAGGTCACGAAGTCGGGCATGAAGACTTTAAGGAGATCTTGTAACCGCACGACACCGATCACGACATTGCGCTCATCGAGCACAGGCAGCGTCCCGATGCTCTGTTGGGCGACCAGGCGCGCAGCTTCCAGGACGGTGTGTTCCGGCGACACCCAGTAGACGTGCCGTTTCATGCAGTTCTTAATCATGCTGCCCCCTGGTGCGAGCGTGCTGAGCAAGCACGCGTTGCAAAGAAGCGACGGCCGGATCCTACTACGGTTTT
>DAOUAT010000583.1:0-2992 GCA_034433275.1 Anaerolineae bacterium
CGTTGCGGCCGCTGATGAAGCCGGCGGTGGGGAAGTCGGGCCCGGGGACGATCTCGATCAGCTCGTCCGTCGTTATGTCGGGGTTCTTGATGACCGCGATGCAGGCGTCGACGATCTCGCCCAGGTTGTGGGGCGGGATGTTGGTGGCCATGCCGACCGCGATGCCGCTGTTGCCGTTCAGCAGCAGGTTGGGCAACAAGGCCGGCAACACCGCGGGTTCCTGCAGGCTGCCGTCGAAGTTGTCGTTCCAATCAACGGTTTCTTTCTCGATGTCGGCCAGCAGTGGCTCCGCGATGCGCGCCAGGCGGGCCTCGGTGTACCGCATGGCCGCGGGCGCATCGCCGTCCACCGAGCCGAAGTTACCCTGGCCGTCCACCAATGGATAGCGCAGGCTGAACTCCTGGGCCATGCGGGCCATAGCATCATAAACCGCGGAATCGCCATGGGGATGATACTTGCCCAGCACCTCGCCGACGATGCGGGCCGATTTCTTGTAGGGCGTGCCCGGACGGATGCCCATGTCGTGCATGGCATAGAGGATGCGCCGCTGCACTGGCTTGAGGCCATCGCGCGCATCTGGCAAGGCACGCGCCACAATGACGCTCATGGCGTAATCGAGATAGGCCCCGCGCATCTCTTCTTCGATGCTGATGGGCCGGACAATGCCCAGGGCGCTAGGAGTGACTTCGATCTGATTGTTCATAACCGTTCCTTGAAAACGCGTAACGTACACGTATTATACCGCGAAACGACGATTTTGACCATTTGGAGGGGTGTGAAGCAACGGTGCGAGGCAGCTCGAAGGATTATATCTTGTAGATCAAGTGACTAACACGGATCAGCGCGAGTTTGTACGCTGCACCATGCGACTGAGGGGCCCCTTGAGCAGGTAGTACAGCACCACCGAGGCGGCCATGTTTAGCCCGACGATGCCCCACACCCGGGTGTTCACCCGTGAACGCCGGCGCGGGGGAGGCAGGAGGTGCTCCACAAATCCCAGAGCCGCGTCCCGGCGCTTGCCGGGAGGAATCTGAGCGCTGAACTTGAGGAGGCGCTCACGGCCCGATGAGGCGTCAGACGTCTGGGCGCGCTGCGCGATGATGGTCTCATAGCCCTGGATCGTTTGCGCCATGACATTCGACCAATCCAACGCCTCAACGCGCTGGCGTGCGCCTTCGCACAATGCGTGGTAGTCTCCGGGCGCAAGCTCACAGAGGCGCTGGACCGCGGCCGCAAAAGCCTCGGGGCCCGCGTCCTTCGGCACACGGACACCGTCGGTGGCGTCAACCAGCTCATCCACCGTCTCGTTCGACAGTCCCACCACCGGCGTGCCCGAAGCCAACGCCTCGATGATGACGAGGCTCTGGACTTCCAGCTTCGACGCCGAGACAAAAACGTGCGCCTGCTCCAGCTCGGCTGCAATCTGGCTGTGCGCCAACTGGCCCGTGAAGGTGACATTCAGGCCGTGTTCGCGAACTATCTCCAGCAGCTCGTCCTGGTAGGCGGGCGTCAGGGCTTCACCGATGAGCCGGAGGTGATAGGTGCGCGGCAAGTATCGCATCATCTGCAAAAGAAAGGCCTGGTTCTTACGTTTGCTGATAAACCCGATGAAGGTGAGCGTTTTGATCTCGGAACGGATATCGGAGAACCGGCACGCATGGTACCCGCTGAGGCGTCTGCCATTGGGGATGACAAAGACGGGGCCGCTATAGCCAAACTGCCGGATTTCTGCGGCCGCGCGCGCGTTCAATCCGATCACCGCGTCGCAGCCCTTGTAGAAACTCAACAAATAACCTTCGGCCAACGCTTCACCGATGGGCATTGCCGCCAGGTTACTGGCTTCATTGAGACCGAATTCCAGCGCATGGCTGGGGAGGATGTGCGCAGTATAAAACACGGGGACCCGATGTAAACGGCCCCAGAGTTGGGCGATCACGCCCAGGAGGGCCGGATCATGGACATGAATCACATCGGGCCGATAGCTGTCCAAAAAAGCGGAAATCCGCGCCACCTGGGCCGCCGACAACAGCGGCACACACACGTTGCCCTGGCCAGAGCTCTGCACCCGGAACTCCTTGAACCCGGTGTGGTCGCTGAAGAGTCCCGTGGTCTCGCCGGGGCATAGCATCACCACGTCGTAATGCTGCGCGAACCAGCGGGCCATCTCGTAAGCAACCCGCCCTTCGCCGCCCCCCTCACCTTCTTTGAAGATGGAAACGAACAGCAAGCGTCTGATCATCGTAGCTCCTCGTTTCCTCGGTCAACCACCACCTGCCAGCACGTGGTTCACGGGCGCACCCAAGAAGCGGTGTGGCGGGGCGAGAGCCTGGCACAACACCCCGCCACACCGCGCTTCATCAGGGATTTGCGAGCCGTTTGGCCTGACCGCGCCAGTCTTCACGGGCCACGCGACCGGTCAGGCCACCCGCCACTTGTTCCAGTGTTTCATCGCTGGCCGCAGCCAGGGCGGCAAAGGTCGTGATGCCGAGCTCGCGCAGGCGGCCGGCGTAGGTGCGCCCGATGCCGACGATAGCGAGCAGGTCATCTTCGGCTGGCGGCGCGGCGGCCGAGAGCCGCGTGACCCGGACATCGGCCGGCGCGGCCGGCCGCGTTTCGATGCCGGGCTCCGTCCGCCGCCGGATCGGCTTGAGCGCGGCCATCTCGGCCGCGATGCGCGCCACCTCATCCGCGCCCGGAAGCTTCCCGGCAACACCAGCTTCGACCTGGGCGGCCTCCACCTCCGGCAGTTCAACCTTGGCTGCCATACGCGCGACCTGCGGCGCTGGCGCGGCCTGGGCTTCCAATTGCGCCAGACGCGTCTGCAGGGCGGCAAGTTGAGCACGCAGGGCAGCAGCCTCATCGGCCGGTTGGGCCTGAGCACCGACCTCGGGCAACTCTACCTGCGGCGCTTCAAGCTCGACCTGCGGCAGCGCGATCGCAGGCAGCACCGCCTCGACCTTCGGCAGTTCGACCTGCGGCAGTTCGACCTCGG
>DAOUAT010000584.1:0-2727 GCA_034433275.1 Anaerolineae bacterium
TTGCCCACCTCGGTGCCCATGCCGTACTGGTTGTTTTCCACCAGGAACACCACGGGCAGCTTCCACACCGCGGCCAGGTTGATGGACTCGTGGAAATAGCCGATGTTGGTGGTGCCTTCGCCCAGCACGCACAGCACCGCATCCGGCTTCTCATTGTAGCGAATCTCGATCCCCACGCCGGTCGCCAGCGGCAGGTGGCCGCCGATGATCGCGTGGCCGCCCCAGTAGCGGTGCTCGGCGCTGGCCAGGTGCATGGAGCCGCCCTTACCGCCGCTTACGCCGGTGGCCTTGCCCAGCAGCTCAGCCATCACCGCCTTGGGATCCAGCCCGCGGGCGATGGCCCAGCCGTGATCGCGATACGCGGTGAACATGTGATCGGTGGGGCGCAGCGCCTTGCACCCGCCAACCGCAATCGCCTCTTCGCCGATGTACAGGTGCAAGAACCCGCCGATCTTGCCCTCGGCGTACAACTCGGCCGACTTCTCCTCGAAGCGCCGGATGAGCACCATCTGGCGGTAAAGTTCGAGGAGATCGTCCTTCGATAGCTCTTTGGTCACTGATGACCTCCTTAACTTGGTAGGTAGATGATTCAATTGATTGAGCGATTATGCCACAAAAGGCGCGCAACAGCCAAGCCAGCCACAGGTGTTGGTGTTTCTGACCGGGTTTGCAGCCTGGAGTATACTGCTGGACAGCTTATCCTATTTACCCTCTCAACGATGTTGGCGGCCCTACCATGACCGAAACCACGTGCAGATTTGCCTTCTATAGGTTTTCTGTGGCATAATCGAGTCACTTCACGGAGGGTATCCACGCATGACAGACAGGATCGCAGCTTAAGGTCTGCCTCGCTTCCCGCACGGCGGGAAACCACTTGGCGCGGGCTCAGACCTGACAGGTCTCCGAGACCTGTCAGGTCTATCCGGCGCCAGGTTCACGGCGAGGCCACATGCCTGCTATGATCGTCCTGTCCGATATCATCAAGCATATTGTTAATGCCGCAGGCATCCATGCTTGCGGCGTTTCTATTACAAGAGGTTTCTCATGCTCACCGTCCGTGACATCACCAAATGGTTCGGCGACGTCAAAGTGTTGGACCGGGTCAACTTTACCCTGAACCGCGGGGAGCGGGCCGGGCTGATCGGCCCCAACGGCTGCGGCAAGACGACCTTGCTGCGCATCATCACCGGCGAGCTGGCCGCCGACCGGGGCAGCGTGGCCCTGGCCCCGCGCGCGGCGCGAATCGGCTACCTGGCCCAGGCGCTGGCCTTCGCGCCCGGCGCCACCGTGGCCGATGTGCTGGCCGCGGCCGAAGGGGAGCGGGAGGCGGCCGAAGCCCGGCTGGCGCGCCTGGCCGAGGCTGTGGCTGTGTCACCGGCCGAAGCCCTCCCCGAGGCCATGGCCGCCTACGACCGTGCCCTGGCCGACTTCGAGGCGTTGGGCGGCGGCGCGCGCTACGCGGACGCGGGCGCGGTGCTGGCCGGCCTGGGCATGGCCGACGTGGACGCGGCGCGGCCGGTCGCCACCCTCAGCGGCGGGCAGAAGACGCGGCTGGGGCTGGCGCGGCTGCTGCTGGCCGAGCCCGACCTGCTGCTGCTCGACGAGCCGACAAACCATCTTGACATCGTGGCGTTGGAATGGCTGGAAGGCTACCTGGCCGACTATCCCGGCGCGGCCCTGGTCGTTTCCCATGACCGCGCGTTCCTGGACCGCTCGGTGAGTCGCATCCTGGCGCTGGACGACATGACCCGGACGCTGCGCGAGTATGCCGGCGGCTACAGCGACTACGCGGCCGCGGTGGATCGCGAGCTGGACAGGCAGTGGGCAACGTATCGGGAGCAGCAAGAACGGTTCCGCAAGCTCGAGGCCTCGATCCGCCAGCTCAACGGCCAGGCACGGCGCATCGAGGGCGAGACGATCCACTTCCACTGGCGGCGCATCGCCAAGGATCTTGCCCGCCACGCCGTGGTGCAACGGGCGCGGTTGGAGCGGATGATGACGAGCGAGGACACGGTCGAGAAGCCCGGCCAGACCTGGAAGCTGAAGCTGGCCTTCGTCGACGCGCCGCGCAGCGGCCAAGACGTGCTGATGATCCGCGACCTGCGCGCTGGCTACGGCGACCGCGTTGTGCTGGACGGGGTCAACCTGCACCTGGGCTACGGCGAGCGCGCGGTGCTCATCGGTCCTAACGGCGCGGGCAAGACCACGCTGCTGCGGCTGATCACCGGCCAGCTCCAGCCCTGGGCCGGCGAGGTCCGCCTGGGCCGCGGGGTGCGCCTGGGCTACATGGCGCAGGAGCAGGAGACGCTGGACCCAGCCGCTACACCGTTATCGCTGATCCGGGCCGCGGCGCCGCTGGATGCCACCGAAGCGCGGGCGTTCCTCCACTACTTCCTGTTCACCCAAGACGAGGTGTTCGTGCCAGTGGGCCGGCTCAGCTTCGGTGAGCGCAGCCGGCTGGCGCTGGCGCTGCTGGCCGTGCAGGGCTGCAACTTCCTGCTGCTCGATGAGCCGATCAACCACCTGGACATCCCATCGCGCGAACGTTTCGAGCAGGCCATCGCCCGCTTCCAGGGCACTGTGCTGGCCGTGGTGCATGATCGTTACTTCATCGAACGCATCGCCACGACGATTTGGACGGTGGCGGGGGGACGGATTGCGAATGAGCGAATGGTGAATGGCGAATGAGCGAATGGCGGATGGTGAATGGCGAATGAGCGAATGGCG
>DAOUAT010000585.1:0-1724 GCA_034433275.1 Anaerolineae bacterium
CGGTGGTCGCGGCGGTCGTCTGGGCGATCCTGCGCCAGGTGGACAGGGAAGAGGAAACGACGCCGGCAGGCCCGTCGTTGCCCACCATCGTGCTGCCCGAGATCAATATCCCCACGGTGCAGTTGCCGGCGGTGACGCTGCCCGCAGTGGAAATCCCGACGGTATTGCCCATCATGACGCCAGGGGCGAACATCATCGCGCCCATCAAGACGGCGCTGCCGGGTTTGAAGCTGCCCGCAAGGCAGCCGACGCCGTAGCGGACCGGAGGACGGCCATGATCCTCGTCATCGAATCGCCCACCCAGGGCCGGCGTGAGCTGCCCCTGGCGCACGGGGTGCTCACCATCGGCCGGGGCGCGGATTGCGACCTGGTGCTGCAGGAGCCGCAGGCCTCGCGGCGTCACGCCGAGCTGCGACGGCTGGGCGACCAATGGCTGGTGGTTGACCTGGGCAGCACCAACGGCACAGTAGTGGGGGGCCAGCGCTTGCTGCCTGAACAGGCCCGGCCCCTGCACCCCAGCCAGGCGATGTTGATCGGCAGCACCCGCCTGACCTTGCTGCGCGACGAGCCGACCGTGCCGCTGGCGCAGCCCGTCCTGGCCGCGGCGGAGGCCCTGCCCGCGGACACGACCGGTAGCGCCAGGGCATCGCCCCTGCTGCTCGGCCTGGTCTGGTTCAGCCGGCTCCTGGTGGCAGCATCGGCCCTTTTGTTGGTCCTGGGCAGCCAGCGTGATTGGGTGCGCATCCGCGTCCAGGTGCCGCTGCTGGGCAACGTATTCGACCGGACCTTCGACGGCATGGACAGCGGCTTCGGCTGGCTGCTGCTGGTGGCCGCGGTGCTGGCCGTGGTGCTGCTCCTGGTGGACGTGGTCAGCCGACGGTGGGGCATGGCGGCCGGCCTGGGCCAGGCGCTGATGGCTGCGTTCACCGGCGTCGCGCTGGGCGTCACCGCCTACAGCTATTATCGGACCGGTTCGCAAAGCGTGTTCGGCATCAGCCTGCTGGATGTTTTCACCAAATATGCCCGCAACGTGGTCAAGCTCTCGGTGCAGCCGGGCATCTACCTGGTGGCGGCCGGCCTGGGCGGGTTGCTGCTGGGCGGGCTGCTGCGCCTGGTGGTGGCAGGCATGGAACCGACAGATTAGCAGGAGGCAACAAGATGGCGCAAGGAGCTCCTCTTTACGGTATCCTTCAAGCACAGGCGGCGGGCGGCAGCGACGAGCACCCCATCGCTACCGCGTTGTTAGCCTTTGGCCGCGGCGGTGACAATGACGTAGTCCTGGCAGACGATACCCAGGTTTCCCGCCACCACGCGCGGGTGCAATATACCGCCCAGGGCTGGGAGATCGTTGACCTGGGTTCGGCCAACGGCACGCGCGTCAACGGTGTGGCGCTGCCCCCGCGGCAGTCTCAACTCCTGCGCGCCGGCGATGTGTTTCAGATCGCCAGCTTCCAATTCGCGGTGCGCAAGCCCCAGGCAGGCGCACCGCCGCCGCCCCTGCTCGGCCAGCGCATCGGCCTCTCGGCGCGTCCGCAGGCCGGCCTGGTCGTCTATGCCGAAGGTCAGGTGCAGAAGTTTTCGCTGCCTCCTGACAAGCCGCAACTCGCCCTGGGCCGGCGCTCCGACAACGACATTATGTTGGCACATCGGGTTGTCTCCGGCCATCACGCCACCCTGCAGCGACTGGACGGCGGCTACCGCATCACCGACCTGGACAGCGCCAA
>DAOUAT010000586.1:0-6468 GCA_034433275.1 Anaerolineae bacterium
TCCACCTTCAGGCTGGCGCCGCCGATCAGTGCGCCGTCAATGTCGGGCATCGCCATCAACTCGCCGATGTTCTTTTCGTTGGCGCTGCCGCCGTATTGGATGCGGATGGCTTGCGCCACGTCCTCGCCGTACAACTCGGCCAGCGCGCCGCGCACGACGATGCCGCACACCCGGTTGGCCACCTCCGACGTCGCGGTCTTGCCGGTGCCGATGGCCCAAATCGGCTCGTAGGCCACCACCACCTTGAGCGCGTCTTCGGCGCTGATGCCGGCGAACGCGGCGCGCACCTGGTCACGCACCAGGGTGTCGGTGACGCCGGCCTCGTTCTGCGCCAGGTCCTCACCCACACACACGATGGGGGTCAGGCCGTGCGCCAGGGTGGCCTTGAGCTTCTTGTTGACCGTCTCATCGGTCTCGGCGAAGTACTGGCGGCGCTCCGAATGGCCGATGATGACATAATCGGCCAGGCCAACCAGCATGGCGGCCGAGATTTCGCCGGTGTATGCGCCGCTCGCGGCCCAGTGGACGTTCTGCGCGCCCACGCCGATCTTGACGCCGCGTAGCGCATCGGCGACCGCGGGCAGGCACACAAAGGGCACGCAGACCACGGTCTCGACCTGCGGATATTTGGTGACCAGCGGCCGGATGGCCCGCACGAACTCGACGGCTTCGGCCGGGGTCTTGTTCATCTTCCAGTTGCCGGCAAGGATGGGTTTACGCATGGGGAAGGTTGCTCCTATGATAAAAACGAATCAGCGAATGGCGAATCGGCGCATGGAACAACGGGAACTTGGAGGAACTCCGGGAACTGCTGATTGCCCCGACCTGCCTCTCACGCACCACGCCTCACGCCTCTTGTAACAGCGCTTCATACGCCTCGGCCGTAAGTAGCTCACCGCCCACGGCCGCGCTTTCGATGATTTTCTGTTTCTTGGCGTCGAAACGGAGGGTCACCTCGATGGTCTGAAAACAGAGGTTTTTGCCGCTGCCGATCACCCCCTTGCGGACGATCCAGGTCTGATCTTCGTCCTCGCTGGGGTCGTTCATCAGGTTCACCCGGCTCTTGAGCGGCTCGCCGCAGCGCCGGCACCGGACGTAGACCCAATAGCTGGACGCATCGCCGCCGAAGCTGCTCCGCCCGCCGCCGCTGCCTTGCGCGCTGGGTTTGCCGCGCAACAGGGTTTTCACATTGTCAAGGAATCCCACGCGCCCTCCTAAGACGAGATACGGTGATAGGGAGACACGGAGATGGGGAGACAAGGCGGGACAGCGGGCCTCCCAAGAGAGCCAGGCGGCCCCGCCCCCATCTACAAACCTACCAACCTACCAACTCACTTATCGTTCAGCGCGGCCACGCCGGGCAGCACTTTGCCTTCCAGAAACTCCAGGCTGGCGCCACCGCCGGTGGAGACGTGGGTCATCTTCTTGGCCACGCCGGCCTTCTTCACCGCGCTGGCGCTGTCGCCGCCGCCGATCACGGTGGTCGCGCCGGTTTCGGCCAACAGTTTGGCGATCGCGAAAGTGCCCTCGGCAAACTTCGGGAACTCGAAGACGCCCATCGGCCCGTTCCAGACGACCAGTTTCGCCGCCTTCAGCACCGCGCCGAACTTCGCGATGGATTTGGGGCCGATGTCCAGCATGCGCCAGCCGGCCGGGATCTGGTCCACATCCACCACCTGGCTGGCCGCTTCCGCATCGAACTTGTCGGCCACCACGGCATCCACCGGCAGCAGGAGCTTGTCGCCGGCCTTGTCCAGGATCGCCTTAGCGGTCTCGACCGAACCGGCTTCCACCAGGCTGTCGGCCATGTCATACCCCTTGGCTGCCAGGAAGGTGTTGGCCATGCCGCCGCCGATGATCAGCGTGTCGCACTTGGCCAGCATGTTCTCCACGACCAGGATCTTGTCGCTGATCTTGGCGCCGCCCAGGATGGCGACATAGGGGTGCGCCGGGTTATCAGTGGCGCGACCCAGGTATTCCAGCTCCTGTTCCATCAGGAAGCCGGAGACTGCGGGCAGGAAGCGCGCCACGCCCTCAGTGGAGGAGTGCGCCCGGTGCGCCGAGCCGAAGGCGTCGTTCACGTACACATCGCCCAGCGCGGCCATCTTCTGCGCCAGGTCCAGGTCATTCTTGGTCTCTGCTTTGTAGAAGCGGGTGTTCTCCAACATCAGCACGTCGCCAAGCTGGAGCGCCTGTGCCAGCGCTTCCACCTCGGGGCCGACGCAATCGGGGGCCATCTGCACGGGCTGGCCCAGCAGCTTGGCCAGCGCCTCGGCCGCGGCTTTCAGGCTGAACTCCGCTTCAAACCCCTTGCCCGCCGGCCGCCCCAGGTGGCTCATCAAGATCACTGACGCGCCCTGGTCCAACACGTACTGGATCGTGGGCAGCGCGGCCTTGATGCGCTTGTCATCGGTCACGACGCCCTCGGCCATCGGCACGTTGAAGTCCACGCGCATGAGGACGCGCTTGCCGTGGAGGTCTATGTCGCGGACGGTTTTTTTGTTCATAAGACACCTCTGACGAAGGACGAAGGACGAAGGACGAACGACGAAAGGTACAACCGATTCCGTCATTCGTCGTTCGTCGTTGGTCTGCTTTACAGCTTGCTCGCCATCAACGCGGCCAAATCGGCGGTGCGGACGCTGTAGCCCCACTCGTTGTCGTACCAGGTGACGACCTTGAGGAAGTCGTTCTTCTCCTTGCCGAGCACCATGGTGAACGGCAGGTCAACCGACGAACTGTGGGGGTCGCCCTTGTAGTCAATGGAGACCAGAGGCTCGTCCACCGCGGCCAGGATGCCCTTCATGGGGCCGGCCGCCGCATCGCGGAAGGCCTGCCGCAGCTCTTCGGTGGTGGTGGGGACTTCAACCTGGGCGGTGAAGTCAACCACGGACACGGTGCTGGTGGGCACGCGGAGCGCGTAGCCGTCGAACTTGCCCTTCAACTCCGGGATCACCAGTGACACGGCCTTGGCCGCGCCGGTGGTGGTGGGGATGATGCTCATGGCCGCGGCGCGCGCCCGGCGCAGGTCGCTGTGGGGCAGGTCCAGGATCTTCTGGTCGTTGGTGTACGCATGCACCGTGGTCATCAGGCCGCGCACGATCTTGAACTTGTCGTTGACGACCTTGGCCGCAGGCGCGAGGCAATTGGTGGTACACGAGGCGTTCGAGACGACGTGGTGCAGGGCATTGTCGTATTTGTCATCGTTGACACCCATCACAACCGTCAGATCCTCGCCCTCGGCCGGGGAGGAGATGATGACCTTCTTGGCGCCGCCCTTGGTGATGTGATTCTCAGCGCCCTGGACGACCTTGCCCTTCTTGTTGACGCCATCTTTCTTGATGGTGAACAGGCCGGTGGACTCGACGACGATCTCGACGCCCAGATCGGCCCACGGCAGCTTGCCCGGATCCGTCTCCTTGAAGACCTTCACCGGCTTGCCGTCAAGGATCAGCGCATCATCAGCAACTTCGACGGTCCCGTTAAAGCGACCATAGTTGGAGTCGTACTTCAACAGGTGCGCCATTGTTTTCAGATCACCGATGTCGTTGAAGGCAACAACCTCGAGAGTGCCGGGATAGGAGTCCCGGATCGCCTTGAGCACCTGCCGACCGATGCGGCCGAAGCCATTGATACCGACACGAACTGTCATTGGATAGGACCTCCCTCTAAATATGGTAGTTACCTGGTAAACTGGTAGATTGGTGAACTGGTGATGGGCGGGATCGTATGCGACTTACTGCCTCACGGACTTACCAGCCTACCAATGTGCCAATGGACCGATCTACGCTAATCAAACAACCGCTCACCAAACTCCACCGCCGCCCGGTAGTTGCGGTGCAACCGCTCGTACAGACGGCCGTTCTCGATGGCCAGGGCGCTCAGGCTGGCAATCGCCTCGGCCAGGGCCAACTCACGCGCACCAAAAGCGCGGTGTGCGCCCGTGTAGATCCGCATCACCCCGATCGGTTGTTCCTGAACGCGGAGGGGAACAACCAGGACGGACGTGATGCCTTCCTCCCTGGCTTCCTCAGGATACTGAAACCGGGCATCATGGCGCGCATCAGCCACCCAGACCGGCCCCATCCCCGCCAACGCCTCCCGATCGACCCCGCTTTGCTCCACCAACACCAGCCCTTTGGCACGATAGCTGGCGCTGAGGCCGTGCGCAGTTCCAAACATCAGGTGTTTGCCGTCGGGGCCCAACAAGCGCACCGAACACGCCTTGGCGCCCAAAGCCGCTGCTGTGCTGGCAACGATGGTCTGCAACACCTGCATCGTGTCCAGCGATGAGTTGACCGTGCGGGCGACCTCGTAAAGCGCCTGAAAGAGATCTTCGCACGGTTCACTGTCCGTCATAACAGTCGTCCTCCGCAACTAGGTTCGAATGAGTTCCATCAAAGCTTCGGCCAGCTTGCCGGGATCGTGACGCCAGGGATACTGGCCGTCCACCAGGTCGCGCATGGTCAACCGGTAGTCCGTCGAGCGTGCTTTGCCTGGCCGCACCCAATCCACACCCTGGCCAGGCGGTTTCTGACTCGCAAAGGTTGCGTTGCTGAGCACCAGCGCAATGAGGCCGCGCCCAACATGCTGCCGCAACGCGTTCACGTGATCAGCCACGTCATAGCCTTCGGTCTCGCCGGCCTGGGTGGCCACGTTGCACACGTACACCTTAGGCGCGGCCGCCGAAGCCAGAGCCTGAGCCAGGTCGGGCACCAGCAGATTGGGCAACACGCTGGTATACAGGCTGCCCGGCCCGATCACGATCAGCTCGGCCTCCAGGATCGCGCGGATGGCCTCCGGGTAGGCCGGGGGCGTATCCGGCTCCAGGTACACCCGTTGAATCCGGCCGCGCGCCTGACCGATGGCCGACTCCCCGCGCACCTCGCCGATCCGGCCCGATCCCGCATCCTGGATCTCAGCGCACAACGTGATCTGGGCCAACGTGGATGGGATCACCCGGCCGCGCACCGCCAATACGCGGCTGGACTCGGCCAGGGCGCCCTCAAAGCTGCCCGTGATCGCGGTCATGGCTGTGAGATACAGGTTGCCGAAGCTATGGCCATCCAGGTCCGTGCCGGCGCCGAAACGGTATTGGAAAAGCTGACTCACCAGCCCTTCGGCGTCAGACAGCGCCGCCAGGCAATTACGAAAGTCGCCGGGAGGCAGCATCCCCAGGTCACGCCGTAACCGACCGGAGCTGCCACCGTCGTCGGCGACAGTGACAATAGCTGTGATGTTGTCCGTGTGCTCTTTGATGCCACGCAGCAGCGTGTTCAGCCCGTGCCCACCCCCGATGGCGACGATCTTGGGGCCACGTTGCCGCTGCCGGTGCCGGTAGACCACATCAACGACTTCGTGCTGCTCGGTACGCTCGAACGCTGATACGACTGTACGGTTCATGCGGTAGACTGACCAGAACACCAACGCGCTACCCGCGCCGAGGAGCACTATTGCCTCAAGCAATGGGCTTATGCCAGGCCGGATCAGATGGGCCGCAATCGTGGGTGACAGGGTCTCCAGCCAGATACTCGCCGCGAACACCATCAGGGCCAGGCCCACAAACAGCACTAAGGCCCAACGCTTCACGCCCATGCCTGGCCGCAGCCACTTAAGATGAGGCCACCACCTGACCCATCGTTTCATGCCCACCTCGCGCCACACGTGTGCAATTATAAACGACCCATGACCGAAAGTCAAAGCTCTATGGCAGGAAGGTCAGACTGGATTGAAAAGCCATGCGCGCCTGCGCGCCTGTTACACTTTCATTCTCTGCGTAACTTGTTGTATAATTCCAGTCGCACCCTAGAACATATGCGCGGAGAGACCGCCAGGATCTGTCATGGCTAAGAGACGCACCAAACCCAAACCAAAACCAACGCCCAACCTGAGCGACTTCCTGCGCGGGGAGTTGGTGGGCAGCGTACTGGTGCTGCTGGCGCTGTTGCTGCTGCTCAGCCTGCTATCGCCGAACCGCGGCCAGGTCACGGCCGCGCTCATCGAAGGGCTGCAAGTCGCGTTTGGCCTCGGCACGTGGGCCGTACCGTTCCTGCTGGGCATTCTGGGGGTCTGGCTGGCGCTGCGAGATGTCAGCGAGGAGGGGCCGCTGTCGGCGTGGCGGATGACGGGCCTGATCGGGCTGTTCCTGGTGTTTGAGGGCGCAGCCCATGTCATCGCCGGACGGCCCGATGCGTCGAGTGCTGCCGGGGCGGTTCAGGGTGGAGGCGCGCTGGGTTGGCTGCTCAGTGAGGGATTGAGCATCACCCTGGGGCTGCCGGCGGCCATCGCAACCCTGGCGCTCATGGCGTTACTCTCCGGGATCGCGGTGGCCGGCTTGACGCTGGGTGATGTGCGGACTGCACTGGCCCACGGCTTGCACGCGTTGCGACGGGGCGCGCCTGGCCCTGAAGGCGTGCGTGTGAACCCCCCGCTGCCCATGGGCGAAGTCGAGCCGTTCTGGCGTCGCTG
>DAOUAT010000587.1:0-2744 GCA_034433275.1 Anaerolineae bacterium
TGCGTCTGGAGCGCCTGGCCCAGGCCGTCGTAGAAGGTGTAGGTCTCGTGGTAGCTGGCGGCCGCGGGCAGCACGGCGTCCGGCTGGGCGTCGTCCCGCACCCGGTGGTGGAGCCGGTACGGCGCGTTGTCTTGATAATCGAAGCGCTCGGTGGCCGCACAGGCGAAGCCGCTGCACGGCGGCGCATAGCCCGGCGGCTGCACGGCCGGTTGGCGCAGCTCGGTTTGCCGGCCGTAGCCATCGTAGCTGTAGCGCGTGGTGGCCCCGTTGGGGTCGGTCACGCTCTGCAGCTGGCCCGGCAGCCCGCTGCCACCCGGCTCAGCGTTGACGCCGTAGTACTTGTTGACCGTCGTCAGGGTCGGCCCGCCGCCGGGTCCGGGTTGCACTGTGACGTTGACCGGGTAGACGCGGCACACACTGTCATAGGCCGTGGTGGTCGTCGCGCCGTTGGCCATGGTCTCAGCAGCGCGGTTGCCGTAGCCGTCGTAGCCGTAAGCCACGCGGCGCACCCAATCGGCCGGGTTGGCGCTGCCGCAGATCTGTGCCTGCCAGACCTCGCGCACCAAGCCCTGGGTGGGCGGCGCCTGCTGCTGGTTGAACCCGGTGGTGTCGTAGATCTGCCGGGTCTGCGCCTGGCAGACGCCGCTGGCGTCCAACAACCGCTCCTCGGCCAGCCGGTTGACGATGTACCGGCCCGCGCTGGGGTTGACCTGGGGATAGTACCAGTGCTCGGTCGTGCGATAGAGCGTGCTGCCCGCGTCGCGGTAGTCTTGCCGCCGGGTCCAATTGCCATATTGCTGGCCACTCTGCTGGGACAGATCATAGTAGTAGCGCGTGTACTGCTCGGCCGGGTTACCGCCGGCGGCATCGTATACCGCCGTACTTTGGCTCGCTAAGAGCACCATGAGCGGGCCGCTGCCGTTGTACGGCGGATAGGTCCCGCTTGTGGTGGTCTGCCAGACGTTGGACAGGCGGCTCTGCAAGATACCGCTTGAATAGGCCTTGTGCTCCGCCAGCCGACCCAAGAAATCGCCGCTCATAAAACGATATTCATTGCGGTGGCCGGCGCCGACGCTCGCCGGCAGGGTTTCGGTCACATCCGTAAACCCGGTCTCACCGGTATAGTTAGTGTACGTGTAGCGCCAGGCGTCTACAGCCCCTGACACGGTGTTGGTGACCGTGCGCTGCGTGACCACCCAGGGATACGTGACATCCTCGTAACGGAAGCCAACCTGTGCGCCCTGGCCGTTATCGGCCTCAAGCATACGCGTCTTCGGCGCAGCATATTGTACATTTTTGAAGGTCAAGGGGGGCAAACACTGGCTTGTCCAGTTGCCGTTCGTGGGCTCCAATTCGCAACGCATGATGGATTTGAGGACGTAACGCTGGTCCGTGGGCCGACCGTACGGCGCGGTAAAATGATCGTAGTCCAGCTTGTAGCCTGCCAGATAAACGCCCTGTGCGCGGATCTTAATTTCGCGCAGGAGGCGCGTCGTGTAATAGAGCCATAGTTTCTTGTCGCTCGGATCGTCAACCGGGGCATCGGTGCGCATCTGCGGATCGTAAATGAAGTCAATCACCGTCTGCCCGGCGTTATACCGGAGTTCTTCCAGGTTGATTTGCGCCAGATACCAGGGATGGTTGCCGCACAGCGTAACCAGGTCTTTCTGGCGCGCGCGGTAGCCCCAATTCTGAAACGGTTCGCCGCCGGTGAGGGGGAGATTGTAGCCCGCAGGCACATCATAGAGGTAGTCTATGCGGTTGCCCACCGGATCGCTGACATATTGCAAAACACTCTTGACCGGCCGGTAATGCCAGGTGTTCGTTTCCGGAGGCTGCTTCTCCTCGCACCACCAATCGCCGGTCGCCCGTGCAAAGTGATAGCGCGTGCCATCGGGGGTATAGACATCGGCCGTGCTGGCTTCGCGACTGGGATCGCCCACCACCCGCCAGTGCGGAGCTTCTTTCAGATAAGGATCGCCCCACCAGGGATTGTTGCCTTGCGTATAAGCTTGACCGGCGATGCGCCACACGTTGGGCGGCGAACCGGCCTGATAGTGCGTGCCAAAGCTGAAGTTGTCTACACTCAGTTTCCAGCCGCTGCCCAACACCGAAGCCGTGCCCGGGTCCTCAGCCAGACTCCGACTGTTGAATTGCAGGGCCACCTGCGGCGTTAACCCGCCGCGGCCCGGCGGCGCCGGGATCACGTATTCGATGCTGGCGGAGCCGGTGAACAGGTCGCTCTGGAGCCCCCGGATGCTCGGCATGACCTCCGGCACGAAGGGCTCACCCGTGGTCACCGCGAACAGCGTCAGATGCGGCAGCGTGGTCTGCGCCTGGCGTGCGCCCGACGCCGGCTGCGTGGGCAGCGCGACCCACTGCTGCGTCACCTCGTCGAAATAGTGCAGCGTCAACGGCGCGCTGGTCGTCGGGTCGGCCCAGGTCAGTGCCAACGGCGGCGCAAATTGGCGCACGGCGACGCCCGCTTCGTCGTGCGCCGCCAGGGTGAACGCGGCGCGCAGGTGCGCCAGCGGAACCGGCACGCTGGCCTGTGGCGTATAGACGAAGCGCGTGCGCGCCGCCACCGCGCCCGCGGGCACGCGCAGCAGCACCCGGTCATCGGTCGAGCGCAGCACGCCGCCTTGCCCCGGCGTGGCCCAGGCCTCGTTGGCGCGCGGGGGCACGATGTCAAGCACCGCCTGGGCGGTCACCGGCGCGGCCAACCCCGGACTGGTCGCGGTCAC
>DAOUAT010000588.1:0-2309 GCA_034433275.1 Anaerolineae bacterium
TGAGGAGCCGGGCCGGGTCGAGGCGGTGATCGCCAGCTTCGACCGCACCTTCACCTATCACAAGCTGCAAGTCGCGTTCGACGCCATCCGCGCCGGCGCGCGCTTCTTCGCCACCAACGCTGACCGCTACTGCCCCGTGCCGGGCGGCGGCCAGCCTGATGCCGCGGCGGTCATCGCAGCCATCGAAGCCTGCACCGCGACGCAGGTGGAGGCGGTGGTGGGCAAGCCGTCCATCTATACGATTGAAGCAATCCTCGACCTGTTGGGCCTGCCGGCCGAGTGCTGCATCATCACCGGCGACCGGCTGGAGACCGACGTCGCCATGGGCCTGAACGCCGGCATGGCCGCGGCGCTGGTGCTCACCGGCGCGACCCCGGCCTCGGCGCTGGTGGCTTCTCCCATCCGGCCCACGTATGTGCTGGAACGGCTGGCGGATTTGCTGCCCGAGGAATACCATTTGGAATGGAGGCTTTAGCCGGTTAGTCTGGTCATGGCGAGTGACCGGCTAAAGCCTCGATTCCGGAGTTGAAAGAGAACTTGCTCTGAACGGAGACACATATGCCCGACAAACTCGACCTCTACCGTCAGGGCCACGCGCCCGAGGCTTCCACCAACCGCCTGTGGCCCCTCTACGGCGCCGGGCTGGAAAACCTGGGCGTAGACGCCCGGCCCATCGAGCGGCCGATGCCCGCGCCCGGCCCTGATGAGCTGCTGGTGCGCCACGATGCGTGCGGCCTCTGCTTTTCCGATATCAAGGTGATTCGGCTGGGGCAGGAGCACCCGCGCATCTTCAAGGACATCAAGACCGACCCTGTGGTGCTGGGCCACGAGGTCAGCCTGACCGTGGTCGAGGTGGGCGAGCGTCTGCGCGACCAATACC
The DNA here is from genome assembly GCA_034433275.1 of Anaerolineae bacterium. Lineage (GTDB taxonomy): Bacteria > Chloroflexota > Anaerolineae > CG2-30-64-16 > CG2-30-64-16 > DAOUAT01. The sequence continues at coordinate 881 of DAOUAT010000588.1, forward strand.
GGCCCGGCGACCGCTTCATTGTGCAGGCCGAGATCTACAAAAACGGCGTCAACCTGGCCTACGGTTATATGCTCCAGGGCGGGCTGTCAGAGTACGCGGTCATTGACGCCACTATCCTGCAAGGCGACCAGGGCAATTACCTGCTGCCCGTGCAGCCGGGCACCGGCTACGCGGAGAGCGCGCTGACCGAGCCGTGGGCCTGTGTGACCGCGGCGTATGAATTGCGTTACCGCGAGGGCCTCAAAGCGGGCGGGACGGCGTGGTTCGTGGGTCCTTCGACTGCGCTGCGCTCCGCTCAGGATCCAGGGGTCAGGGATTATGCCATCAGCGCGGGGTTTGAGGCGGATTCGCATCCGGCGCGGGTGGCGATCACCGATGTGCCGGCGCTGTTTGCCGAATGGCTGCGGGCGCGGGCGGCCGAGTTGGGCGTCGAGGTGCTGGCGTTTGCGCTGGCAGATGCGCCTGCCGGCTTCGTGGCGGATGACATCGTGCTGCTCGATCCGACGCCGGAGCTGATCGAGGCGGTCAGCCCGCGGCTGGCGGACTTCGGCGTCTGCGCGCTGATCGGCGACGCGCCGCTGGCGCGCAAGGTGAATGTGGATATCGGCCGAGTACACTATAACCGCTGGGTCTACGTGGGCGGGACCGGGCCGGATGTCGCCCAGGCCTACCGTGGCGTGCCCGTGCGGTCGGCGCTGCAAGAGGGCGGGCTGGCGTGGTTCATCGGCGCGGGCGGGCCCATGGGGCGCATGCACGTGCAGCGGGCCATCCAGGTCGGCGCGCCGGCCACCATCGTCTGCACCGATGTCAGCGATGCGCGGCTGCAGGATCTACACGACGCGTACGCGGCTGAGGCCGCGGCCCAGGGGATCGAGTTCGTGTGCCTGAACCCTGTGCACCGGGAGGAATACGCCGCCGGCATGGCCCGCTTCCGGGATGGCTTCGATGACATCGTGGTGCTGGCCCCGGTGGCCGCGCTGGTGGAAGACGCGGCCGGTTGGCTGGCCCCGCGCGGGGTGATGAACATCTTCGCGGGGGTGGCGCGCGGGACGATGGCCGCGCTGGACCTCGGCGACGCGTACCTGCGCGACGTGCGGGTCATCGGCCACTCGGCCTCCGGCATCGAGGATCTCAGCTTCATGCTGCACCAGGCCGAGACCGGCGCGCTGTCGCCCAACCGCTCAGTGGCCGCCATCGGCTCGCTGGAGGCGGCGCGCGACGGCATGCGGGCGGTGATGGAGACCAGCTTCCCCGGCAAAGTCGTGATCTACCCGCACCTCAAACCGCTGCCGCTGACCGCGATCAGCGAACTTCAAGATGCGCTGCCGACCGTCCACGCCAGGCTCAAAGACGGCCGTGAATGGACCAACGAGGCGGAGGCGGAGCTGTTGCGGGTGATGTTGAAGGACTGATGTTGAGATAAGATCTG
>DAOUAT010000589.1:0-7137 GCA_034433275.1 Anaerolineae bacterium
TCCAGTTTCCAGTTTCCAGCTTCCGGCTTCCAACTTCTAACATCCAACTTCCAGCCTCCAGCATCATGCCGCACCGCCCACCGCGTCGCGGATGTGGTTCAGGCGCGTAACGGAGCCGTCGGCGGCGAGTTCGAGGGCGATGACGTCAATGCGCACGGGGCCGGCGAAGGGGAGCTCGAACAGATAAGCTTCGGACATAGCGATGAGCTGGAGCTGTTTGCGGGGCGTAACGGATTCCTCGGGCGTGCCGGCGGTCGGCGCCGCGCCCCTGCGGCCCGCGCGGCGGGCGCGCACTTCCACGAAGACCAGCCACTCGCCATCGCGCGCCACGATGTCCAGCTCGCCGGCCCGGGTGCGCCAGTTGCGGGCGAGGATCGCCCAGCCCTGATCGGCCAGGTAGGCCGCGGCGACCACTTCGCCCTGACGGCCCAGGCTCACCCTTGCATCATGTCCGGTCATGATCGCCTCTGGGGACTGCGTCTGGAACGCAGCAAGCTGCGACGTCCGCCCTGGTTACGCAGCGGGCTGCGACGTCCGGGGCAAGGGGCGCGCTAAATTCGGCCACCGGTCGGAAGCTGCGCCGGTGCAGCGCGCACGGCCCCAGCCGCGCCAGGGCTGCCGCGTGGGCCGCGACGCCGTAGCCCTTATGACAAGCGAAGTCGTAACCCGGATATGCGCCGTCCTGTGCAGCCATCCAGCGATCCCGCGTCACCTTCGCCACGATGGAAGCCGCAGCGATGGAGAGGGAGATCGCGTCCCCGTGGGGGATGCTGCGCTGGGGCCAAACCAGATCGGGCAGGGTCAGGTAATCCACCAGCACGAAGTCAGGGGCCACGGCCAGGCTGGCCAGCGCAGCCAGCATCGCGGACCGGGTGGCCGGCGCGATGCGAATCCGGTCAATCTCGCCGGCCGGCGTCGAGCCCACGCCCACGGCCAGCGCGTGCTGTTGGATCAGCGCCAACGCGCGTTCACGCGCGGCCGGCGTCAGGCGTTTGGAGTCGTCCACGTGGCCCAGCAGCGGCGCCAGCGCGGCGGCATCGGGTGGCAGGATCACGGCGGCCGCGACCACCGGCCCGGCCCACGCGCCCCGGCCCGCCTCATCCACGCCAGCGATGGCCCGATAGCCGGCCACCCATAAGGGACGTTCATAATCCAGCCCTGCGCGTTCTGATCGCATCGGACACGCTTTCTCTGAACGTTAGTTATCAGCCACGGGGGCGAAGCCGATAACCGCATCCTTCGACTGGTCGTCTTCCGTCACGAATGTTGACTTGAAGACCCGCTCAGGATGCTGACCAGATCGTGATCGCTTAACCACAAAAGGCGCAGGGATACATATATCCCTGCGCCTTATCGCATGAACCCAGCAGCCACGATCAGGCCGCGCGTTCCTTCAGGCGGGCTGCCTTGCCGGTGCGGCCGCGCAGGAAGTACAACCGGGCGCGGCGGACTTTTGCGTGCCGCAGCACCTCGATCTTGTCCACGCGAGGCGAAGCAAACAGGAATGTGCGCTCCACGCCCACGCCGTGGGAAGCAATACGGCGGACGGTAAAATTCTTATTGACGCCGCTGTTACGCACGCGGATCACCAGGCCCTGGAACACCTGCACGCGTTCCTTCTCACCCTCCACGATCAACGTGTGTACCTTCACCGTGTCACCGGGAGTCAAATCTGGCATTTCCGGCCGGGCGGCCGCAGCATCAAGAGAAGCAATCAAGTTCGACATCGTTAGAATACCCTTCGTTGGCAGTTCTTCGGCCGCGTTACCTGAATCGGAAAGCGCAATGCCGCTTATGTGACGAAATGTTATTTTAGCATAAAGGGGCGCGTGAACCAAATCCGGGGGGCAACGCTGTAGGGGCGGGTTTCTCCACTTCTCATGTCGGGCACGAACCGCGGCGGACGAAAACGTAGCGGAGCACGCTTCGCGTGAGCGAAGGGCGATAGCCCGCAGTCGAAGCATGTCCTGAGCGCAGTCGAAGGGGATGCGGAGCGGTCGTCGCTCAAGACCGCATCGTTCGACTGAGCCTTCGGCCCGAGCCCAGGCCGAGGGCTCACGACGAAGTCCTTCGACTGGTCGTTATTCGTTAACCATCTTCACTCGTAGACCCGCTCAGGATGCTTGCTCATTTTCAAGGCCGGCCCATATCAAGCACAGCAAACCCGCCCCTACGTTGTCTCCGCACGTAACCGGGCCAGGAAGTCGCGATCAACTTCCGAAAGCGGCGCCGAGTTCAACAGGTCGGGCCGGCGTTCCCAGGTGCGACGCAGCGCCTGCTCCCGCCGCCAGCGTGCCACTTTCGCATGGTCGCCGGAGGTCAGGATTTCGGGGATCCCTTCCCCGCGGTAGCTGGACGGCCGGGTGTATTGCGGATACTCCAGCAGGCCCGTCGCGAACGAGTCCTCGAACGCGGCCATCTCGCAGCCCAGCGCGCCGGGTTGCAGCCGCGTCACTGCGTCCACGATGATCGCGGCCGCCAACTCGCCGCCGGAGATCACGAAATCGCCGATGGAGATCTCGTCGGTGACCAGGCCCTCGCGCACACGCTCATCCACCCCCTCGTAGCGGCCGCACAGCAACGCGATGCGGGGGCAACCGGCCAGCTCCTCAGCCACCTTCTGCGTGAAGGTGCGGCCCTGGGGCGACAGGAGGATGATGGGCACATCCAGCGGCAACACGACGTCCTCAGGCACGGCCGGTTGGTCACCCGGCTCGGACGGCACAAACACCCAGCCGGCCGGATGGCTCAGCACCGTCTCCACCGCGCGGAAGATCGGCTCCGGCTTCATCACCATGCCGCCCCCGCCGCCGTAGGGCGTATCATCGGTAATGCGGTGGCGGCCCTCCGCGTAGTCGCGGATGTTGTGCAGCGCCACCGACAGGACGCCAGCCTCCTGCGCCCGCTTCAAGATGCTATCGTTCAATACCCCGGCGAACATGCCGGGAAAAAGCGTGAAGATGTCGAAGTGGATCACGTTGCCTCATTGCGGATTGCGGATTGCGGATTGTGAATTGCGAATTGTGTGATTCGCCATGCGCCATTCGCTCATTCGCCCGGCTTCAGCCAGCGCGCCTCGATTTCGGCCAGCGTGCCGTCGGCAGATAGGGCTGCCAGCGCTTCGTTGATGGCTCGCAACAAATCCGGCGCGTTGCGCGGGAGGACGATGACGTAAGGGTCGCTGGCGATAACTGCCACGGGCTGCAGGTCGCCGCCGTGCAGCGCCAGGCTGATGGCGTCGGCCAGGGCCGCGTCCGCCTCGCCGGCAGCCACGGCGTCCAGGGCCGCGGTCACCGTGTCGCGCAGCACCAGCGAAAACCCGTCGGGAAGCCGGCGCTGCAAGATGCGTGCCTGCGCGTCCCCCGCGCTGCCCCACTCCGCGGCCACGCGGCGGCCGGCCAGGTCATCCGGCCCGCGCACGCGGCTGCCGGCGGGCACGGCCAGCACGATGCCGGCCTCGATGTACGGGTCCGAGAACGCGACCTCCTGCGTGCGATCCTCGAAGATCGGCATAGCCGAGAGCGCGCTGTCCACCTTGTGCGCGTAGACGGCATCCACGAGCTGGTCGAAACCCACGCCAACGAACTCGACCTGCACGCCCCACCGCGCCGCGATGGCCCGCGCCAGGTCCACGTCCAGGCCCACGGGCTGCTGCGTCTCGATATCGAAGTTCTCGAAGGGTGGGAAGCTGGGATCCATGCCCACCCGCCACACCCCGGTCTCCTGGATGCGCGCCCACACGGGGTCGCGGCCGATGAAGCCGCCCAGGCGCAGCAGCAGCACCAGGAGCAGCAGACCGAGCACCAGGCCTCCCCCGATGATGAGCGTGCGCTTGCCTGAGTTGAAAAAGATCTTCCGCAACCATGGCATCGAGGCTTCAGCCGGTTTCGCGCGTTGACAACCAGACCGGCTAAAGCCTCGATTCCGGTGGTCTCTACGAAAGCAATCAGCGCACATCAGAGCTCATCAATGGCGTCGCCTCACCGGCCGCGTAAGCCTGCACGGCCAGGTAGATCGGCTTGGGCTGGAATTCGCCGTCCACGAAGGTGTAATAGTCCTGGTAGGTGCCCGCAGGCGCAGGATAGCGGAACGCCCACAGGCAGACCGCCTGCACCCAGGGCCACTCGGCCAGCGCCTTCTCGTAGGCCCGGATGGTGTAAGCCACGCGCTGCGCAGGCCGCACGGCCTTGGTCCAGCGCGGGTGATCGTTCCAGCCGCCCTCGGTGATCATCACGGGCTTGGCCGCGTCGCCGTTGCGCACCATTACCTCCCGCAACAGCTCGACCCGGCTGAAGTTCACCGCATCGGCCGCGGCCGGCTCATCGGCGCTGAAGGTCCAGCCGTAGCTGTGGGCGGCCAGCACGTCGAAATACGCCCCGGCCCCGGCGGCGTACATCCCCTGCAGGTAATTGAGGTCGTTCATGCCCCACTCGCTGCCCGGCGGGGCCAGCGTCGGCGCCAGCGCGCCGCCCAAAACCTGCACGTCGGGGTTCGCCCGTTTGGCAGCCCCATAGGCGCGACGCAACAGCTCGGTGTAGCCGGCCGGATCCACCGGCCGGAAGCCCCACTCCTGACTCAGGTTGGGCTCGTTCCAGATGATGATATAGCGCACCCGGCCCCGAAAATGGGCGGTAAACGCGGCGACGAACCGGGCGAAATCGTCGTAGCCATCCTCATCCAGGTACAGGTGCGATGCCTTGGCCGGCCGGGCCCACTCCGGCACATAGCCCAGCCGGGCGATCAACGTGATCCCCTGGTTGACCGCGTGATCCACCACCAGGTCAGCGTGCGCCCAATCGTAGACTCCGCGCACCGGCTCGTGCGCGGCCCACAGGAAATACTCCACGGCCCACGACGCGCCCATCTCGCGAGCCATCTCAAAGGTGCGTTGGATCTTCCACGGCTCCACCTCGTCGGTCAACCGGGTGTGAACGCCCAGCTTGGGGTTAACCGAGACCACCTGCTGTTGCGGGCCGAACTCAGCCCAGGGGCGGGTGGCGTGGGTGAGCAGGAGGCCGGCGAGGAGGAGCATCAGCACGGCCAGGAGCCGCGTAGGGATTAGAAATCCCCGCCTGAAACTGAGAAGCCCCCTCATGGGCTGGAATCGCGCCGCCTGAGAGTTGGCCCTGGAATCGTCAAATATCTGTTTCCTGGAACCAGACCGCGAGAACCGGGCGCCTGACAGCGTCGCGTGATCGGCCATAGGCCAGCTTTTGCCGCTCCTTGCGTTCTTTGCTACAATAACAGTATGCAATAGACGATACTCATCCGAGGAGGCGCCCTGTGACACTGGCCAATTGGCGTGATCTCGCTGTGATCTGGCTGGCCATCCAGGCGTTCATTCTGAGCCTGATACCCGGCGTAATCCTGTTCTTTGCCGTGAAGGGCATGTTGTGGGTGATCCGCAAGCTGCGCGGCGTGGCGCCCGTCGTGCAGGGCTACTTCCGCAAAGCTGCGCTCATCTCCGAGCAGGTCAGCCACCGCGCCGCCGCTCCGTTCATCGCCACCAGCGCCACCCTGGCCCAGGCCGATCGTTGGCGGTCTTCGACTTGGGCGCTACTGCACACAACGAAAGAGGTATCCTCGTGACATCCCGCAACACAGCTATCATCATCGGCGGCGCGGTCGGCGCGGTCTTGGGCGCCACCGCCGCGTGGGCGTACACCCAGGCCCAACAGGGCAAACTGACCAGCGGCGTCGAAGCCAACAACCGACTGCGCCTGCAAGCCGGCGCGCCGGACTATGTCAAGATCGCGGTTGCGCTGGTTGCCCTGGTGCGCCAGGTGACCGACCTGTTCAAGCCGGGCTGAGTTGCGCGTCATCGGCGTCGGCCTCTTCTGCCGGCGTTTCAATATCCCCGATCGCTTCAGCCGGCGTTTCACCGCCCGCGCTCACGGCCCCTGGCGTCTCGCTGTCCGCGCCGGCCTCACCCAGCGGCGCCTCTGCCGGGACAGGGGGCAATAGCCCCGCGACCGGCGCGGGCGGCGCTTCACCCTCCCCCCACACGTCGGCCAGGGTGTGACGGCTGCTATACAGCGCCGGCAGGTATTTGGCGAACAGCTCAACCGGCATCCGGCGGCGCACCGGTTCGATCCCTTCCTCCCACAGCCGGTGCAGCCGTTCGTAATCCAGCTCCGCGGTGATCAGCCCCTCGGCCTCCAACGCGCCCATCTCCACCAGCACACCAGTGTAGCGCGGGGTCATCTCCAGCGGCGCGTAGATGCCCGACTTGCCCACAAAGGTCCACGCCAGGCTGTCATCGGCCGCCAGGAAGTTGCGCCCCACCAGGAAGCTGGTCAGCGCGCAGATCCGGTTCTCCTGCGCCTGGGCCAACGTGCCCTGCCGGATATAGGCGGCCAGCGGCTCGTTGCCCGTGGCGGCCAGCGTCACCAGCAGATCGGCCCCTTGATAAGCCAGGACGCGGCCGGCCTCGGGGTACAGCGCCTCCTCACCCAGCAGGATGCCCAGGCGACCGACCGGCGTCTTGATGACGTGCCAGGCATCGCCGGGGGTCGCCAGCCCTTCATCCTCCTGCGCCAACGCCATCTTGTCGTGTCGCCCCAGGATCGCGCCGTCCGGCCCGAACACCGTGGCCCGGTGGCGCACCGTGCCGCCCGCGTCCGGCAGATACGCGCTGCCCGCCACGATAGTCATCTCATATGCGCGCGCCAGCTCGCCGAAGAGGGCCTCATAGTCGGCCGCCAGGGCCGCGGGATCGGCGCGAAGAAACTGCTCGAACGCGCGGCGGAAATTGGCGCCGAGCAGCGAGGCGGTGCCGCTGGCCAGCGCGCTGCGCGTCCGCTTCCACAGCGAGGCGTGGCCGCGCGCGGGCGCATCAGCCCGTTTCAACAGATTCACGCGGAAGCCTTCGACGCGGTGGCTGGCGGCCATCACGCCGGCCAGCGCGGGGAAGACCACCAGCCCGGCCCCCTTAGCCCGCGCCATGGCCAGAAAGCGCGCCAACTCTTTGCGATAGGTTTCTGTCGAGTCAAACAGGCGCATCTGCTGCTGTGCGCTGGCAACGATCAGTTTGTCCATGCTGCCACCTCTAACCCGAGAATAGGACGCGGACGAGCGCGGATAACCGTATTTTCATTTCTGCTCGTGTCCCCTGCGACATGGACACTGCCCTGAAAA
>DAOUAT010000590.1:0-7215 GCA_034433275.1 Anaerolineae bacterium
CTGGGTGGCCGGGAGCAGGGTGGTCGCGCCGTAGGCGGTGTTTGGCTCGCGGATGAACAGCGCCGGCGCGGTGTAGGTAAAGTAAGAGCCGTCCCAGGCCATCTTTTCCACGGTGATGCCGTTGTAGGCGCCGCTGGGGGCTTCCAGCGCCGCCAGGCTCAGGCGGAACTCTTCGGCGTCCAACTGCCCCAGGGCGCGGGCGACAAAGTTGATGATGCGGTTCTCGTTGGAGTAATAGTCAGCCAGGGCGCCGCCCTGCGGGTCCTGCACGTCGCCCCAGGAGAAACGGTGGCTATCGGGATGATACCACAGAGTAAAATCCATATCGGCCAGGATCGCGGCGGCCTTCTGCGCCATCGCCGTGTGGCCGTGGGACTGGGCGTACTCCTGAATAGTGATGAGGCTGGCGGCCAGCCAGGCGTTGTCCACGGAGGGGACCAATTGGTTATCGCCCACGTTGACTCCGACCACCGGCGGGTTCCAGGCAATCCAGTACCACTGGTAGAAGACGCTGTTGGCATAGGCGTTGGGTCCGTGCGGCCGGTAGGTCTGCTCACCGGTCTGCCAGGCGCGCAGTTGGTCCAGCACGGCGGTGACCTCGGCCTCGGTCGCGGCCCTGGAAGGACTCCACGGCCGGCCCAGGTCGTAGGCCGCCAGCCAGGAGAGGGCATAGAGGCCGATCTCGGCCGTATTGGCATAGTCGCCGCCTGGAATGGATGGCGACCACCAACTGTAGGGCAGGTGGTTGGCGGTGGCCGCAGCGGAGCGCAGATAAGTCCAAGTGCTGCGGGTCAGGGTGTCCAGGAACGTCGTCGGGGAGGATGGAAGGGGTGCGCGCGCGACCGGCGGGGCCTCGGCCGTCTCGGCCGCCCAGCCCCCTATCAGCAAGCTATATAAGGCCAGGGCCAGCAGCAGGCGCAGCAGGGGGGGCATGTGGTGTCCTTCCTTGTCACGTCACTGCCCTTTCACGGTGTGGTGAGCGAGCTCATGTGACCGGGTATACAACGTCAACACACAACGACGGCGAACCAACAGGCGACAGGGCGGAAAGACGGGCTATGCGGAGGGCATCCTCCATGTGCAACCCTATGAAACGGACCGAAACAAGTGACCAAGCAGCACACAAAGGGTGTCCGGAGAACGGACTGGCAAGGCTTACCGGCTAACGAAGTGGGGGACGCTACACGACGACGCAACACATCAACATCAGTACTACTGTAAGCGCACGATCGTAGAGTCTTGGTCCTTCAGGTCTTCAATAAGAGCAACGTATCGAGAACACGTATGTTATTTACGAAAAGAATAACAGATGTTCGTTCGTTTGTCAATAGGTTTTTGGGCTTTTCCGGGCTGAACAAGGCCAGGGGTAACGATGGCCCTCATAGGAAGGTGATGCATTTTGGCATTGATTGTTCGGGCGGACTGGCACTCAGGGCAAGTTTCCGCTACGGCCCGCCTCGTGTTATAGTCGGCCTTGACAAACGGGAGGCCGACCACCATCACCCACCCCATCCGGCCGTGGGCGACCAGGTCCGGCACGGCTGGCGTGGCGCCGAGCAGTCCTTGTTCGCGAATTATGCGTCGGTTATGTTATCATATCGTCGCACGATAATGGACGATTGCGTGTACTTTGAGGGCAGAATCATGGATGTAAAGACGATTGCTGGCCGGTTGGCGCTCGGCGAGAACGAGCATACCGAGTTCAAAGAAAAGTATAGCTCTCGCGTTATCGAGAGCTTGGTGGCGTTTGCTAACACGGCCGGGGGTTGTGTGCTTATCGGTGTGAATGATCGCGGCCGAGTCGTGGGGTTGCTTGATGCGGACAAGGTCGTTGAGAGCGTTTTGAGTGCATGTCGGGAAGCGGTCAGCCCACCATTGACACCGGTGGTGGAGGTCGTCAGGCTGCCGGAAGGCATCCTGGTCGTGGCACAGGCTGAGACGACAGGACGGATGCACACTAAGAGCGGGGCAGTGCTGGTTCGACATGGCCGGCAGACGCGCCGGGCGTCCGCTGAGGAGATCCGGATGTTGACGCTGCGCGAGACGCCGGAAGCCTATGAGTCGTCGCCTTGTCCTGGCGCGACTTGGGCCGATCTGGACGAAGCGGCACTCCAAAAGTACTTTTCAGCGCGCGCGCCTGGCGTGTTGGAGCAGTCAGGTATCACCCTCGAAGCGTTAGCCGTCGGTCAGAAGTTCGCCGCGCGTCCGCTGCGCGGCACCGATCCGCAGAACGCTGCGCGCGTTGTGCCAACCGTGGCCGGGTGTGCGTTATTTGGCGGCCACCCTGAATGGCTGCAACCGACCTGGCGCGTGACCGCCTTACGCTTTAGCGGCGTGGAGATCACTGCGCCGATTGTGGATCGGCTGGATACGGAAGGCCCTGCATTGCGGGCGATCGAGCAGGCCGAGGCCTTTTTGCGACGGAATCTCCGCGTTGCGCGCCTGTTGGTAGATCGTGGCACCCATTTCGAGGAGCAGGATGTGCCAGAGTACCCGATGGCAGCGGCACACGAAGCTGTTGCCAATGCAGTTGCGCATCGAGACTACGCCGCGCCAACCCAGGTCTTCGTGCGACTCTATGACAACCGGTTGGAGATCCAGAACCCCGGCGGTTTGTTGCCCGGCCTGACACTGGAGCAGGTGCTGGCAGGCGGTGAGTCTCGACGGCGTAACCCGGTGATTGCTGAGGTGTTGCGGCAGATGGGCAAGATGACCACCGTTGGCCGTGGCCTGGTCCTGATCCGCCAGGAGATGGCGAAACTGGGATCGCCGGAGCCGGAGTTTGCCAGCGATGGGCAGCACTTCCGGGTGACGCTGCCTTCGCGTCACGTGAAGCTGCGGTGATCTCCACTCATCCCATCCTCGGCGTGGACGTCGGCGGGACGTTCAGCGATTTCGTCTATTTCGACGGCGCGGGCATCCGCATCCACAAGCTGCTCTCCACACGGGCTGATCCATCGGTCGCGCTGCTGGCGGGGATGGCGGATCTGGCCGTGGCGCCCGGCGCGATCATCTCGCACGGGACGACGGTGGCGACCAACGCGGTGCTCGAACACACCGGCGCCCGCACCGCGCTGATCACCACCGCGGGCTTCCGCGACGTGCTCGCCATCGGCCGGCAGACGCGGCCCGCGCTCTACCGCCTGAAGTTCGAGCCGCGCTGGCTGCCGGCGCCCGACGATCTGCGCTTCGAGGTCGTGGAGCGGGTCGCGCCGGACGGGGGCGTGCTGATCCCGCTGGACGAGGCTGCCGCCGCGGCCGCGCTGGATGAGATCGTGGCGGCCGGGGCGGAGGCGCTGGCGGTCTGCCTGCTCTTCGCCTTTGCCAACCCGGCCCACGAACAGGCCATCGGCCGGCTGGCCCGCGCCCGCGACCTGAACGTCTCCCTCTCTTCCGAGATCCTGCCCGAGTTCCGCGAGTTCGAGCGCACCTCGACGACCGTGCTCAATGCCTATGTTTCCCCGCTGATGGCGCGGTATTTGGACGCGCTGGAGGCGGGGTTGGAGGTTGGAAGTTGGAGGTTGGAGGGTGGAGTCGAGGCTTCAGCCGGTCTCTCTGGGCAACGGACCAAACCGGCTGAAGCCTCGATTCCTGTAGCGACCGGGTGGCAACCCCAAATCCGCAATCCGCAATCTACAATCCGCAATCGCCTCTGGCTCATGCAATCCTCCGGCGGCATCCTGAGCGCGGGGGCGGCGCGGCGGGAGGCGGCGCGCACGCTGCTGTCTGGCCCGGCCGCGGGGGTGGCGGGCGCGTTCCATGTGGCGCGCCTGGCCGGCTACGACCACGTGATCACGGTGGACATGGGCGGCACCTCCACCGACGTCTCGCTGGCCGACGGGCAGATCCGGCGCACGGCCGAGGGCAGCGTGGAGGGGTGGCCCGTGCGCGTGCCGATGATGGACATCCACACCGTGGGCGCGGGCGGCGGCTCCATCGCCTGGGCTGATGCGGCCGGCGCGCTGCGCGTGGGGCCGATGAGCGCGGGCAGCGAGCCAGGCCCGGCGTGCTATGGCCGCGGGGGCGGGCACTTCACTGTGACCGACGCCAACCTGCTGCTGGGGCGGCTGCACCCAGCGCACTTCCTGGGCGGCCGGATGGGCCTGGATGTCTCCGCGGCCGAACGGGCGGCCACCGCGCTGGCAGAGCGATTGGGGCTGTCCCCCGTAACGCTGGCTGAGGGTGTGATCCGCGTGGCCGATGCGCGTATGGAGCAGGCGCTGCGGGTCATCTCGGTGGCGCGGGGCTTCGACCCGCGGGGGTTCACCCTCGTGCCCTTCGGCGGCGCGGGGCCGATGCACGCGCTGGCGCTGGCCGAGGCGCTGCACATCGGCCGGGTGCTGATCCCGCGCTATCCGGGCGTGTTGTCCGCGCTGGGCCTGACCCTGGCCGATTTCACGGTGGACCTCTCGCGCACGACCATGCGCTCCCTGGTCGGGATGACGGCCGGCGATCTCCGGGCCGCGTTCGCGCCGCTGCTGGCGCAGGCGCGCGCTGCGCTGGTCACGGAAGGCTTTGTGGAGGAGGCTATCGGCCTGGAGCGGGCGCTGGACCTGCGCTACCGCGGGCAGTCGTTCGAGCTGACCGTGCCGCTGGATGACGTTGAGCCAGCCCAGGCCGCGGCCCGTTTTCACGCCGCGCACGAGCAGCGCTACGGCTACGCCCGGCCCGAGGCGGCCGTCGAGCTGGTGACCCTGCGCGTCACCGGCCGGGGCCGGCGGCCCAAGCCGGAGTTGCCCGCGCATCCGCTAGCCGCATCGCCCGATCCCGCGGCCGCGCAGGTGGGCGAGACGCGACTGCGCGCTGCAAATGCGTGGCACGATGCGCCGGTCTATGAGCGCGACCTGTTGCAACCCGGCTACGTGATGACGGGCCCCGCGTTGGTGGTCCAGGAGGATGCCACAACGGTGCTGTTGCCGGGCTGGCGCGCGGGGGTGGACGCGTGGTTGAATTTGGTGTGCGAACGCTGTCAGAAACCAGGTTTCTCCGAGAAACCTGGTTTCTGACAGCGATGGAAGGCCCTGTGCCCAACTACGATCCCGTGCTCCTCGAAATCATGAAAAGCCTCCTGACCGCCGTGGCCGAAGAGATGGGTGCGGCGCTGGGGCGGACGGCGTTCTCGCCCAACATCAAGGAGCGTCGCGACTTCTCGTGCGCGGTCTTCGACCCGGCCGGCGAGATGGTGGCCCAGGCCGCGCACATCCCGGTACACCTGGGCGCGATGCCGCTCTCGGTGGCGGCCGCGCTGGCGCGCTTCCCGCAGCTTGCCGACGGGGACATTGTGGTGCTCAACGACCCCTACAGCGGCGGCTCGCACTTGCCGGACATCACCATGGTGTCGCCGGTGTACGACAGACCTGACAGGTCTTCGAAGACCTGTCAGGTCTTGCTCGGCTACGTCGCTAGCCGGGCGCACCATGCGGACGTGGGCGGCATGTCGCCGGGCTCGATGCCGCTGGCGCGGGAGCTGTTCCAGGAAGGCTTGATCATCCCGCCGGTGCTGCTGCGCCGCGGCGGTCAGTTGGACGAGGGGGTGCTGGCCCTGATCACGCGCAACAGCCGCACACCGGCGGAGCGCCTGGGCGACCTGACGGCGCAGATCGCGGCGCAGCACGTGGGCGCAGCACGGCTGCGGGAGCTGGCCGGCCGCTACGGGCATGCGACCCTCCGGGCGTACATGGCCCATCTGCAGGACTATGCCGAGCGCATGGTGCGCGACCTGATCCGGGCGATGCCGCCGGGCCGCTTCAGTTTTCGTGACGTGATGGACGACGACGGCGCTGGCACCGAGGACATCCCCATCGCGGTCACGGTGGAGGCGGCCGGGGACGAGCTGGTGGTGGACTTCACCGGCACGGGCGCCGAGGTTCCGGGCGGGATCAACGCCGTGCGCTCGGTGACGCTGTCCGCGGTGTTCTACGTGGTGCGCTGCCTGCTGGCTGACGACGACGTGCCGACCAACGCGGGCATCTTCCGGCCCGTGCGGGCCGTGTTGCCGGAAGGGACGCTGGTGGCCGCCCGGTTCCCCCGCGCCGTGGCCGCGGGCAACGTAGAGACCTCGCAGCGCATCGTGGACGCGCTGCTGGGCGCGTTCGGCGCCGCGCTGCCCGACCTGGTCCCCGCCGCGTCGCAGGGCACCATGAACAACATCACCATCGGCGGCGATGACCCGCGCACCGGCGGCCCCTTCGCATACTACGAGACCATCGCCGGCGGCATGGGTGCGGCCGCAGGCGCGGATGGCCTGTCGGGTATCCACGTCCACATGACCAACACGCTGAACACTCCGGCCGAGGCGCTGGAGTACGCGTATCCGCTGCGGGTGACGCGCTACGCGCTGCGCCGCGACTCTGGTGGCGCGGGCCGCTGGCGCGGGGGTGATGGGATCATCCGGGAGATCGAGCTCCTGGCCGACGCGCAGGTGACGATCCTCTCGGAGCGGCGGCGCCACGCGCCGTGGGGTGCGGCCGGGGGCGGGGCGGGCGCGGTGGGAGAGAATTGGCACATCGGCCCGGCGACTGGAAGTCGCGGCAACCCTTGCGAAGTCGGCCTGCGCCGACTGGGGGGTAAGGTCGCTTTTGATGCCCGCGCGGGCGACCGGGTGCGGATCGAGACGCCTGGCGGGGGAGGGCATGGTCAAGCCGATGAAGTTCGGGTTGCCGGTATTTAGTTTGTCTGGTAGAATTGGACTGAACGTATGGTGGAGGTGATGTTATGGGACAAGCAGTGCTCCTTGAAGATGTTTTCCAGTTGGTCAACCAGCTTCCGGCGCGGGATAAAGTGCGCCTGATCACGTGGATGGCTCCGGCGATTGAACGCGAGCTTCTTCAGGAGCACGCGGCTTCTCGAAAATCTCTGCGCGGTTTATGGCAAGGTGTAGATGTTACTGAGGAAGACATCGCAGAAGCTCGCCGGGAAATGTGGAGCAACTTCCCGCGGGAGGATATCTGATGCCTGATGCTGTGACCGATACACATAGCCTTATTTGGCACCTGGAGGATAGCCCCGCGCCTCGGACCTGAGGCAAGGCGCGTCTTCGATGCCTGTGATCAGGGCGAGTTGGTTATCTACATTCCTACAATCTGTCTGGTAGAGATGCTGTACTTGCAGGAGAAGGGCCGTATCCCAGTTGCTTTGATGGAATCACTGGATGCAGAGTTGGCTGGAGGCAACACCGGCCTGGTTCTTTACGATCTCACCCCCGAGGCTGCGCGA
>DAOUAT010000591.1:0-3933 GCA_034433275.1 Anaerolineae bacterium
GGCTTCTTCTGGGATCTCATACATCCCCACCCCGATGAGGAACGTGTAGGTGCCCGCCCCTAACGACAGCCCGGTGGTCTCAGTGTCAATGAACGCGGCTCGCAACGGGTTGAGGCCCAGCAGCGCATCGTTGCGGTCCAGCGCGGCCAGCGCTTCGGAGCGCACCGCCAGCCAGCCGGCCAGCTCGGGGTGCTCGGCCAGGGGGTAACGCACGGTGCGCAGCCAGGCCGGGCCGCAGGGGGTCTCGACCGGTTCGCCGGGCAGGACGGTTGGGGGTTGGGGGTTGGAGGTTGGAGGTTGGAGGTTGGAAACGGCCGGCCGCGCAGGGTCTTGCGCGCCGCGCCGCACGCCCAGCTTGCGCAGGCGATTGAGGCGCTGGATGCGCCGTTGCAGGTCGTCGGGAACAGCCATGCCATTATTTTAGCACTGTTGGCGTTGGATGCCCATTCGGTGAGTTGGCGCTTCCTGCGGTGAAGAGGGCACAGATCGCAATTTGACAGACATCCCTCGTCTGCATAGAATGGTTGGCGATATGGACAGTTTGGCGCCGCGCTTGCTTGCTACGCCCCCGGGGGACACCCCGGATGGGCGTATTTTTTTCTCTTTTTGAACCGTTGAGAGCCGCAAGGCTCTCTTTTTTTGCCCTGAAACGGGCAGCCAATCGAAGACTTACGGCCGAGACGCGGAGGTTGCGGCGTGTAATTGCGCAACGCTCTCCGCGTCTCTGTGTGACAGGAAAGGGAACCACCATGACAGGATTCTTCACCCGCCTCGAGGCCCGCGCCCGGCAGACCGGTTCACTGCTGTGCGTCGGGCTGGACCCGCACCCGGCCGACCTGCCGGCTGCGACGGCCGTCGCCGCGCGCGATTTCTGCCTGCGCCTGATTGACGCCACTGCCGATCTGGCCGCGGCGTTCAAGCCCAACGCGGCCTTCTTCGAGGCGTTCGGGCCGGCAGGCATGGCCGCGCTGCGCGACGTGATCGCGGCTGTGCCCGGCGGCGTCCCGGTGGTGCTGGACGCCAAGCGGGGCGACATCGCCTCGACCGCGGAGGCGTATGCCCGCGCTGCGTTTGACGCGCTGGGCGCTGACGCGATCACCCTCAGCCCCTACCTGGGCCGCGACAGCCTGGCCCCGTTCCTGGCCGACCCGGCCCGCGGCGTCTTCTTGCTGTGCAAGACCTCGAACCCCGGCGCGGGCGACCTGCAAGACCTGCCCCTGGCCGACCGCCTCCCGGCGCAGCGCCTGTTCGAGCGGGTGGCTGAGCTGGCGGCCGGCTGGAACGAGCAGGACAACCTGGGGCTGGTGGTCGGTGCGACGCACCCCGAAGCGCTGGCTGCTGTGCGCCGGCAGGCGCCCGACCTGTGGATCCTGGCGCCTGGCGTCGGCGCGCAGGGCGGCGACCTGGACGCCGCGCTCCGTGCCGGCCTGCGCGCTGACGGCCTGGGCCTGCTGCTGCCGGTCAGCCGCCAGATTTCCCGCGCGGCCGATCCGCGGCAAGCGGCAGAAGCGCTGGTCGAAACGATGCGGCGTGCGATGGCGGTGAATGCACAACGCTCCTCCGGAATCAGGCCTTCAGGCGGTTTCGTGGATGATCCAGCTGACCGGCTAAAGCCTCGACTCCAGAGCGTCGCTGTGGATGATCCAGCTGACCGGCTAAAGCCTCGACTCCAGAGCGTCGCTGCTTTGTCCTCTGCGGCCGCGGCGCTGGCTGACCGCTTGCTCGATGCGGGGTGCGTCAAGTTCGGCCAGTTTACCCTCAAGTCGGGCCTGATCTCGCCGATCTATCTCGACCTGCGCCAGATCATCTCTGATCCGGCGCTGCTGGCTGCGGTGGCGGCGGCTTACACCGGGCTGCTGGCCGGGCTGCGGTTCGACCGGCTGGCCGCGCTGCCCTACGCGGGTCTGCCCATCGCCACGGCCGTCAGCCTGCGGGGCGGCTGGCCGCTGATCTACCCGCGCAAGGAGGCCAAAGCCTACGGCACGGCCGCAGAGATCGAGGGCGTCTTCGCCGCAGCCGAGCGCGCGGTCGTGCTCGATGACCTGGCGACCACCGGCGGCAGCAAGTTTGAGGCCATCGCGAAGTTAGCCGCGGCCGGGCTGCACATCGAGGATGTCGTCGTGCTGATTGACCGCGGCTCCGGCGCGGCCGAGGCGCTGGCGGCCGCTGGCTATCGGCTTCACGCCTTCATGACGCTGCCCCAGATGTTGGATCACTGGGCGCAGACGGGCCGGGTCCCCGCCGGGCAGATCGCGGCGGCGCGGACGTTTTTGAGCGTGAAACCTGGTGCGTGATGCGTGAAAACGAAAAGCGTGAGGACGCGCGAGCGTTGGAACGCGGTGAACGAAGAAAGGCGCTGAACACATGACAGTCATTCCTTCCTGGTCCGAAGCGCTCAGCCGCCCCCTGGTGCGGAGCCGCGGCCGCGCTGCTGAAAGCAACCCTCCGCGCCTGTATCACCTGCTGCGCCCCCTGATCTTCCGCACGGCGCCGGAGACGGCCCACCATGTCACCCTGGCGCTGTTGCGGCTGGGCGGCGCGATCCCGCCCGCGCGCTGGTTGCTCCAAGGCGCCTTCCGGGCCGCGTCGGCCGCGGCGCCGGTGCATGCGTTGGGCCTGGCGTTCCCCAACCCGGTCGGGCTGGCCGCGGGCTACGACAAAGATGGCCTGGGTTGGCGCGGGCTGGCGGCCCTGGGCTTCGGCCACATCGAGATCGGCACCGTGACCCCGCGGCCCCAGGCCGGCAACCCCGGCCCGCGCGTCTTCCGGCTGGTGAATGACCGGGCCGTGATCAACCGCATGGGCTTCCCCAATCGCGGGGCCGAGTTTGTGGCGCAACGGTTACAGGGGAAACGGCCCGCCGGCCTGATCCTGGGCGTCAACATCGGCAAAAATCTGACCACACCTCTGGCAGGCGCGGCTGAAGACTATCTGAGCCTGGTGCGGACCTTCGCGCCGCTGGCCGACTACCTGGCTATCAACGTCAGCTCGCCCAACACGCCCGGCCTGCGCGCCTTGCAGACCCGGACCGCGCTGGAGGCGCTGCTGCGCCCCCTGGCCGCCGAGCGCCTCGTCCAGTCCGAACGCCTGGGTCGGCGCGTGCCGCTGCTGGTGAAGCTGGCGCCCGACCTGACCTCCGCTGAGCTGGACGGCGCGCTGGATGCGCTCATCGCCACCGGCATCGAGGGCGTGATCACCTCGAACACCACGCTGAGCCGGGGCGGCGCGCGTTCCCCCTTGACCGCCGAAGCGGGCGGCATGAGCGGCGCGCCCATCGCCCGGCGCAACACGCAGATCGTACGCGAGGTCGTGCGGCGAACCGGCGGCCAGTTGACGGTCATCGCCAGCGGCGGCATCATGAGCGCGGCGGACGCGCAGGAGAAGCTGGACGCCGGCGCGGCGCTGGTGCAGCTCTACACAGGGCTGATCTACGAAGGGCCGGGGCTGGTGAAGCAGGTGGTGGCGGCGTGCATGTAACACAATCCGCCGGATTGTGCGGCCGCAATCCAGCGGATTACGGCACAGGCGTAACACAATCCGGCGGCTTGGGCGGCTGCAATCCAGCGGATTGCAGCACAGGCGTAACACAATCCGCCGGCTTGGGCGGCTGCAATCCAGCGGATTGCAGCACAGGCCATTTGCGACTCAGCCCTGCCACGGGTAAAATGTCATTCATCCTGCAGAGAGAGGAACACCATGCCCAAATTCGCCGCTAACCTGACCATGCTCTACAGCGACAGCCCCTTCCTGGCCCGCTTCGGCCGGGCACAGGCGTCGGGCTTGCGTTACGTCGAGTACCTGTTCCCCTACGACTATGAAGCCCCTGTGTTGGCGGCAGCGCTGGCCGATCATGGCTTGCAGCAGGTGCTGTTCAACCTGCCGGCCGGCGACTGGGCCGCGGGCGAACGCGGCATCGCGGCGCTGCCCGGCCGG
>DAOUAT010000592.1:0-6235 GCA_034433275.1 Anaerolineae bacterium
CGCGTCAAACGCATACGGCAGGGATGGAAGTTGATGAGCCATGTTATCCTCTCTTTGCTCTCAGAATTAGCGGTGTTTGTCCGCAACTTGTTAGCAACAAGGATACATGGCCCTGGCTTGGTTTTCAGTAAGTAAACATCCTGGTTTATTTATTCGGCGCTGCGCCGTTGGCGGGCCGGGCAAACAGCGCGGCCAACTCGTCCATGGCCTGCCGGCTGACGACAGCCAGCACCTCATCCCCTGCCGCGAACTCGGTGACGCCGCGCGGTACCACCATCTCGCCGTGGCGGATGATGGCTGCGATCACGCACTCGTCGGGCAGCTTCAGGTCCTTAATGGCGACGCCGACCGCCTTCGCGCCTTCCGGGATCTTCTCCTCGACCAACGAGTATTGGCCGCGGCGCAGCTTCAGCAGCGTCATCATGTCACCGAAGGAGATCTCCTCTTCGATCAGACTGGTGAGGATGGCGGCCTGATTCACTGCGACATCCACGTGGAATTTGCTGGTGAACAGCCAGGAGGTGCGGGGGTTGTTGACGCGCGCGATGGTGCGCGGGACGTGGTATTGTACCCGCGCCAGGAAACAGAGCGCCAGGTTGTCCGCGTCGCTGGTGGTGACCGCGGCCACGGCATCGGCCTGGCGGATCCGGGCCTGCTCCAAAACTACCGGGTCAGTCGCCAACCCTTCATAAATGACCTCGGTCGGCAATTCACGATGGATGCGCGACAGGACATCGCCCCGATGTTCTATCAGGCGAACCTCGTGTTTCTGCGCCAACAACACCGATGCCAGTTGTGTGCCGGTCCGGCCGCCGCCTGCAATCACGATAAACATCCTAAGCCTCCTGGCCTGTCAGTTGCCGGCGCAGGGCGGTGATGCCCTCAAACGTCGCGCTGATGTGCAAGAAGTCACCGGCCTGCACCACCGAATCTGGCGCGGGCATGATCGCTTTGCCGGCGCGCGTCAAAGCGATCGCCAGGCTGTTGCCAGGGATGACCAGATCGCGCAGGCGCCGGCCATGCCACGCTTGGGGAATGAACACCTCGTAGACCTCGACCTCGCCGTTGCCCGCGGAGAAAACAGAGCGCAGCGCGAGGTCAGAGAGCATCTCCTCCATGCGTTGAGAGCCCCAGGCGCTGGGCCCCACCGCTTGCACGCCAAATGTTTCATACAGGCGGGCGAATCTTGGCTCGTAATTACGCGCCACGACATGGCGCACTCCGAACTCATTCTGCGCCACATAGGCGACCACAGCGTTCAGGCTGTCCGAGCTGGTCACCGCGGCCAGCGCATCGGCGCCCTGGATGCCGGCGCGCCGCAGCATATCCTGCGCCAGCACATCCCCTTCCAACGTGCGGCCGCGGAAGTCACTGTCCAGGTTGCTGAACGCGGACGAGGCGACATCAATCACGGTGACTTGATGGCCCTTTTGAGACAGCCGGTTGGCGACCTGTGCCCCGACCCGGCCACAACCGACAATAATCGCTTTCATGCCAAACTCCATGTCGCAAAAGCTTCCAATAAAAAAGGGACATAGGCGCACGACCTGTCCCCCGTCTCTGGTGCTTGCATGATCATACTCCTGTTTGCCGCCGGCGTCAAATTGGGTTCCCGATCACCCAGGTTGGTCCGGGAAACCTGGGGGTGATTTCGAACCGAGTGCCAGTTTGGGCGGCCCAAGCTTTGGGAGTATAATTGATGCTATCCTATTGTACATCCTTCTACGCTCGAGTTATTTCCATGTCTACACTTGATAACGAAAACGATATTGCGGTTCAGCGTCGCGTGGATGAATACCAGCCGCGCCGTTCGCTGGCGACCTGGCTGATCGGCCGGCCGCTGGCCACCGCGGACGCGCCCCACCAGACCATCGGCAGGTTCATCGGTCTGGCCGTCTTCGCCTCGGACGCGCTGTCGTCCACCGCCTACGCCACCCAGGAGATCCTGTTCATCCTGGCGGCTGCCAGCGTGGGCGCGTTCAGTTACGCCTTCCCCATCGCGCTGGTGATCGTCGCCCTGCTCGCCATCGTCGTGATGTCTTACGAGCAGATCATCCACGCCTATCCCAACGGTGGCGGCGCTTATATCGTGTCGCTGGACAACCTGGGCATCCCGGCCGCGAAAGTGGCAGGGGCCGCGCTGTTGACCGACTATATCCTCACGGTGGCCGTCTCGATCTCGGCCGGGGTGGCGCAGATCACCTCAGCGTTTCCCGCCCTCTTTCCCTATCGCGTGGAGATCGGGGTGGCTATGGTGTTGTTTATGATGGTGGTGAACCTGCGCGGGGTGAAGGAATCGGGGCTGGCGTTTGCTTTTCCCAGCTATTTTTTCGTGTTGGCGATGTTCGCGACGCTGGGTGTGGGGCTGTTTCGCTACTTCACCGGGACATTGGGCCAGGTGATAGATCCGCCGCCGCTGGAGTTCCACGGCGCGCTGCAGCCGATCTCATTGTTCCTGATCCTGCACGCGTTCTCTAGCGGCACCACTGCACTGACCGGTACTGAAGCGATCTCCAACGGCATCACAGCATTTCGCGAGCCGCGCAGCCGAAACGCGGGCGCCACGTTGCTGTGGATGGGCGCGATCTTGAGCGTGTTGTTCCTGGGCATCACCTTCCTGGCCGGCCCTATCGGCGCGATCCCCTCGGAGACTGAGACGGTGATCTCGCAATTGGCCCGCACGGTGTACGGCGGCCGTAACGTGTTTTATCTCGCCGTTATCGGCGCGACCATGGTGATCCTGGTCCTGGCCGCCAATACGGCATTTGCCGGCTTCCCCCGCCTGAGTGCCCTGCTGGGCTCTGATGGCTTCCTGCCCCGCCAATTGGCGTTTCGGGGCAGCCGGCTGGTCTACTCCTACGGCATCGTGGCGCTGGCGTTGATCGCCTGCCTGCTGATCGCCGCGTTCCAGGCCAGCGTCACCGGCTTGATCCCGTTGTATGCTATCGGTGTGTTCCTTTCCTTCACGCTGGCACAATCGGGGATGGCGCGGCGCTGGTGGCGTTCGGGGCGCATGGCAGTTGGCGAGGTCGTGCAAGCCCACAGTTCAACGTTACGGCATGATCGCCGCTGGCGGCTCAAGATGGTGGTCAACGGCTTCGGTGCGGTGTGCACCGCCATCGTGACGATGGTGTTCGCGGTAACCAAATTCCAGGATGGCGCCTGGGTGGTCTTGATCTTGATGCCGCTGATTGTGTGGGGTTTTTCGGCCGTTTATCACCATTATCGCGCCCTGGCTGCGCGCCTATCGCTGGACCAGTTTGGCGGGCCCCCGCGGCTGGCGCGACATCGTGTCATCTTGCCGATCAGCGGTGTACACCAGGGCAGCCTGGCCGCGCTGCGCTACGCCCAGGCCCTGTCAACCGATGTCACTGCGGTGCACGTGTGTATCGAGCCTGCTGAGGCCGAAAAGGTGCAACAGAAATGGGATACGTGGGGCCGAGGCGTGCGCCTGGTAGTCTTGGATTCCCCCTATCGGCTGCTGATCGAACCGCTGTTGCGTTACATTGAAGAGATCGCTGCACAGCGCCAACCTAACGAAATCATCACCATCGTCGTGCCACAGTTCGTGCCCAAGCGCCGCTGGCACAATCTGCTCCACGCGCAAACCGCGACCTGGCTGCGGATGGCGCTGCTCTTCAAGCCGGGCATCGTCGTGACGGATGTGCCGTATCAGGTGGGGTGACGAAGGACGAAGGACGAAAGACAAAGGACGAAGGACGAAGGACAACCTGCTGCCGTGGGTCATTCGCCATTCGCCATTCGCCATTCGCCATTCGCCATTCGTCATTCGCCATTCGCCCCGTACAGCCCATGCTCCCGGATATACGCGCACACCGCGTCGGGGACCAGGTAGCGGATGCTGCGGCCGGCGCGCACGCGGGCCTGGATGTGGTGCGAGGCGATCTCCAGCTCGGGCATGTCCAGCAGGGTGACGCGGCCGCGGATGCCGGGCAGTTTGGCTTCCAGGTGCTCCCAATCCAGGGGCACATTGTAGCGGGTGAGCGCCACCAGGTGGCAGGCCGCCACCAGATCTTGGGGTTTGTGCCAGGTGGGCAGCTCGGCCAGGCTATCGTACCCCATCAGAAAATATAACTCACCGCCGGGCGGCATCTGCTGGCGGAAGAGGCTCACCATATCAATCGTGTAATGGGGGCCTGGCCGATCGGCGTCCACGCGCGAGACCTGGAACTGCGCGTTGCCGGCCACGGCCAGCTCTGCCATGCGCACCCGATGCGCCACGGGCGCCAGCCGGCGGTCGCGTTTGTGGGGCGGGTCGCCCGCCGGCACGAAGTAGACCACGGAAAGATCAAGCTGATCCCGCGCTTCCTCCGCCAAGATCAGGTGCCCGATGTGGACGGGATCGAAGGTGCCGCCGAGCAGTCCGGCGCGGAAGGTCCGGTCAGGTTGGGGGAAGGGGACGCCACAGGGATCGTCTGGCATCAGTTGCTCCACTCCAGCTCCCGTTCACCGATGCGCACGGTGTCACCCTCTTCGATACCGCGGGCGCGCAGCGTTTCAGTGATCCCCAGCGCTTCCATGATCCGCTGAAACCGCATGACCGCATCGTAGTATTCCCAGCGCGTCATCTTCACGATCCGCTCGATGCGCCGGCCATGGACGCGCCAGGCGCCATCCTCCTCGCGGGTGATGCTGAAGGCCATGTCTTCTGCGACCGTGGGCGGCATCAGCGGTTGGACGTCGGCCAGGCGCGGCGGGGGCGGCAGCTCGGCCAGCAGTTGCGCAGCGCGGTACAGCAGCGCATCCACCCCTTCGCCGCTGACCGCGGAGACGGCCAGCGGTTCGGCCACGCCCAGATCGCGCAGCCGGCGGGCGATCTCCGGCCAGGCCGCGCGCACCTCGGAAACGTCCATCTTGTTCAAGACCACGATCTGCGGCTTGTCGGCCAGCAGCGGGTTGAACAGCTCCAATTCCTGGTTGATGGCCTGGTAATCGCCCACGGGGTCAGGGCTGATGCCGTTGAGCAGGTGTACCAGCAGCCGGGTGCGCTCGATGTGGCGCAGGAAGCTGTGCCCCAGGCCCGCGCCCGCGTGCGCGCCCTCGATCAGCCCCGGGATATCGGCCCACACCATGTCGCGCTCCCCGACGACGGCCACGCCCAGGTTCGGCTCCAACGTGGTGAAGGGGTAGTCGGCGATCTTCGGCCGCGCCGCGCTGATCCGGCTCAGCAGTGTGGATTTGCCCGCGTTGGGCACGCCCACGATGCCGACGTCGGCCAGCAGCTTCAGTTCCAGCCGCAGCCAGCGCTCTTCGCCCGGTTCGCCGTTCTCGGCGATGCGCGGGGCCTGGTTGGTGGCAGAGCGGAAGGTCCAGTTGCCGCGGCCGCCCCGGCCCGCGCGGCCCACCAGCGCGCGCTCGCCGGCCTCGGCCAGGTCCGCCACCAGCAACCCGGTCTCCACATCCCAGGCGACCGTGCCCACCGGCACGCGGATCACTGTGTCGGAGCCTTGCGCGCCGGTCTGGTTCTTGCCGCGACCATGTTCGCCGTTCGCGGCGCGAAAATGCACCTGTTTGTGGAAGTAGAGGAGTGTGTTGAGCTGCGCATCGGCTTCGAGGTAAACATCGCCGCCCCTCCCGCCGTTGCCGCCGCTAGGGCCGCCGCGCGGCACGTGCGCCTCGCGGCGAAACGCGACCACGCCGTTTCCGCCATCGCCAGCCTTCACATAGATCTTAGCTTCGTCGAAGAACATGGGACTCCATTCGTGGTGCCTGACCCCTGACCGCCACCAGCATAACGGCATTACCAGGCAGTGTCAAAACGCTTCCTTGAAGAATTCTACAGCGACCTCAGCCCCGCCCCTACGCTGCACTCCGGGTCGCTGCGCTGGCCGGTGAAGTGCATCCTGAGCGCAGTCGAAAGGCGGTAGTCGGGACGGATGCTGCGCGCCAGAATTATTGGCCAGCGAGGTCAAGGAGTTCCAGAGATGTGATACGCTCGAAGTGAGAAAGCTTGAGGGTGAGCAGTGGCAGTTGGTTCGCCACCGCAGTTGCAGCAATCAGCAGGTCAGGAAGCGTATCAATCAAGACTCGGGCATCTGCCATTGATTCAGCCACTCCCTGATCTGAGTAAACGCCTGTAAGTCAGCATCCGAGATTGTGGGGGCTGCCAAAAGCAAACGCGTAACTGCACCGGCTTCGATTGGGCCTCCTCGATCGGCAAAACGATCACTTCAACCCGTTTGGCCGCAAAGTGCGGCGGCAGTCGGATGGTCAC
>DAOUAT010000593.1:0-1652 GCA_034433275.1 Anaerolineae bacterium
CAGCACCAAGGGCACTACAGCTATGTCGGTCATGGCTGGAGCCTGGTCGGCGCAGACTATGTGCAGCGCGATTTGCAGACCGGCGCCATCACACTGTATCTGCAAGGGCAGACCTACACACTGACCGCCCACAACGGCGCCTGGTTTGCCCAAGAGGATCCGCTGCTCAGGATCACCCACGACAGCTACATTGATCCCTTCTTGCCCGAGGATCGCCCCAACTATGTGCAGTGGACGGTCACGACACGCGCAGGCGTCCGCTACACGTTCTACGGCAGCGTCGGCCGGCAGGGGGAAAGCTTGATCTATCACAGCCCGTTGAGCTTCGTCTGGGGCTGCACACCGGAAGGCAACCCGGGCGTGTGGCGCAGACTGGCATGGGAACGGGCGCCTTTGACGCAGATCCAGGATGCGCAAGGCAATCAGATGGACTATACCTGGGACTATGAAGAAAACGTGGGTGCCGACACCATGCCCTATGACTGCTACCCAGGGATTGCCGGTCTCCGCAAACATATCCGAGCCTTGCGATTACGCGAGATCCGCTACAATGGGAGCCAAAATCGCCTCAGCTTCAGCTACGACCTCCGCCACGATCGGCCGGCGCAACCCGTAGCGGGGCTAACCTGGTATTTCTTCACCGAGTTGCGGCTGACCGCGGTGGCGGTGCAGGCCGTGGCCGCGGGGCAAACGCAGCCCACGACTGTGCGCACATACGCACTGCTACATGCGCCGCAAACGGCGGCGGAGATTGTCAAAGAGACCCTGGCGCTGGTGCGGCTTGAGGAACGCGGCGGTGCGCAGACGCAGGCGCTGGAGTTCAACTATAACATCTCCTACCTGGACGCCCCGGATACCTATGGCTTTCTGACCCAGATCCGCAACCAGTATGGCGGTGCAGTGGAATTCGAGGTCGAGGGCAGCCGCTGGGGGACGTTCCCGAAGGTCACGCAGCGCACCGAGCGCGATCAGGTAACCGGCTGGGCGGCGACCTGGACTTATGGCGGCAGTGGCCTGGACGAAAACACGTTGGGCTATAGCAAGGTGTGGGTGACGGCGCCCGGCGCGGCTGCGTGCGAAATCCACGACTTCCACCAACGGACGAACATCAACGGCCAGTGGCGCAACGTTCTGACCGGCCGCGAGCACAAGCTGACCACCTGTACGGGCTGTGATGCGAGCGGCAGCTGCACCGGTACGGAGTTGCAACGTATCGAGACCACCTGGACCTATAGCAGCGCCAACCTGCCGCTGGCGGACTATAGCGGGCTGGCGGCCCAGGATCAGCCGCGCTTCGTCTATGTGGCGGAGACGCGTACCTTTGCGTTGGGGCAGCAACTGGCCCGGCAGCAATACGAGTATGATGTGTACTGGCAAGACCGCTGTGGCAGCGGCGGCCTCCAGTATGGCAACGTCACACGCGTGGTGGAATATGCAGGGCTGGTCAGCAGCGCAACGCGCACGACGCTGAACGGGTATTGCCCCAACACCGCGGCCTGGATCGTCAACCGACCGGCCTTCACCAACGTTTACACCGGCACGATCCCGGCGCCGCCGGCCTGGCCGGATGCCAGCCAGGTGGCAGCGTCCACCTGGTACATCTACAGCGACGACCAGACGAACCCGGCACCCAACTGGAATCAGCCGGTGGG
>DAOUAT010000594.1:0-4467 GCA_034433275.1 Anaerolineae bacterium
CGCTCATAGACCCACTGGTAGACCTCCGGGAAACGCGCTCGGACCTCCTCGGCGGTCAGGCCGAACAGGTCAATCACCATGACGTCCCGCGGGGTGGCGGTCAGATCGCGGCCGTTGCGATAGAGCCGTATGTGCTGTTCCAGGCCCGGCGTGCTGCCCAGGCCCAGTTTCGCAGCCTCTTCTGGCGTGACGATGAAGCCTGCACCGTGCAACTTGACGCCTGGGCAACTCAAGTTTTCGTTGGCGCGCAACGGCAGGGCGCCAGCCACGTTCGCACCGATGGTCAGGTCAGCGAGGATCTGTCCTGTCCGTTCGGCCAGCGTCACCTCCGCCGTCCCATCCTCTCCCGGCCGCTCGGCGACCACCTGCTGCAGCACGCCCGGCCCCGCGCCGGCCGCGCCAACGGTCATGGCGATGCGCACGGCCGCGCCCTCCGCGCTGTCCACCCACGGGTGGTCGGGGATGGCGAACGCGAGGTGAATCTTGTCCTCGGCCAAATGATGCTCGATGACCCGCCGGTTGAAGGTCTGGCGCAGGCTGTTGGTGGTGATCAGCCCGAAGCGCCGCGTCTGCCCCGCCCGCACCAGCTCGGCCGCCTTATCCCACCAGAACATCACGTAATCGGCCGAGTCGGGCACGTTGCGATAGGCGCGGCGGATCGCCTCCGCGTAGCCGTCGCCCAGCGCCTCCCGCATCCGCGCCGTGCCGATGAACGGCGGGTTGCCCACGATGAAATCGGCCTCGGGCCAGGCCGCGGGCCGAGGATTGACGTAGCGATAGGCGGGCACGCGCGCGGCCTCGTCGGGCACAGGCTCGCCGGTGACGGGGTGGGGCTTCGTCGTGCGGCCGTCCCAGCGGGTGACGGGCCGGCCCGCGGCATCCAGCAGCGGCTCGACCGCATCCCAGGCCAGCACCGCATCGCGGCATTCGATGGTGTGCAGGCTGCTCAAGATCGGCTCGGGCAGGCCGGTCGCGTCCCCGCGGGTGCGCAGGTGCCACTGCAGGAAGCCGATCCACAGCACCAGCTCGGCGATGGCCGCGGCCCACGGGTTCACCTCCAGGCCGTGGAACTGCTCCGGCCGCACCATCAGGCCTTGCAGCTCCAGCAGCATCTGCTCGCCGCCCAGCGCGCGGCGCACCTCCAGCGCCTCGCCTTCCAGTCGCTTCAGGTGTTCCAGGGTGACATACAGGAAGTTGCCCGAACCGGCGGCGGGATCCAGGATGCGGAGGCTGGCGAGCCGGCGCTGGAACGTCTCGACCTCGGTCAGCGCCTCGGCGGCCCGGCCGCCTTCGGCCAGCAGCAGCGCGGCGGTCTTGGCCGCGTCCCACTCGGCTCGCAGCGGCTCGATGATGGCCGGCAGCACCAGCCGTTCCACATAGGCGCGCGGGGTGAAGTGCGCGCCCAGGTTGTGCCGCTCCACCGGGTCCAGCGCGCGCATCAGCAGCGTGCCGAAGATGGCCGGCTCCACGTCGCGCCAGTCGGCCCCGGCGGCCTCGCTCAGCAGTTGGAGCTGATCCGCGGTCAGCGGGAGCGCGGCGCCGTGCTCGAACAGGCCGCCGTTGATGTGGGGCACGCGCGCCCGCAGCGCCACCGAGAAGCCGCCGGTCGCCATGGTCCGCCACAGCTCCGCCACCAGGGGCGGGAAGCTGGCGATGTCGCGCTGCGCGTCGGCCAGGAGTTGGGTGAACGCGCCGCGGGGCAGCAGGCTCACATCCTCGGCGAACATGGTGAACAGGCAGCGCATCAGGAAGCCGGCCACCGCCTCGGCCCCGTGGCCCGCGCCTTCCAGCGATTGCGCCAGCCGCGCCAGCCGGCCCGCGATCTCCCGCGTCACCCGGGCGCTGCGGCGGGCGGGGTCCAGGCTCATGGGGTCCAGCCAGACCTGGCGCAACAGCTCGCGCGCGGCGGGGTCCGCCAGCTCGGCCAGGCCGATGCGGTAGCGTCGCGGGTCGGGGAAGGGGATGTAGGCGCCGCCGGTGCGGCTGAACTCGGTGTAGAGCGCGATGGACTGGCCCACGTCCACGATCACCAGGAACGGCGGCCGGCCGCCCTGCGCCTCAGCCGGCGGCAGGGCGCGCGCGTAGCCCTGCGCCTGCTCCCTGGCGCGTTCCATCGCGGTGTCCCACGCCGCGGTGCCGCGCACGGCCGTGCCGCGTTTGCGCGCCCACAGCCGGCGCTCCGCCTCGGCCGAGAGCGCGGGGGTCTGCGGCCGGTCGCTGCCCTGCTTGGCCTCCAGCACGAAGCAGCCGCGGCGGTAGAGGTCAATGAAGCCGGTCGCGCCGTGGGGCAGGGGGACGGCCTTATCGAAGACGTAGGCGTTGGCCGCCTCGTCCGCGGTGGCCGGGTCGGGCCGCGGCAGGTGCAGCACGTCGCACAGCTCGGACAGGAAGAGCTGGTAGTTGGCGCGTTCCGCCGCGCCGGACGCAGCCCAGCGGACGATGAAGGGAGGGAGAGGGTCGGTCATGGGACAAGCACAGCGCTCTTGGTGCGACTAGACCGTAGCACTGGGTGCGTGTGTCATGACGCGCAAATCCCGCAGGCGCGATCTGACCGGCGCAAGCCGTCCGACCTGGATGTACACGATGGCGCGATTGGGATTGTCATCATGCTGCCCATAGCTTTTGACGCGGCGCAGGTTTTCGCGATTGAACAGCGGATCATTCTTGTCCAGCAACACTACAAGCGCGTCGTGCGGGATGCGCTTCGCGAACTCAGGATGCTCGACCACGTAGCGATTGAATTCGGTAAACAGTTCGTCGTACTTTTCCTCGAATAGGCTGTTCATTTTTGCCTCTTCAATTCCTTCTCGTACTGCTCGCGATACCTTCGCCAGTTTTTGCGGATGTCATTTTGACCCAGTGTCATCACCTCGGCGTTGGCATAGTACGGGAATTCTTCCTTTGTCTCCGTGCCATCAGGGTGCAAGACGTCTTTGTGCGGGCGGTCGTGTGTGGTGTCATAGCGAACGATTTCGTGCCATTTACCGTCAATTTCAGCTTCATACTGGATGACGAAGTGCGTTATGATGCCATTTTCAAGGATGTGATAGTGCCTGTAGCGGTTAGCGGGACTGCCTTGCAGTGGTACGACGAATTGTGTTTCGCTCACCGTAGATCTCCATACTTAGCGACATCCTAGCACAGTCATTTACAGATTGCAACCTTGTTTTTGTTCAGACCGTATCTGTGCCCAGCCATCCGTTGTTCTTCACGGCTCCAGCTTCGCCAACCCCGAGCCCAGCTTGCTCCCGATCGCAACGAACAGCGCCATGAGATACACGGCCATGGCGAGCAGGGCCAGATCCAGCCAGGTGAGGGCCCAGGGCAGGGGGAGCGCCAGGATGGGCGCACCGAAGAGGTAGAGCGCGGCGGTGAGCCCGATGCCGATCACCCGGGCCTCGGTGGGGCCGAACTTGCCTCCGGAGATGCGGAACTCGCCGGAGACGATGGTGTTGATGTAGGACAGTTCCGAGAGCGCGGCGTAGCCGATGAAGGCGCACGCGGCCGGCCGGAAGTCGGCGTAGGGCGACAGGCCGAAACCCAGGAACATCATCATGGTGTTGACGACGTCCACCGTGTGGTCAATGAAGAAGCCGTAGCGCGGCCGTTCGCGGTGGCGATAGCGGGCCACGGTCCCGTCCAGCGAGTCGCCGAACCAGTTGATCACGAACCCGGCCACGACCAGCCAAAGGTACGCGCGGTGCAAGCCGGACAACCAAAACCCCAGCGGGACGAGCGCTGCGCCGAAGACCCCAAACGCGGTGAGATGATCGGGCATGATCCGGGCTGGTACGCGCTTTGCCAGCCAGCGGAGCACGGGGCGTTCGAGTGGGGTGAGCAGGGATTCCTGGATGCGCCGGTGTTTTTCTGCAACGGTCATATGCTATCCTCATGAGTGTTTTTGCACAAAAGAAAACGACCATCTGATATCCAGACGGTCGTTTGGGGTCGAGGCTCGGGGACAGGGATTCGAACCCCAAACTTCTGATCCAGAGTCAGACGTTTTACCGTTAAACTATCCCCGAATGACGAGGAAAGTATATCACCTGCTGACGGTTTAGGCAAATTTCGGCCAGGAATTCGCACAGGCTCAGTCCGGCGGCCGCAGGCAGAGCGCGGGCTGGTGGGCGCCCGGGTCCTCTGGCAACGGTTCGGCGCGGCGGATGCGGCGGCCCGGCGCTTCCGCATCCAGCGTCCAGCGCTTGGGCGGCTCGGCCTGGTAGATGTGGGCGATGATGATGGTGCGGGCCGAGTCCCAACCTGGCGCAAAGTAGGTGGATAGCGGCACGAATTCCTTGCCGGGGAATTGCCAGGGATCCATGATCTGGCCGTCCTTTTCGTCTACGCTGAGCAGGCGGACCCAGTGCTGGTTCAACGCGCCGCCCGGCGTGAAATCCACCTGAACGACGACGCCCTGTCCGGATTTCAACGCATCGCTCAATGCCGTGATGGCGGTGGAATCGGTGC
>DAOUAT010000595.1:0-5678 GCA_034433275.1 Anaerolineae bacterium
CTATTATGCCAAACTGGGCGAATCGTGGCGACTGCACGCACGATCTCATATTACCAGGATGCTCGCATTATATGACGAAAGGTAAAACGCAAGTTGTGCCCGCGCGCAGTATAGTAGATGTTCACCACGCGGCGCGGCTGGCCGTCGAACGCCAGCGCGGCCGCGTAACCCGGCCTCACGGTCAATGCCTGCAGGTGCCAGCGCCCTGCTTCGGCCGGGTCGCCGGCCACGGAGCGCAGGGCCGCCGGTTCGCCGGGCGCCAGCGAGACGGTGAACCGGTTCGGGGGAAAGGCGAGCCCCTCCCCACGGGCCTTGACGAAGGCCTCTTTGCGCGTCCAGCAGTCAAAGAAGGCCTGCCTCTGTGCTGCGGAGGGCAGGCTGCGCAGCGCGGCGACCTCCTCCGGGGCGAAGAACCGTTCGGCGATGCGCTGTTCGGCCAGTTCAGGCCGGATGCGCTCGATGTCAACGCCCACGGCGCAGCCGCGGCCCACGGCTACCAGCGCAGCCTCGTGTGAGTGGGAGAGATTGAACACCACTGCCATGGCCCCAGCCTGAGGCGGGTCCTGGATAAAGGGTTTGCCGGTGGAGGTGTGGGCGAGGACCAACGCGGCGGGCGCCACGCCCACGTAGTGGCCCAGGATGGCCCGCAGGGCGCTGTGCGCGACGATGAAGCGCGCACGGTCGCGCGGCAAGCGAAACCGCTCTGCGCGGTCGCGTTCATCGGCGGCCAGGGCCCCTGCTCGCCAGGCCAAGTCGGCCAAGCCTGTATCCAGTGCGATGTGCCAGACGTGAATCTCGTGGGTCGCCGGGCAAGGGTGGCTGCCGCGTAGGGTGGCGACGATGGGTGTCCTTTTCATGGCCCGGCGGTCGGTCATGGCCGCTACCTCGCCGCCAGCAGCGCCGCGGCGACGCTGTACACGATCAACATTTGCCCCGGCCCGTAGGTCAGCCAGATGACGTCATCGCTGTTGCGGAAACGCAGCCCCCCGAACAACCCCGCGGCGATGATCAGATCACTGATCAGGAAGAGGGCCGCGCCGACGGCGAAGAGCCAGAACGCGCCGGCCTGCAACGCCAGGCCGGTTGCCATGCCGGCCGTGCTGGCCAGCAGCAGCGCATAGGGCAGCGCTGCCCAGTGCAGTACGGTGATTTGCCTTTGGCCGCGCAGCACCGCCAAATACCAGCCTGCCGCGCCGATCAGCAGCCACATGGCCCACGCGGCCGCGCGGGGCAATGTGGCGTCCAGCCCGTGTTCGGCCCCGAAGCGCAGCCCGGCCGTGATGTAGGCTCCGTGGCCCAACCCAAACGCCCCCATGCCGGCCAAGGCGTGCTCCCGTATCGGCAGCAGCCGTGCCATGAGCAGGTCACCCAGGAAGCCCAAGGTCATCCCCAGGGCGATCCAGGTCGCGTAGCCGGCCGCACCTGCACCCCGGCTGAACCATGCCCAGCTCCAACCGGCCACGACCAGGGCCGCGGATGACAGGATGCGCGTCTGCACGGGCATCCGACCCACCCGGCCAGGCCGCGGCGCGTGCCACAGCAGTCCGCCGAACAGCAGGGCGGCCCAGGCGATCAGCAGGCCGATCAGCCAGGCGCGCTCGGCGGCGGTTACGATGTCAGAGAACATGTGTCTTTCTCCGTGGACGCCGGGGCTTGCCCCGGAACGCGGCCAACTGCGATGTTCGCGCTAGACGCGAGCAGGGTATCCGGTGATCTCGCGGATCTCTTCGTACAGCGGCCGCAGGTAGCGGTAAAGCTTCTTATAGACGCGCTCATACAGGCCATCGTAGAGGGCGCGGTTGGCCGGGTCCGGCTCGAACACGCGGCTGATGCGCGTCATCTCCCCCACCGCGGTCGCGAAGTCGGGGTGCAGCCCCAGGCCCACGGCCGCGTCGATCGCCGCGCCCAGGCCCGAGGTCTCGTAGATGTGCGGCCGCGCGGCCGGCAGGTTGAAGATGTCGGCGGTGAGCTGCACGGCCGCGTCGCTTTGCGAGCCGCCGCCGGCCACCCGCAGCTCCGTGACTGCGATGCCCGAGCGCTTTTCGCTGCGTTCCTTGCCTTCGCGCAACGCGTACGCCAGCCCTTCCAGGATGGCCCGGTAGACGTGCGCCCGCGTGTGTACGTCCCCGAAGCCGATGATGGCGCCCTTGGCCTCGGGGCCCGGCTCCTTCAGGCCGGGCGACCAGTACGGCTGCAACACCAGCCCCATCGCGCCCGGCGGCGCTTGCGAGACCAGTTGTTCCAGCAGGATTTCAGGCTCCAGTCCCTGCTCCTCGGCCAACTGCTGTTCCGGTTGACCGAACTGCTCCTTGAACCAGCTCACCATCCAGAACCCGCGGTAGACCTGGATCTCAAGGCTATACGCACCCGGAGCTGCGGCCGGGTAGGGCGGGATCAGGGGGATCGCTTCGACATAACGGCGATGGGTAGTGTTGATGGTGGCGGTGGTGCCGTAGCTCAGGCAGCCGATGTGCGGCTCCAGGCAGCCCGCGCCGATCACTTCGCACGCTTTGTCAGCCGCGGCCGCGATCAGGGGCAAGCCCGCAGGGATGCCGGTGGCCGCGGCCGCGGCTTCGGTGATCTCGCCCAGCAGGCCGGCCGGCGGGATCAGGTCGGGCAGCACGCGCGGCTCGATGGGCACGGCCTGCCATTTCCAGTCATGTTTGCCGGCCCAACGTAACTTCTTGTAGTCGAACGGTATGTAGGCCACCTGGCAGCCCGCTGAATCTACGAAGCGGCCCACCAGGCGATGGGTCAGGTAGCCGGACAGCAGCAGGTATTTGTGGGTGCGCGTCCAGATGTCGGGTTGATGGGCCCGGATCCAGTTGGCTTCGGCCTCGGCCTGGAGGTAGGCCACGGTCTCCCGCATGCCCGACAGGGCGAACGCCAGGCCCCACAATCCCCCCACCGGCTTCAGCCCCTCGGTGCGTCGCTGATCGAGCCAGACGATGGCGGGGCGCAGCGGCCGGCCGTTCTCGTCCACATTGATCAGGGTGGAGCGCTGCGTGGTCAGCGCCACCCCGGCGATGCGGTCGCGCAGGGCCGCCGGCTTGCCCGTGGCCTCGGCCTGCCGCCACAGGCTCTGACAGGCCTGGCACAGCGCGTCCCAATACACGTCGGGGTCGTTCTCGGCCCAGCCCGGCTGCGCCGAGACGTAAGGCGTGACCGGGATACGCGCCTTCGCCAGCAGGTTGCCCTGCAGGTCGAAGGCCAGCGCGCGCACGCTTTGGGTGCCGTTGTCTATAGCAAGGATCAGGTCTTTGGTCATGGGCCCTCGCGTCATGGATAGGATGAGCATCTTGCTCGGAAAGATAAACGCCGGGCACGTGCGATGTGTCCGGCGCAGCTAAGTCAATAGATGGATCGCAACGCCCCTTCGCGCCATCGCCCGTCCTGATGGTTCAAGACAACGCGATAACCATCAATAGTGTCTTTTGGATTGCGCGCGCTGTGCAAATCAAAAATGATTAGCTTTTCGGTCGGGTTCGAGGTGGCGACAGCGAAATATACTCTGAGTGCGTTCGGGTTGCTGGCGTAGGAGAGCACGATCTGTGCTGTCTCCTGTTGCGGACACGGCATGGATCGTTGCTCCTCATACCGCCAGCATCGTTCAACATTGCTTGGCGTCGTTGATACGCCTCGACGAAGGTTGTTCGCATCGTTGATGGTTGACTGCACGATCAAGCCGGCAGTTTGGTTATGCAGGAATTCGGTTACGGCGATGCGTGCGAGGAAATCTTCCAGGCTTTCGCCGTCGGCCTGTACCAGGTTGGACGATGAATCGGGCAACCCCACTGATACCGGTGACGCCAGTTCCGGGTCACTGATGACCACCCGATCCACCCCGCTCCGCCCGAACGTCTCCGGCGCGTACATCTCCTCGGCCTTGGCGGGCGGGACCACGAAGACGCCGGGGGTGGTGGCGCGGGCCACGTAGCTGTAGGTGTGCACCCCCTCCCACAGCAGTGACGCGAACGCCTCGGCGCGCTGGTCGCGCAGGTTCTGGTGCTCGTACCACGGGCCCCACCACCACCTGTAGGGGCGGGGTGACCCCATCCCTGCGCCGCCCGGATCCTGCGGCAGCGTGCCGGTGGTCGCCAGCGCCGGGTTGAGCGCCTCCAGGCCGGCCGGCAGCGGGTCGGTCAGCGCCACGTGGTAGCGCCGGGCCGGTGCGACCATGGTCAGTTTCACCCGCACCCGCGCGCCAGCCTTGATCCGCCAGGTCCCGTCCGCGTCCTGTACGACGTCGGCCGGGTCGTCCACCGCCTCGTAGCGCCGCGTCACGGTGAAGCCCGCGTCCAGGGGCGGCAAGCTGAGGTCGCTGGGCGCGTAGCGCAGCCCCAGCCGGTAGTAGAGCCGGCCCTGCCCGTCTTTGCTCAGGATCAGGTTTTGCGCCGTGGCCCCGCCCTCCGCCAGGGTGGCCATCGGGACGTTGATCTGCCGATATTCCGTGGTGCGGCCGCGGAAGGCCGTCTCGCCCGCGTACTGCGCGCCCAGCCACAGCCGGGCCACGAAGTCCGGCGTCTGCGCCTCGTAGGTGTTGAAGTAGCGGTCCAGCGCCAGCAGGATGAAGCTGTTCTCCTGGGTGTTGGCCCACTTGCCGGCCTTGCGCTGGGCCAGCAGGCCGGTCACCAGCTTGGGGATCAGGTCGCTGTCGGGCTGGTCGCCGATGAGCGCGTCCAGCAGGATGCCGTCGGCCCGGCGGTCAGAGTGCAGCAGCACGTAGCCCTGGTCGCCGTAGCTCGTGACGAAGTGGGCCGCGCCCGCGGTTTCGGTCACTCGGTTCAGCAGGTGGCGGCGGATCGCGGCGACCTGGGTCGCGGAGCCGGGGTCGTCGCTCAGCACCGGCAGCAGCCAGCCGATCGCCTCGAAGGAAAGCTTGTCCAGGCCGACCTCGTCCACCATGCGCCGCGCGCGAGACGGATCCGCGTCGCCCATCAGCTTACGCACGTTCAACGCGTAGGCAGTGATGGTTCGTTTGGCGTCCTCGCCGTACCAGGCCGGGAAACGCTGTTCGATGCTGCGCAGGTAGTTCTTCGCTTGCTCCAGCATCTCCGGCGGCACAGTGTAGCCCTTCAGCTTCGCGCGCTGCAGCGCGTTTGCCACGTGGACCGAGTGATACGGCCACGATTCCTGCCCGCGGCGCCAGACCGGGAAGCCGCCGTCGCCGTTTTGCAGGCCTTGCAGGGTCGCGATGTCGCGCGCGATGCTGGCCTCCAGCTCGCTCGCCGGCGGCAGCCCGTCGGCCCGGAACGCGGTCAGCACGTCCCGCAGCGCCACGATGGCGATGATGCGGGATGAGATCTGCTCCGAGCACTCGAAGGGATAGCGCACCAGGTAGAGCACCGCGTCGGTCAGCGCCTGCAGCGCGGTGGACGACGTGGTGATCTCCAGCCCGCCGAACTGCGTGAAGACGCCGGTCGGCGCGATCACCGGCTGGGCCACCGAGCCCTTGTCCAGCACGCCGTAGACCGCGAACGCCTCGGTGGTCGCGGGGGTGTAGACTGGAAGCTGGAAGGTGGCGGCATCGGTGAACCCCGCGTCATCCAAACCAGGTTTCTCCGAGAAACCTGGTTTGGATGACGCGACCGCCGCCACCTGGAACCGCGCCGTGCCCGCGCTGGCGGTCGTGGTGGGGAAGCGCACCTCGACGCGGTCGTTGGCCGGCACAACGACGC
>DAOUAT010000596.1:0-1735 GCA_034433275.1 Anaerolineae bacterium
AACTCCGCTCCTGTCGGGTCCGCGACCCGACGGTACAGCCACGCTGCCGGTCACGGACCGGCAGGAGCACGCCGCTGCGAGCTATGCCTAGTACTACAGTTGTAATTGTGAAGATTTCAAGCGTTTTTGGTAATGACAGGTCTTTGCCATGGCCTGGTGCTGACGGCGCCAGAGCGACCATCCCAGCACGAACGCGACAGTTGGAATGAATGTCCACACCAGACGTGTCAGCAACCGACATACCTCAGCCAAACTCAATGGGGCGAGAGGCCGCGTCCTGCCTTGAACGCCGCCATGCTGCTCGGGGTCGTGTGCATCGGCAGCCCCTTTTTTGGCAGCTCGGTGGCTACCCCATTTGCTTTGACTTGAACCACACTCAGCAGGGCGTGGGCCAGGCAGGCCAGAGTGATATGGCGATACCAGCCCGTCCAACTGCGCACCTCGTACTGATCCAAGCCCACTACCCCTTTGGCTGTTTCGAAACAGGCTTCAATCGTCCAGCGACGACCCGCTATCTGCACCAGTCTCTCCATGGGTGTGCCAGTCGGTGCGAAACAGGCATAGGCCGCCAGCTCAGTCGGATCACTCAGGCTACGCCGCACCAGCAGCCAACGTTGCCAGCCATCTACCAACGGCGCATTCAATGCGATGAGCAGCCAGTCATAGAGCCGCGGTCCTTTCGCTCCCTCGCCCGCACTCAGGCACGTCCAGCCTTCTGCAGGCAGCCGGGCCAACAAGTCACCCACCCGCCACGATTGCCAATCCCGCATGACACGCTCTTTGGCCGAGACAGCCAGCACATAGCCTTTGCTTTGCGTTTCCAGCCACAGCCTTATGCTGCGGTAGTCACCATAGACGCAGTCACCCGTCACCCACGCGAAAGGTACTTGGTGTTCGACCGCCCGTTTCAACATCTGCCAGGCCAACTCCGGCTTCGTGCTAAACTCAATCAAATCAGGGATGCCGGCTTGCCGACAACGCTCCCGATCCTCCGTCCACTCCCGGGGCAGGTACAAGGCGCGATCCAGGAAAGTCTGCCCGCGCCGAGTGGCGTACGTCAGAAAGACCCCAATTTGGCAGTTCTCAATGCGCCCGGCCGTGCCGCTGTATTGCCGCTTCACCCCCGCCGAGTGAGTGCCTTTCTTTACAAAGCCGGTTTCGTCCACCACCAGCACGGCTTGATCATCTCCCAGATGCGTCACCACGTACTCCCGCAGATCGTCGCGTACCCCATCCGCATCCCATCGCGCCCGATACAGGAACTGCTGTGTCCCATACGGAGTTTCCTCGCCAACAGCCTCGGCCAATTGCCAACCGTTCTTGCGCTCCACCGGGCTCAGCAGTCCCTTGAGGTAATTCCTGGCACGTCCACGCGTATCCGCGCGCCCAAAACGATCTCTAATGCGATCCATCAACGCATCCAGTTCAGATGCCCAGGTTTCTATCTCTTCCATCTTGACCCTCCTCACCATCGTCGAGGGTCATCATACCATATTACAACTGTAGTATTAGGCTGATTTCGCGTCGCCTTGTCTCTCCACAACAGCAGTGGGGACCGGTGTTCGCCGGGGGAACAAGATGGAGACGGACAACGGCCCTGTGCCCGATGAGTCCATAGCCGGATACGATCCGACAGCGACTACTGAAGGGAACGACGAACCGACTCTCGACGATCTGCTGGCAACGGTCAACGAGGGCAATCGGCATGCCGAAGTCGAAACGGGACCGGCCGCCG
>DAOUAT010000597.1:0-5326 GCA_034433275.1 Anaerolineae bacterium
GCCTGGGGCAAGAGCCGCTGGAACGCGCCTACTGGCGGGCGTGCCAGGTCGCGACCGCGCTGCAGGACATCGCCGCTCACGCGCCCGCCACTGAGCGCATCGCGCTGATCACCCACGGCGGGTTCAGCAGCCTGCTGCTCAGCGCGCTGTTCGGCATCCCGCTGGCGGCGCCGGTCTTCTTCCACCACGACAACACCGGCATCACCTGGATCCGCTTCCGCGAGCGCGGCCGGATCCGCCTGCGCTACATGAACCGCGTGGCCCACCTG
The DNA here is from genome assembly GCA_034433275.1 of Anaerolineae bacterium. Taxonomy (GTDB): domain Bacteria; phylum Chloroflexota; class Anaerolineae; order CG2-30-64-16; family CG2-30-64-16; genus DAOUAT01. The sequence goes on from DAOUAT010000597.1 coordinate 270, forward strand.
CCGGCCGATATGATCACGTGAACGCCGACCTGCCCCCTGAGACCTCCCCCATCCCGGCCACGCCGCCGCACATCTCGTTGAACCGCGTGACCATCGTGGATCTGCCCGGCTGCGCGCTGGACGACGAGGTGCGCGGGCAGCGGGCGGGCGACCTGCTGTCGGCGGCCGCGCTCGGTCGCTATGCGCTGGCGGCGGCAGCAGATCTGCGGCTGCCTCCGGCGTTTGCAGAAGATACGCTGGCAACACGCCGCGGCTTGCCCGTCTTCGTGGACGCCTGCCTGATCAGCCCTGACCCGGCCCAACGCGCCGCGGCCGAGGCGCTCGGCCGGCGGCTGGGGCGCAACCTGGGCCATCTCCTGTTGGCCCTGCGCCGCGGCGATGCCGTGAACCGCGCCGCCCGCGCCGAGTGGGGGCCAGAGGAGTGGACGCGCTGGGGTCGGGTGCAGCAGGTCTGGCTGGGCGGCGGGCTGCTGAGCGGCCGCCTGGGCGCGCGCATCGTCGCCCACGCCCGCAGCTTCCTGGCCGAGACCGGCAGCCCGGAAGAGCCGCGGGTCGCGGCCAGCCCGTGGGGCCGCGAGCTGCCGCTGTTGGGCGCGGCGCGTTACCTGCCGGCCGGGGCCGGCCACGCGCTCTGCCTGGACTTCGGCCACACGGCCGTCAAACGGGCGTGCGTACGCGTGGTCGGGGACGCGATCCGTGAGATGCACACGTTTCCGCCGGTGGACATCCCGCTCGACTGGCAGATCGCCCACGCCGGCGACCGCGCGACGACCGGCCGTTGGCTGCTGGCGTTCATGGCCGAGACGGTGGCTGGCACGGCGCAACGCGCCCGCGCGGCCGGCCTGCACCCAAGGGCGGAGATCATGGTGGCCGTGGCCTCCTACGTGGATGGCGGGCGGCTGCCGGCGCAAGGGTTCTACACCACCCTGATGGCGCTGGCGGATGACGCCCGCCCCCTGTTGGCTGGGGCCATCGCTGAGCTGGCCGGATCGGCACCCCGCGTCCGCCTGATCCATGATGGCACGGCCGCGGCTGCCTGCCATGCCGGCGCGGCCGACACGGTGGTCATCGTGGCCGGCACGGCGTTGGGGCTGGGGTTTCCGCCCGCAACGGCGGCCGGGCTGCGCAAGATGGCCTGGAATGGCAATGACCAAACCTGAACCACCGCGAACCCGCCGATCCGCCCCTGGAAGACGCTGATGCGCGGCTACAGGAGTGCAGGCTGCGTTGCGGGTTGGGCAAGAGCCGTTCCCTGAAAACGCGAGCGGGGGAGGTGCGTCAAGCGCGCCTCCCCCGCTCTGTGCTCGCACGAAAACGATCAGGACCGCCGCAACGCCTCCACCTCGACCGCCAGTTTATCCACCAGCTCAGAGAGCGCCTGCACATCGGCACGAGTGGGCAGGCTCCGGGCCTGGAGCTTCCGTTCCACGGCCGCCTCGCTGAGCGCCGGTGGCTCCGCCCGCTCGCCCCCTTGCGCCAACAGCCGCTGGATGAGCCGCCGGCCCTCGTCCTCCGCCAGCTCACCCAGGCTGACCAGGCTCTCCACCCGCCGTTGGATCTCCTCATCCACCTGGCGCAGCAGGTCGAGGGGCGCGGTCAGGCTGCGACGCAAGGTCGCCAGGGTGTTGCCGCCGGATTGGACCAGCCCGGTCAGCACCGCCAGCGGCAGAAAACCGCCCTGCTGCTTTTCCTGCTCCACGATGATCTGCACCAGCACCAGGTTCGTCACATCTTCCCCGGTGGCGTGGTCGGTCACCTGCACCGGCTCACCCTGGCGGATCAGCCGGGCGAGGTCGGCGAGGGACACGTACTGTTTGGCTGCGGTGTCATAGAGTTTGCGGTTGGGATAGCGCTTGATAATCGGCATAGGCTCAGTCCTGGACGCATCAGAGGCATGGCAGGCGTCTCGGACCCATAGTAACCCAAAATCACACGCCGGGCAAATCGCCCCCCCGGGCCGCCCCGCCTGACAAAGAAGGGGAGGCGGCGCACGCCACCTCCCCCCTTGTCTTCGCGCGGCGACCTGGCTCAGCCGTTCTTCTTCAGCTCATCAACCTTTTTGGTCAGCGCGGTGATCTTGGCGCCCAGGGCCTCGATCTCGTCTTTGGTCGGGATGTTCAGGTTGCCGATGGCCTCTTCGACGCGCTTCTCCATGTCATCAATCGCCTTCTTGGGGTTTTCGATGACCTCGGCGGTCTTGTCCAGGACCGACTTGCGCTTCTCGAGCACATCCTTGAGCATCTTCTTGCCGTCGGCCTCGGCCACCTCGCCGCGCTCGACCAGACGGTTCACGAAATCCTCGATCTCCTCCTGCGCCAGCGCCACCGCCCCGACGCCCGCCAGCAGCACCCGGTGCGCAGCAGCCAACAGCGGGCTCTTCTCGATGCTGATCGCCGTGTCCTTCACGGCCTTGCGCACGTTGGTGGCGAGCTGGCTCTTCTCGACCTCGTCGGCCGCGGTCTTGACGCGCTCAAGGACCTTGGCGGCCATGGGGTTCTTTTCGACCTCGCCGGCCACGTCCTTTGCCACTTCCATCACCTTCTGGGTCACCGGAAGCTTCTCGACCTGCTCGGCCACGTCTTTCACCGTGCCCTTGATCTCATCCATCAGGCTGCCGTTGCCAGGCGCGGCGCTGACGACGGCCTCTTTCACCTCGGCCACAGCCTGGGCGGCCTTCTTGGTGGTTTTCTTGGCTGCCTTTTTCACCTCGGCCACAACCGGGGCCGCCTCAACTTGTTCGACCGCGGCTTCGACGGTCTTCTCGACATCGTTAGTCATGTGAATGCCTCCTGACTGTTGGGAACTGATACAACCAGTGACGTCATGACGCATTGCGTCATAACGTCACTATAACACAGCGCGTCATAGAAGTCAAGAGGAAAAGTGAAACTCACGGACTGTGTCACGCGTGCGAAGTCATTTGACGTCGCGCAATGGACTTGCTATAATTCAAGTTGCCGTTCGCTTTCACAGAGGAGAATGACTCATGGGCATCTTCCGAGATAGCACCCACTTTTACGGCACCGTCGGCGAGCTGATGGATCGTGCCAAAAAAGATCCCCAGATAGGCCCGAAGATCGCCGCAGGCGGCATCGTCATTCAGTTTCGCTACACCGACCCCGAGGCCACGACCACGGTCAACGCCAAAGACAAACCCACCCAACCCGGCGCACATTGCGACATCATCCATGGGCCAAGCGCCCTGAAGCCCGATGTTATTCTCACCATGAAGGCCGATGTGTCGCACGCTTTCTGGCAAGGCAAGGTCAATCTGATGGCCGCCATCGCCAAGCGCGATATTGTCGTCCAGGGGCCGCTGCCCAAGGTGCTCAAGCTGCTGCCGGCCGTCGAGCCGCTCTACAAAGTGTATCCGGCGTTGCTGCGCGAAAAGGGCTACGGCGACATGGTGCTGAAGTAGACGCACTCCCGGCGAGCCGGCCGCGGGCTTGCCGCATCGCACATGGTCGCGCAGGTCACACAGCGGGCGAAAGGGGAAAGGCCGTATGACCCACCCGAGAAACGTGCTCATCACGGGCGCCAGCGGCTACTGGGGCGCTCAGGTGGCCGCGCGCTTGGTGTCCGAGCCAGGCCTCCGCATATTGGGCCTGGACAGCGTCGCACCGGCCAAACGCATCCGGGGCCTGGACTTCATCCAGGCCGACATCCGCAATCCTCTGGTCGTTGATCTGCTCTCAGAAGAGCAGATCCATACCATCTGTCACCTGGCCTTCCGCGACGACGCACGACCTTCGGAAGCGTCCTTCGACTCGAATGTCATGGGCACGATGAAGATCTTCGGCGCAGCGGTAACGACCGGTGTGAAGAAGATCGTTTTCAAGAGCAGCATGATGGTCTATGGCGCGCGAGCCGACAACTCTGCGTTCCTCAGCGAGGAACGCACCCCGGCCAGCCAGACCGGACGGAGCCGCTTGCGTGATCTGCTGGAAGTTGAAGCGTTTTGCAACGGCTTCCGCGGCCAGAATCCCGACCTCTGCCTGACGGTGCTGCGCTTTCCCAGCATCGTGGGGCCACAGGCTGACACCTCCATGACCCGCTTCCTGAGCTCCCAGTTGACGCCGACGCTCCTGGGGTTCGACCCGCTGATGCAGGTGATCCACGAAGATGATGTGGTCGAAGCGCTGGCTCACGCGGTGCTGCACAACGCGCCGGGGGTCTTCAACGTGGCCGCGGAGGGCGTGCTGCCGCTGTCGAAACTCATGGCGCTGGCCGGCAAGCTGGCCCCGCCGGTCGTGCACCTGGCGGCGTATTGGAGCAACCCGGTGCTCTCCAGCATGGGCCTGCCCGTGGGGCGCCTGTGGCCGCTGCCCCTGGACTATCTGCGGTATCCGTGGGTGGGAGACCTGAACAAAATGCGCTATGTGCTGAACTTCGTCCCGCGCTACAGCGCCACCGACGCGCTGAAGGATTTCGCGGGCCGCCAACGGTTGCGCCAGTTTGCAGGGGCCAGCGCAGGACCAGCCAATGACACGACGCACTTGCGCGAGACCCTGGAGCGCCGGCGCGCCCGGCAACGCACCACCGACTCGGCCCAAAGCGAACCAGAAGTGATCGGCGAGGAAGCCAGCGAGGAGGTCTTATGAGCAACGGCGAAGCGCCCCAAGTCCGCTGCGCTGCTTTGACCAAGGACGGTAAACCCTGCAAGAATCGCCCCCTCGCCGGCGCCACGCTCTGCCGCGTCCACCAAGACGCCTCAGCCCCGGCCGCTGCAGCCACCCCTGCGGAGGCATCGTCCAATCAATACCGAGAGGAACTCGACCGCCTGATCTCTCGCGTGCAGGAAAGCACACCCGAATACACGCCACCTCCGTTTTCACCTCACGGGCTCGCTCGGCTGCTGGAGGAAACTGTGGAGCGCTTCGGCGGGGGCGCCGCGCTGTCATTCCTCGGACGGCTCCGCGAGAACATCAACGCTGACCTGCTGGACATTGACACCTGGAAGGGCATCTGGTACGTCGTCAACTACGCGATCCAGCAACAGACCGACATGGTCAAACGCCGGCTGACAGGCGATTACGAGACGGACGTCTGGGTCCTGG
>DAOUAT010000598.1:0-12105 GCA_034433275.1 Anaerolineae bacterium
CACTCCGCCGCCCGCCGTGCCCTCGCCGATGCAGAAACGCGGCCGATCCAGCGCCGCCTGCGGGTCCAGCCCGTCATCGGCCAGCGCCAGCACCACCTGCACGTGTCCCTGCGGCTGCATGAACCCGCCCATCACGCCGAAGGGGGCAAGTAGGGTATTGGGGATCGGGGACTGGGGATTGGGAGATTGGGAGTCGGTGGAATCTATGTTCAGCCCACCCTCCGGAATCGAGGCTGTGCGACAGCCTCCTTTAGGGTTAGCCGGTCGCTTTGGTTGGCGAGAGAGACCGGCTGAAGCCTCGATTCCAGATAGATCTTCCCATCTGCGATCCCGTGTGATCATCCCCGGAATGATCGTATGGTAGGGCCGCTTGCCGGGCGCGAGGGCGTTGGGGTGCGCCGGGTCCAGGCTGAAGTTGTGGCCGCGGTTTTGCAGTGTGAAGCCCCAGCCCGCGGGCACGATGCCTGTGCCAAAGCCCATGTAGTTGCTGTTGATGAACGAGCACGCGTTGCCGTCGCCGTCCACGACGCAGAAGTAGACCGTGTCGGAGCCGGCGACCGGGGCGCCGCGGCGTTGGTCGAGCGTCGCGCGGGCCGGGTTGATGAGGCGGCGACGGTCGGCGGCATAGGACTTGGAGAGGAGTTGGGCGATTGGCAGATCGGTGAATCGGGGGTCGGCGACGTACCAGCGGGCGTCGGCGAAGGCCAGGCGCATGGCCTCGATGACCAGGTGCAGGCGCTCAGGGGCCAGCGCGTCCATGCCGGTCAGGTCGAAGCCCTCCAGGATGTTCAGCGCCAGCAGCGCGGCCAACCCTTGGCCGTTGGGCGGGCACTCCCAGACGCGCAAGCCTTCACCCTGAGCGGCGCCGAAGGGACGATAGGTGGTGCTGATGGGCTCGTCCCATGAGCTGGTGTGGCCCGCCAGGTCTTCAACCGTCATGCAGCCGCCCGCGGCCTGGACGACCGCGGCGACGGCTTCGGCGATCCGGCCGCGATAGAAGGCATCCTTGCCGCCCTCGGCCACCGTCTGCAGCGTGCGCGCCAGGCCGGGGTTGCGGAAGATCTCGCCTGGCCGTGGGCCGCGGCCGGCGATGGTCAGCTCGCAGCCGCCGGGCGCGTGGGTCAGTTGCCGCTCGGCCCCGCGCTGCCAGGCGTGGGCGGTGATCGGTGCGACGGGGAAGCCTTCTTCGGCCAGGCGGATGGCCGGGGCCAGGGTGCGTGCCAGCGGCAGGCGGCCGTGGCGCTGGATCAGGTCGCACCACCCTGCGCACGCGCCGGGCACGGTGACGGTGTGCGCGTGGTAGGGCGGCAGTTCAGCCCCGAACCCCTCGCGGCGCAGCCGCTCCAGCGTCAGCCCGGCCGGCGCGCGGCCCGAGCCGTTGAGCGCGGTCACCTGGCCGGTGGCGGCCTCGAAATAGAGCGCGAAGCAGTCGCCGCCGATGCCGGTGGAGGTCGGCTCGGTCACGTTGAGGGCGGCAGCAGTTGCCACCGCCGCGTCTGCCGCGTTGCCGCCCGCGGCCAGGATCTCCAGCCCGGCGGCCACGGCCAACGGCTGCGATGCGGCCACCATGCCGCGCCGGCCGTAAACGGGGGAGCGGCGGGAGGTGAAGGGGAGGTCGGTCATGATGTTTTCTTCCAGCAACCGGGCGACCGAGGTCGCGGCCACCTCTGCGAAGTCTGCCTGCGCAGACTGGCGGTTAGTCCACGAAGGTGGACTTTGCAAGGGTAGCCGCGGTTTCAACCGCCGGGGCAGAATGACGCTCGATCATAGTAGCCGCCTGGCTGCCGGTCTGATGCGTCGCCAGGGCGAGGCGGGCCTCTTCAGGCGTGCAGGCGAGCAGGATCTTGATCTCAGCGTCGCGTTTGTGCAGGTCCACGGTGGCGATGACCCCTGTGACCCGGCGTTCAGGCAGCGAGCCGACCCAGACGTCAATCCCGCCGCCGTCGGCCGCGGTCGTGTCCGCCAGGTAGCCGTAGTCCAACGGGTAGGTGAAGTCGGGATAGCGCGGGTGCGCGCTGCCCCGTGGCCGGTCAACAACCACCCGGCTCGCGCGCACCAGTTCATCAAGGGCGCGCCAGAAGTCTTCGTTCACGCAGGTCGCCGCGCCACGAAGATCAGCTCGCCAGGGTACTTGGAGCCGTAGGGGCTCCGATCATAGTCGGCGTAGAGCGCCTCGATCTCGAAGCCGCAGCGGGCCAGCAGGTGCTCGGCCTCGAAGCGGAACAGGTAGCGCATCGGAAAGGCATGCACCAGGCGCTCCTGCCGGCCGTCGGGGTGGGTCACGTAGTAGATCAGCTCAGCGTCCTGCACCTGGCCGAAGAGATCGCGGCCGGCGATGCGCGCCCGGCGGGTCACGCGACGGCCATCGGGCATGGTGAACTCCGGCTCTTCGCCGAATTCGTCTAGCCGCGCCGGGTCGGCCAGGTAGGGCAGCGAGGGGTTGAACAGATCCAGCACCAGCCGGCCGCCGGAGGCCAGGTGGCGGCGCAGCGTGGTCAGGCAGGCGATCTGATCTTCGACGCTGGTGAGATGCTGAAATGGGCGAAACGGCACGGTAATCAGGGCGAACGTGCGGCCCAGGTCGAACTCGCGCATGTCGCCTTCAATCAGTTGGACGCGCGCCTGCACCTCGGCCGGCTCCGCGGCCAGGTTCGCGCGGCAGATCGCCAACATGGAGGGCGACAGGTCCAGCCCAACAATCTCGAACCCGGCGCGCGCGGTGGGGATCAGCACCCGTCCGGTGCCGCAGCCGACCTCCAGCACCGGCCCGTTGCTCGCCCGCGCCATTTCGACAAAGAAAGCCACGTCCTGCCGCTCCCCGTAGGGCGCGACGTGGTCGTAGAACTCTGCTGTGAAGCGGTATTCGGTGTAACCGCCAGCGCGATCAGCCATTCTCCCCTCCTTTACGTGTCCAGGATTCGAACCAATCCGGTGTCCAAATCGTAGCGGGCGCCGACGACGTGCAGCCGGCCATCGGCGACGCGGGGGGCCAGGATGGGCTCAGAGGCGCGCAGCGCGGCGGCGTTCATTTCGATGTTGGCCGTGATCGTCGCATCCACCAGGTCTCCCGCGGAACCCCCCCGCGCCCACGCCAGCGCCGGCCCGATGCGCTCCACCAGGGCGTTGATGTGACCGGGAGGCTCGCTGCCCTCGGTCGCGGCAATCACGGCGCCGCAACGGGTGTGCCCCAGGACCATCACCAACTCCACGCCCAGGGCCAGGACGGCGAACTCGAGGCTGCCCAGCACCACATCGTCCACCAGGTTGCCGGCCACGCGAACCACGAACAGGTCGCCCAGCCCGCAGTCGAAGATGATCTCCGGCGGTATGCGCGAATCGGAGCAGGCCAGGATGGCCGCGAAAGGCTGCTGTGCGCCAGAAACCTCCACCCGCCGGTCGGCCGAACGGCGCGGGTGCAGGCTGGCGCCGGTGGCAAACCGCTGATTTCCGGCCATCAGCGCGGCGAGCGTCGCACTGACATCGAGTGACGTCATCGGGCTACCCTCGTTCAGCCAGGATGAGCTCGTCCAACGACCGCTTGGGCACGTGATGCATCTGATCGGCGTCGCGCCAGTACTTGATGTCGCCGTTCGGGGCCAGATCTTCGACCACCACCGTCTCCTTCGGTGCGCCTAGCGCCACCACCACCAGGATCTCGTAGCGCTCGGGGATGGCGAGGATGCCGCGCAGCTTCTCGCGCTGCACCGAGGCGATGATGCAGCCGCCCAGCCCGCGCTCGACCGCGCCCAGCAGGATGTTCTGCGCCGCCAGGCCGTAGTCCGCGCCGATGTAGGCCTGGCCGCCGAGGGTCGTGTCGTGCAGCACGACGATGTACGCGGCCGGCCGCTCCCCCTCGACCGGGCCGGGCCAGTCCCTCAGGTAGCCGGCCCAGGCCAGCGTGTCGAACACGGCCGCGTTGGTCGCCCGATCCGCGCAGAGCACGTAGCGCAGCGGCTGCAGGTTGCGCGCCGCTGCCGACAGCCGCGCCAGGGCGATCAGTTCGCGCAGGGTGTCGAGGCTGATGGGGATGTCTTGATGAAAGCGGCGGTAGCTGCGGTTTTTCAGGATGAGATCTGATAGCATGTGAGTTCTCCCGGAATGAGTATTGGTGATAATGGGTTCAGGCATGACGATCTCTGTCACGCATCAGCACTTGCATGACGTTTTCCAGCGTCAACAACCTCGCATCCGCGCCTGGCTCCAAAAAGGGCTGCACATCTGCGGCGAGTTGATCCCAGGCCAGGGTTCGCAGCCGCTCGCCCACGGCTTCGCGCCACGTCTCCGCGGTCAGCCCGGGGCCGGGCCAGTTTGTTTGTTGCAGCGCGTTGTTGAGCAGCGCCAGGTTCGGGCCGGGCCAACCCGGATCACACAGATACCATAGCAAGTCATAAAGATCGCGGCCTTTGGTGTAGGGGCGCTGCAATATCGCGTGGAGCTTGCCGGCAAACAATGACGCCCGATCATGGTGTTGAAGCTGCAAAGGCACGTAACGGCGGATCACGCTGGTGGTCAGGGCTGCACCGACCGGCGGGTTGGTGTCCACCTCGATCTTGACCGCCAGCACTTCATCTCGAAACGGTGATAACCCCAACTCGTTGAGCAGCCCGACGAAACAAACAAACGCGCTGTGAACAACCTTGTTGTCGCTGACCTTCAACTCGACCGCATAGCTTTCAGTGGTGAGGGCCGAGCGCACGGCTTGGAGGTAGGCGCGAAAGTTGTATCCTACCTGTGCGCGTTCCAGTGTGAAGTCCAGGTCTTCCGAATAACGTTGGCTGTTGTACAGGAAGCGGAGTGCGGTGCCACCGTGGAAGGCAAGTGGGATCATGGCGCCGGCGCGCTGGAGCGCCGCCAGGATCCGGGCTTGCAGATACTCACGCGTTGTGTTGCGGCCCTGGGCAGGGGTCGGCGCAGCCCGCACAAGCTGTGCGAGATGTTCTTTCATAGCGCCTCGTAAGCTTCAGCCTCGTTCTGGGCGAGCGCGCGAACGTGCGCAGCCGCGCGGTGCAATTTGTGGCCACCGATGCGCCCGGCCAACCGATCCAGCTCGCTCAGATCCAACCGGTCAAGGTTTTGGAGGCGCAGTTCAGCCAGATACTCCGGGGCGTCCCCTCCGGGTTGAAGATAGATCAGGTCGAGTAACGCCTTTTCCGGGATGGCGACGAACGCGCGCTGGCCGCCCCCGACCTCGATTAAGCGATAACCGTGCAGCAACTTGATCTGGATACGGCGATACACGTAGCTGCCCAATGGCGTATCCCATCGGCTCGCGCGCCCCGGCGTCACGCTCGTAGTGACCGGCGTGTATTCAGGGATGTGTCCATAGAAGGCAAGCGCGGACTGGCAGCTGACGTAGGAGCCGTGGGCCAGGTGATTGGCGATCGTGAAAGGGTGCGGTTTGACTTTCTGGAACGGCGGCGCCAACGCATACACCCCACGACGCAACTGGTAGAGCTTGCCCGCCGCCGTCCAACGAGACAACTGCTTCCGTACATCGCCCAACCGCACATCGCCGGCCAGGAGTAAACCGGTCTCAAAGACCGGTTCATCTCCCACGACCTTGATTAGTTCAGTGAATTCCATACGGATATATTACCATGAACGGTAAGTTAATGCAATGAAACTCGTAACTATTCAGGCTGGGGCCAGAATCTGAGCATCCTGAGCGGAACGGAGCGGTGTTAGCGGAGTGCAGTCGAAGGATGCGGCTTTGAGTCAAGATCGCTCCGCATCCTTCGACTACGTGGCGAGAACAACACCGCCACTCCGCTCAGGATGCTCCGCTACGGCTGAACAGTTGTCGAAACTCCTTCTTTCATCAGAGCGAATTCATCATCAGCGATCAGCATCGCCCCCTACTTTCCCTTCAGCCCCCGCCACACCCGCTCCGGCGTCAACGGGAACTCATTGAAGCGGACGCCGGTGGCGTCGTACACCGCCGCGCAGACGGCGGCGGCCGCGGGCAGGAAGGGCATCTCGCCCATGCCGCGCGCGCCGAAGGGGCCGTTGGGATCGGGCACCTCGACGATGATCGCGTCCATCTGGTCGGGCACATCCAGCACGGTCGGGATCAGGTAGGTGCTGAACTTGTCGGTGAGCACGCGACCCTCCCGCGTCTTCCATTCCTCCTGGACAGCGTAGCCCAACGCCTGCACGGCCGCGCCTTCGATCTGGCCCGTCACCTGCTGCGGGTTGATGGCCTGGCCCACGTCGTCGGCGCTGATGAAGCGCTCCACCTTGACCTGGCCGGTCTCGGTGTCCACGGCGACGAGAGCGACCTGGGCCACGTAACCATAGGCGAAGTTGGGCATCCCCTGGCCCGTCTGGGGGTCGAGCTTGGTGGTCTTGGGCGCCAGGTAGACGTGCTCGCCCACGGCCGGCCGCTCTTCGTTGCGCCAGGCGGCGAGTGCCTTCTCCGCAGCGCCCTTCACCGCGTTGCCCGACATGTAGGTGAGCCGCGAAGCCGACGCGCTGCCGCTGTTGCCCATCTGCGCCGTGTCGGACGCGATGACTTTGACCCGCCCGAACGGCGCGCCCGTCACCTCGGCCGCCACCTGGGCGATGACCGTGTGGTTGCCCTGGCCGCAGTCTGCACCGGCGAAGTAGACCGTCGCTTCGGCGATCTCCGCGCCCCCGCGCAGCTCGACGCGGGCGTAGCTGTTCTCCGGGTAGCCGAAGGAGAAGCCGACGTTTTTGAAGCCGGCGGCGAAGCCGATGCCACGGCGAATGGCGAATGACGATTGGCGATTTGTACCTCCCGTTGATTCGTCATTCACTGATTCACTGATTCGCTGATTCGCTGGCCTATGCCACCGCCCCGCCTCATCCTGCGTCCAGCCGGCCGCCTTCGCCGCGGCGACGATGGTGGCGGTCAGGCCGACGCCGCCGGGGATGGGGGTGCCGACGGTGAGCAGGCTCTCCTCGGTCAAGATGTTCCGCAGCCGGATCTCCACCGGGTCCATGCCCAGCGCCTCGGCCAGTTTGTCCATCTGGCTTTCGGCGGCGAAGTGGCCCTGCGGTCCGCCGAAGCCGCGGTAGGCCGCGCCCGGCACGTTGTTGGTGTAGACCGCGTGCGTGTCAATAGCGACGTTGGGGATGTCGTATGGCCCTGCGCAGGTCAGCGTGGTGTTGCCCAGCACCTTGTTGCTGGTGTACATGTACGCGCCGCCGTCGGCGATCACCTTGACCTGCACCGCGGTCAGTTTGCCGTCGCGTTTGGCGCCCCACCGGGTGTAGAACTTCATGGCGTGGCGCTTGCCGTGGCCGATGATGGACTCCTCGCGGGTCCAGATCGTCTTCACGGGCCGCTTGATGCCGCGCTGCGCCAGCCGCCAGGCCGCCAACGCCAGCGTGATCTGCACCGACATGTCCTCGCGGCCGCCGAACGCGCCGCCGATGGCCGGGTAGATCACGCGCACCTCGTCAACCGGAATCGCCAGCGCGTGGGCGATCTGTTTCTGGTCTTCGTGGGTCCATTGCCCGGCCACTTCCACGGTGACGCGGCCGGTCTCGTCAATGTAGGCCACGCCGGCTTCGGGCTGGAGGTAGGCGTGCTCCTGCACCGGGGTCTGATAGACGCCCTCGATGATGACGTCGGCGTCACGGAACCCGGCGACGACGTCGCCCTTGCGGATGCGGTAACCGTAGCAGACGTTGTCGGCGCAGTTGGGGTGGAGCTGGGGGACTCCCGACGGAAGACCTGACGGAAGACCTGACAGGTCTCCGAGACCTGTCAGGTCTGGCCCGGCCAGCGAGGGCGCGGCGATTTCGGGATCGGTGATGACCGGCAGGTCCTCCCACTCGAGGCGGATCAGCTTGCACGCCGCGCGCGCCTGGACCTCGGTCTCGGCGACGACCAGCGCGATCTGGTCGCCCACGCAACGCACCACGTCGGCGCCGGGCGCGTCTGAGCCGGGGCCGCACAGCACCGGCTGGTCTTTGATTTGCAGGCCGTAGAGGTTGGCCGGTACGTCACGCGCCGTGAACACGGCCACCACGCCCGGCGCAGCCTCGGCCGCCGATGTGTCAATGCTCAAGATGCGCGCATGGGGCCTGTTGGAAAACAGGGTCGCCATGTGCAGCATGTCGGGATAGGTAATGTCGCCGGGGTAGAGGGTCTGGCCGGTGACTTTGCCGGGGGCGTCTATGCGCGGTAGGTTATGACCAATCGCTGTTTGGGACATAGGATTTCCTATCGTGATCTTGTGGGAGACAACTACTGTGGCTCGCCTGGATGCCAGCCCGCGCTTACCCAGCGCCGCCTGGCATCCACGATAATGGCATTGTTCATGTTAAGCGCCAGGATCGTCGCCCGACCGATTGCCGTCAAGCCAATCAAGCGCGTGCCGGAAGCGTCCCAGGCAAAGTGTTCACTCCAGTAATGAACACGCGGATTAAACAACGGCACAGCGGCGTCAGTCAAGGGGTCTCGTCCGGTTACAGCGTCACCCTTGAATTCATTGCAGCGCCGACAAGCAAAGCAGAGGTTGGCAAACACAGTCTGGCCGCCGCGGGCTTCAGCAACAACGTGGTCAAGCGTCATTGGTTGACCGGTATTTGCCTCGGTTGTGTGGCAATATGCGCATCTTTGGTCGTCGGCGGCCAGGAGCTGCTCTCGCAACGCCGCTGGTAGGCGTCGGCCGCTCATAGTGTGTTCTGCAACCTTTCGGCCGGCGGCATAGGATGACCGCGCCAGCGGAGTAGAGCTGCCGCATGGGCTTTGCACAGCATCATGCGATCATACTCCTGGCGTAGCTCTGTCAATTCCTCGCGTTCTGCGGGCATCAGAAGGCCATTGGCGTTCTTGTCTAGCAACTCCTGATACCGTGCCATGTCGGTGGCTGTTTTCCGGCTGCGCGCAAGATGCCACAGCGCCTCGTCGTCAAGACGATCGAGCGCTGCCAGGTCTGCCTGGAATTCAGCCGGAGCGTCGTCCCAACTGGGCGGGCTGCCCACTTGCACGGCGTGGAGCAACACATCATCGAGTGAGCGGCGGGTGGCGCGTGCTGCTTGCTGAAAGCGCAGATATAAGCTCTCCGGTAATCGCAGCGTGATCGTTTGGACAGTCATTTTGGCCTCCTGAACAACATCATTATACACCACTCAGCGCTCACAAGATGCCGTAGGCCCATCAAAAACATCGCGAACGCCTTTCGTCAAGTAACCGATTGCGCCACAATGTTGGCAGCTTCAGCAACCGCATCCAAGATCTTGTAATACCCCGTACACCGGCACAGGTTGCCCGTCAACGCCTGCTTGACCTGGTCGGCCGTCGGCTGCGGGACTTCTTCCAGCAGGTTGGCTGCCGACATCAGCAGGCCCGGTGTGCAGTAGCCGCACTGGACGGCGGCCGCATCTATGAAGGCTTGCTGGATCGGGTGCAACCTCTCCCCCGACCCCTCTCCTGCGAGCGACCTCACCCCCAACCCCTCTCCTGCGAGGAGAGGGGAGCCGGGCTCCCCCTTCCCTCCCAGGGAAGGGGGCTGGGGGGTTAGGTCCGCCAACCCTTCCACCGTAACCACCTCGCACCCCTCGGCGCGCTCGGCCGGCACCAGGCAGCTCATCACCGCCACGCCGTCGAGCCAGACCGTACACGCGCCGCACTCCCCCTCCGCACACCCCTCCTTCGTCCCGGTCAGTCCGGCGTCCTCGCGCAGCGCGCGCAGCAGCGTCTTGCCGTGGGCGTTGGGCAGGGTCGTCGGTTTGCCGTTCAAGATTAGCGATATTGGGGATTGGGGATTGGGTATTGACGCCATCAGCTTCGCTGATTCGCTGATTCGCTGATTCGCAGCCCCCTGCAGCAACACCGGCCGCTCCGGCCAATCGGCCCGCTCCGTGCCGTCGCGCAACTGACGCAGCGCCCGCTCGGTCAGCACGCGCACCATGTCGCGGCGGTACTCGGCGCTGCCGCGCACGTCGGAGATGGGGCGGGCGGCGGCCGCGGTCAGCTCAGCGGCATGGGCGATGACCTCGTCGGTCAGCTCTTTGCCCGCCAGGTACGCTTCCGCCTCGGTCGCGCGGATGATGGTGGGCGCGACGGAGCCGAGGGCGATGCGGGCACGTGAAACGTGATGCGTGGTGCGTGATGCGTGATCGTCAGGAAACTCGACAACCACTGCAACGTTTACCACGCTGATAGCCTGGGCCTGGCGGAGGCCGAGCTTGAGGAAGGTGCCGCGTTCAGCAGGTCTGAGGGCCGGGACGTTGATGCGCACCAACATCTCGTCGGGCTGGAGCGCGGTCTGGCGCACGCCTCTGAAGAACTCGGCGCAGGTCAGGGTGCGCTCCCCGCGGTCGCGGCTGGCGACCGTGAAGGTGGCGTCCATGGCCCACAGCGGCGCGATGGTGTCGTTGGCCGGGCTGGCGGTGACGCAGTTGCCCGCCACGGTGCCGCGGTTGCGGATCTGCGGCGCACCGACGAGCCAGCAGGCGCGCGCCAGCGGGAAGGCGCCCGCCACCGCGTCGGCCGCGCCGACCACTTGGTTGTGCGTGACGTTGGCGCCCAGGTGGAACGTGCCGTTCTCGCGCTGGATGGCGTTCAGCCCGGGGATGCGTGACACGTCAATGATGGTCTCCGGCGTGCGGACCCCGCGCTCGATCTCCAGGATCAGGTCGGTGCCGCCCGCGATGAGCCGAGCGTCGGTGTGCTTCGCCAGCAAGTCCAGCGCCTCAGCGACGCTGGTTGGCGCGTAGTAGTGGTGCCACATGGTTGACCTCTCTGATTGACGAAAGACGGACGACGAAGGACGAAAAGCATCCCGTGGGACCTTGTCATCGGTCTTTCGTTGTTCGTCTAGAATGCGAGCGGCCCCGGCTCCTCGCCGGCTTTGTGTGTTGCTTCGTAGTCTAATAACTGCGCGGCCGCAAACAGCGAGTCGGCCTGGCCGCTGTCAAGTGCTGCCTGAAGTGTTTCAAGTTGCATTTCAGTCAGCTCGCCGGCTTCGAGTACACGAACCCAGGAGAATGCTTTTTCGGACATGGGAGCCTCCTTGTCATGACGAAGGACGGCTGACGAACGACGAAGGCGGCCGTCAACGTTGGTCTTTCGTCGTCCGTCGTCCGTCACCCCACCCGCTTCCACACCCCCACCGCCAGTTCCCGCGCCTTGGCCATGATGGCTTCTTCGTCCAGCGTGGTGAGCTGCTTATCGGCCATCAACACCTTGCCCGAGGCGATGGTGTGGGTGACGTGCGCGCCGTCCACGCCGAAGAGGAGCTGCCAGGGCAGGTTGCCGGCGCTCAGCGGTGTCGGCGGGGCGTAGTCCAGCAGCATGATGTCGGCGAACGCGCCCGGCGCCAGCTCGCCCACCGGCTTCGGGAAGAAGCGTTTCGCTAGATTGGCGTTGTTCGGGTAGGCCATCCGCAGCACGACGTCGCCGGGCATGGCCTGGGGGTTGCGGCTGTTGTGCTTGTGCGCCAGGTAGGCGGCCTTCATCTCGTCCAACATGCAGTTGGAGAAGCCATCGTTGCCCAGCGCCACGGGGATGCCGCGCTTGAGCATCCCGGCCACATCGGGCAGGCCCACCGCGTTGTTCATGTTCGAGCGCGGCTGATGCGTCACCAGCGTGCCGGTCTGGTACAGGATGTCCTTTTCGTATTCGTCCAGGTGGACGCAATGCACGGCGATGGACTTCGAGCCGAGGATGCCCAGCCGGTTCAGCCGTTCGACCACACACATGTTGTACTCGCGCAGGCTGAAATCCTGGTCGGCCTTGTCTTCGGCGACGTGGATGTGGAAGCCGGTGCTCAGGCTGGAAGCGGCTGCCGCGCTGGCCTCCAATGTGTCGTCCGACACGGTGAAGGCGGCGTGCAGCCCGAAAGATGCGCTCAACTGCGGGTCCTGCTCCCGGCGACAGCGCTTGAGGAAGCGGACGTTCTCCGCGATGCCGGCCTTCGCGCCCGCCGCGCCGTTGCGGTCGGTGACCTCGTAGCACAGGCTGGCCCGGAGGCCCGTCTCCTTGACCGCGTCCGCGATGATGTCCAGGCTGCCGTCAATGGCGTTGGGGCTGGCGTGGTGGTCAATCAGTGTGGTGCAGCCGTGGCGCACCGCGTCCACCAGGCAGATCAGCGCGCTGTATTTGACGTCGTCCCACAGCAGCGCCAGGTC
>DAOUAT010000599.1:0-19484 GCA_034433275.1 Anaerolineae bacterium
AGTGGCGGCGGGCGGCACAGGAATGCGGGCAACGACGTTGAAGGCGTGGCTGAGAGGTGGCTCATGCGTAAGATGACCTGCCCGTTGTGCCGAACGGAGTACTCCATACCTCCAGGCGAGCACGCGCATTGCCCGGCCTGCGGCTGCCCCTATGAGTATGAGTATTTCGTCAAGATGCTGCGCGATACTTTCAACGAAAACGTGCCCTGGCGCTATCTGCCTTGTACATGCGGGAAAACGCCAGGGCTATTCGTTAGCGACGCTAACGACCAACTCACGTGCGCCTGGTGTAATAGACCGGCTGTGCTAAAAGATGACAACACGCGCTTACGCGCGGAGGGGGAAACGTGCAACAACTAACCTTATTCGCCCAGTCGGAAACGTGGAAGCCTGGGCAATGGCTGCGGGTGCGGGTCAGTCCAGTGCCGGACGCGTATCAGCCGTTGGTGTGCTTGGTGCGCCGACAGGCGGATGATCGGCTGCTGGTGGCGAATGTGCGGGATCGGCTGGTCGTCACCCCGGCGGACATTACCGCGCGGCTGAGTGTGGAGGAGGTCGCGGCGGCAGCCGCGTGCGACGTCCAGCGCGTGGCGGACGTGACGGCGGGCCTGTTGGGCAGCTCGCCGTATGACGCGGAAGCGTAAGCTACACGGAGGTTTTGACCATGAGTGATAGATTCCCATTGACGCCTGACCGCTGGCGCGAGGTGTTGGGGGTGGCGGCGGAGCACGGCAGCCACGCTTGGGCGGCGCTCCGCAAGGTAGGGTTGGCTCACGTGCGCGATGAGGAACGCCAGACCTGGCCTCCACAGTGCGTGGACGAGGTTGGCAGCGCGGCGTACCACTTGGCCGCCATGATTCGCTATGTGTTCGAGGTGTTCAACGGTATCAGCGAGCTGCACCCGGATCCGGATGATGTCACGCCAGAGCCGGCGGGGTCACAGCCCGCCGGCTCTGGCGCATTTTCATGCGCAGGCCTCGCGCCCTTCGGTTATCCTCCGTTTCCTGTTCCCTGTTCGCACCCAGCGGCGTACCTGGTCTGGCCGAAGTGCGAGCCCCAAGTCACGGGGTACGCGTATCTGTGCGCCGACCATCTGGATTTGCTGAAGCGGCTCGGCCATCCGCTGTACTAGGTGACGGAGATCGCCACGAAAAAGTTGCTGTATTGTGCAGGCCGGGAGCTGTAGTATGCTGGTTTGCCGGGTCGGTCAATGGCTGTGCGGCTTGTTGGGCCACCAGATGCCATTGCGTGAATGGCGCGCGACTTCCCCGTTTTTGGGGTACTGGTGGCAATGTCAGCGCTGCGGTTGGCGCACTGGCGACAAACGTCCGTCAGAGCCGCCGGCGGGTGTTGTTGCGATCACAGATATGACGATCGGGGAAGTGCAGGCCGCGGTGGAAAAATGGTCGGCTGAGCAGAAGCCACTGTCATTTCGGGATCGGCTTTGGCTCAAGGAGCAGTTGCATGGTTAGAGACCTGGTCACTGAGGTGCGCGTGTTGTGGCGCGCAGTCAACGGTGCAGCCGTGCCGACCTACGTGCCGCGCGCCCAGTACGACGTAGCGTTTCCCCTTTACGTCCGGCACACACCGGCCGGCTGGGGCGTGTATCACGCCGGTTCACACATGTTAATCCGCGGGCGTTTCAAACGTGACCAGGCGATCACCTTCTTGCAGGCCATTCAGGACTTGGCTGACTGGCGGCTGCCAGTAGATCAGATCGTCAAGCAACACGGCTTGATCGCGCACTTAGACAGCGCGGCTGCGCGCGCCCGCACACACCAGAGCGCCTAGCCAAATGCAGCGCCTGGCACACACATGCCACCACACGGAGACCGACAATGCTGAAACGTTCAACCATTGCGTGGACTGATTTTTCCGGCGGCGACCTGAATTTCCTCATCGGCTGCACCGCGGCCAGCGAGGGGTGCGCCAACTGCTACGCCCGGCGCATCATCCAAGACCGGGGCGGGCGCAATTTTGCGGACATCACTTATCAGCCGGCCAAGCTGGCGCGGCTGCGCACGGCGCAGTTTGCCGCCGGGGACGCGCCCTTCCGCCGGGGGCCGGGCGGCCGGCCGCTGGCGTTCGTGGTGGATCTGGGCGACCTGTTTCACCCCATGTCGCCCACGGCGGTACTCAAGGACTTCCTGGCCCTGGCCCAGGCCCGGCCGGATGTGGACTGGCAAGTGCTGACGAAGCGGGCGGGGCTGTTGCACTTCGACCTGGCGCAGGGGACGCCGGCCCCCCTGCCGAACCTCTGGGCCGGTGTGACCGTGGAGACGCAGGCGCTCGCGGCGCGACGGTTGCCGGAGCTGCTGGCGACGCCGGCCGCGGTGCGCTTCGTGAGCGCCGAGCCGCTGCTGGAACCGCTCGACCTGCGGCCCTGGCTGGCGGGGCTGGACTGGGTGATCGTCGGCGGGGAGAGCGGCCCGCGCCGGCGGCCGTTCGACCTGGCCTGGGCGGCCGACCTGCGCGACCAATGTCAGGCGGCGGGGGTGGCATTTTTCTTCAAGCAAAGCGGGGGCCTATATCCCGGCACGGAGCCGGCTCTGGACGGCCGGCTGTGGCGGGAGTTCCCGCGATGAGTGAGCCGCCGGCTGAGATGACCGCCTGGGAGCGCGCCGCGCGGGTCACCTACTTGCTGGTTGCGCTGCGCATGGGCTTGACGGTGCGCGAGGTGGCGCATGAGGCCCGGCTGAGCCGCCGGGGGGCGTATTACCTGATGGAAGCGATCAGCCGGGTCGCACCGGTCCGCCAATGCGGTGATGGAGTTTGGCGGTACTGCGACGAATAATTTGCGGCCAATTTTTACCCAAATGCAGGCGTGTGAAGAATGTCTTCACTCGCCTGTGCTATTTTATGCTTGGACATGGTGTCTTCCTCCTTGGGGGGCGGAGATGGGCGGAGCGCGGTGGGCAGTGCCGCCGGGCAGCGCCAAATACGGGGCGGACCGGGTTTTCTCCTTCCCGCGTACAAGAAGCCACGTACAAGGTCGAGTGCGCAGACCTGCTCGTCTCCGCTGGGGGGCAGCTGACCGGCCACGCGCCGGCACCAGTAACGGCCGCGGGTTGTACTTCCGCCCGTGGCCAGCAGAATAGCCGAACATTTTGTGTGCGGTGGGTTGGCGTGGAGGCGCCGCAGTGGGCGGGGAAGCAAAACTTCGAGGCAAGACCAAGCCGCCATGCACGAAGCGGCGGTCGATCTGGCGGAAGGTTAAGTAAGGGCAACGCTGATGACAGAGGTCGAGCTATTGGCAGGTGAGCGCAACCCGCGCGAAACGCGGCGGGCGGTCATTGCCTGCAATGATTATCTGCGTCTGGGGCCGGCCCGGTCACTGGCAAAACTGCGTCATGACTACGTCGGATCTACGTCGGTTTTGCCGCCAACACGGAATTTGCGGGTACTGCAGGAGTGGTCCGCGCGCTATGGCTGGGTGGGGCGCGCCGCCGCATACGATGCGCAGATCGAGGCGCAAAAAGATGCGCACCGCCGGCAAATCATGGAGAGCGGGCTGGCCCTGGATTACGAGCGGGTGCTGGCGCTGGAGCAATTGGTTGCAGATCTGCTGGCGCAATATTACGAAACGCTGCCGGACGGCAAGCGGCCGAAGCTGTGGCTGCGCGACGTAAAGGGCCTGGGCGGAGGTGAAAGCTTTCAGGTGGTGGACATCGAACGCTTCAACGCCCCGCTGATCGAGCAATTGCGCGGCGCCCTGGCCGATCTGGCGCAGGAGACCGGGGGCCGGCAGCCCAAGAAGGAGGCGACGCCGTTGGGCATTATTGATTACGCCCAGTTGAGCGATGCGCAGTTGGAGCGTATTGCCAACGGCGAGGATCCGCTCAAGGTGTTGCGTCATGGCGGTTTCTCCGGCCGACCAGGCTAAAGCGATATTGGCGGCGCGCACGCAGTTGCGCGCCCGCCTGCACAGCCGGTCAGCCAGCAGCTCTTTACCAGACTATGCCGACCCGGTCGGCTTCGGGCAGCAGGTGCTCGGCGAGGGCTATACCGCCGATGTGCAGCGCCTGATGCAGGCGGTGTGCGCGCAGCCGGTGGTCATTGCCAAGAGCGGCAACGCGGTGGGCAAGACCCACGCCGCGGCCCGGCTGGCCGTGTGGTTCTTCCTGGCCTACCCGGACGCGCAGGTGTACACCGCGGCCGCGCCGCCGGAGGACAACCTGCGCCGGCTGCTGTGGGGCGAGATCGGCGGGCTGACCATGCGCCGGCCTGAGCTGTTCGCCGGCTGCCAGGTGCGCGCGGATATGCACATCGCCCGCAGCGCGCAGTCGTTCATCACCGGCGTCACCATTCCCACGGCCGGCACGCCGGCGCAGCGGGAAGCGCGCTTCTCCGGCAAGCACGCGCCGCACCTGCTGTTCATCGTGGACGAGGGCGACGCGGTGCCGGAGGAGGTGTACCGGGGCATTGAATCGTGCATGTCGGGCGGCCACGCCCGGCTGCTGGTGATGTTCAACCCCCGGTCGGAAAGCGGGCCGGTGTACCGCATGGAGCGCGACGGCCGGGCCCAGGTGATCGAGCTGTCGGCGCTGCGCCACCCGAACGTGGTCGAGGGGGTGGACCGCATTCCCGGCGCGGTGAGCCGGGAAGTTGTGGTGCGCCGCATCAACCAGTGGAGCCGGCCGCTGGCGCCGGGCGAAGCGCCCGACCACGAGTGCTTCACGGTCCCGGATTTCCTGGTGGGGGCCGTGGCCACCGGGCTGAACGGCCAGGCGTATCCGCCGCTGCCGCCGGGCAGCCGGCAGGTGACCGAGCCGGCGTTGTGGTACATGGTGCTCGGCCAGTACCCGACCCAGGCTACGACGCAGTTGATTTCCAAGGCCTGGGTCGACGCGGCTCGATCCCGGTGGGAGGCCTATGTGGCGACGCACGGTGAGCAGCCGCCGGCCGGCACGCAGCCGCTCATGGGCCTGGACGTGGCGGAGTTTGGGGCTGACAGCAACGTAGCCCTGTTCCGGTATGGCGGGTGGGTGGCGCGGGTCGTCACCTGGCGGGGCGTGGATCCGATTGTCACCGGGGCGCGCGGTGCGGAGCTCTACAAGCAACGCGGCGCGGGCCAGGCACACGTGGACGCCACCGGGGTGGGCGCGGGCGTGGGGCCGCACATGGTGCGCCAGGGTTGTCGGGCGAATAGCGTCAAGGTCGCCTCCAGCCCCAGCGTAGCGACCGAGCAGGGCGTGTTCGGCATCCTGCGCGATCAGCTGTGGTGGGCGGTGCGGGAATGGCTGCGGACGGACCCCGGCGCGATGTTGCCGCCGGACGCTGAACTGGCCGAGGAGCTGGCGACGCCGACGTACACGACGGCCAAAGGGGTGATCCGGGTGATGGCGAAAGAGACGATGAAGGAATTATTGGGGCGTTCGCCCGATAAGGCCGATGCGTTGGCGCTGACCTTTGCGCCGGCGGCCGTGGGCGGGACGGCGAGGATGTTCTAGGTGGCAGACAAGGTCAACACCCTCAGTCGCCAGCCGCGCTTCAGCGAGACGCGCGGCGACAGCGGCAGCGGCAGCGCCTTCTTCTGGACGTTCATGGAATCGTTGAGCGGCCGGCAGGACGCGGTGCCGCATTGGGGCCAGCCGGGCCGGCCGGCCAGCCTGCGGCGAGTGGTGCGCGAGGAGCCGATCCTTTCTGGCGCGGTGGCGACCATCGTCTCGAAGGCGGCGGCGCTGGACTGGCAGATCATCGGTGGTCGCAATAGAGTCGGGCGTTACCACGCGCTGCTTGGCGAGGCCGAAGACGGCGCAGGTTGGCCGATGCTGTTGGACCCCTGGCTCCAGGACTACCTGACTGTAGACCTGGGCGGCGTGCTCGAGCTGGCGCGTGAGGGGCAGAACGGGCCGGTGGCTGGCTTGTACCACCTTGACGCCAGTCGCCTGGCGTTGACCGGCAACGTCCAGGCGCCGTTGACCTACAGCCCCAGCGCCGGCAAAGGCCGGCCGATGCCCCTCCGGCCCCTGGACTTCTCCCGCATCGTGGATTTGCGCAGTCCAGACGAGACCCGGCGCGGGCTTGGTTTGTGTGCGGTGTCGCGGGCGCTCAAGGCGTCGCAGCTGCTCATGGCGCTCTATCGCTACGAAGAAGAGCAGCTGTCCGACTTGCCGCCCCAAGGCGTCGCTGCGGTGACCGGGTTGACCATGGCCGAGTTGGCCGAGGCGTATGACCTGTACGAGACCAAGCGCAAGTCGAAGGAGGAGCTGACCTTCAAGGGCGTGCTCTGGCTGGCGGCGCAAAGCAACCCCCTGCAGCAGATCGACGTGAACCTGACGCCGTTTTCCACGCTGCCGAGCCACTGGAACCGCAACGAGATCGTGACGCAGTATATCTACGTGTTGGCGCTCGATTTCGGGGTGGATCCGCGCGAGTTCTGGCCGGTGTCCCAGGGGCCGTTGGGCTCGGGCAAGGAGGCGGAGATCCAGGCCGAGAAGGCGAAGGGCAAGGGCTTCGGCCAGTTGATCGCCAAAATCGAACGGGCGATTAACTGGGACATCCTGCCGGCGGGCCTGGAATTTGCCTTCGATCTGCGCGACTCGGAGGATGATCTGCTGCGGGTGCGCATCCAGGCGCAGTTCGTGCAGAACGTGCGCCAGATGTGGGAGCCGGCCATGGCGACCGGCGCCGGGCTGATTACGGCTGAGGAGGCCCGGCGTCTCCTGGCCGAGCAGGGTGTGTTGCCGGAGTGGGCCGGCGCGCTGGGCGACGTGGTGATTGAGACGATTGCGGCGAAGGCGGCCCGCGCCGAGCTGGGGCGCGGGGAAGACCTGGTGGCGATCAACCGGGCCGGTGACATGACCCGGCTGTGGCCGCCGCGGCACTACAGCCGGCTGGCGAGCAAGGCTGGCGGCCGGCGGCGGGTTAACACGGGCGTTGATCCATTGGACGCGCAACGCCGGCAGGCCGAGGACGCGTTGGCGGCGGCGCTGCGTGCGTATTGGGCGCCGCTGGCCGAGCAGTTGGCCGCGTGGCTGGCAGCGAACCAGGCGGCGTTGGCGGCCGCGCAGCGGGAGCAGGCGAAAGAAGAGCTGACGCAGCTTGAGTTGCCGGTGGACTGGCACGCGGAAGAGGAGCGGCTGCGGCTGGCGCTGGTTGAGCTGCTGACTGAGCTCTGGGGCGGGGCGTTGGCTGCGGCCGCGGCTGAGATTGCGGCGCTGGTGGAGCAGGTGGATTGGACGGTGTTCGACAGCCTGGCGGCGAACCTGGCCGAGACCTGGATATGTCCGAAAATCAAGGATCTGACCGCCGCCACCCGCCAGCAGTTGGGGCAGACGATCGCCCAATGGATCCGCAGCCCGGATGATTTCCCGACCCTGGTCGAACGGGTGCGCCGGCTGGTACCGACCAACCCGTATCCGCGCGTGCGTGATCGGGCGCAGTTGATCGCGGCGACCGAGGTGACCGCGATCTATGCGGAGAGCCGGGATGCTGAGTTGCGCGCGGCCGGCCTGCGCCACAGCCGGTGGGTGACCGCGCAGGACGAGTTGGTGTGCCCGATCTGTCGGGCGTTGGGGCAAGCCGATGACGGGCTGGGCGCGCGCGGCGATGCAGCGACGGGGCGCTACCTGAATCCCGACGACGGGCAATTGTACACGATGCCCGGCCATCCTGGCTGCCGCTGCTGGAAGACGGCGGATACGCGCGAGTTGGAAGAGGCTATCTGATGCCGGTGCAATGGACGCAGAGTAACTTGCCCCGTGCGGCGGAAGTGCGCACCGAGCTGCACACGGCGCTGCGCGATCTGGGCCAGTATGTGCGGGCCAAAGCGGCGCGCTATCCGGAAAAGGGCGATTCGTCGTCGTATCGCCGCACGGGCACACTGGGGCGCAGCATTGCGGTCAGTGACGTGCAGCAGGCGGGCCGCACGGCCACGGTCTATGTGGGCACGAACCTGCACTACGCCAAGCATGTCGAGTATGGCACCGGCATCTACGGGCGCACCGGGCAGCGCATCCGGCCCAAGAATGCGCGGGCTTTGGCCTGGCGCTCGACGGGTGGCGCCGCTGGGCCGGCCGCGGTCATCATCGCGGCGGGCCTGGGGCGGCGGAGCGGCCGCTTCGTGCGCAACCAGCGGCGCGATGTGTATCTCAATTTCGCCCGCTCCGTGCGCGGGATGCGGGGCTGGCATTTCATGCAGCGGGCATTCGAGGATCCGGCGACCAGGCGCTATTTTCAACGCCGGGTGCAGCAGATGTTTGCCGGACTGAGCGCAGCGCACGATTCTCAGTGAGGTGAGACATGACAATAGCAGACCCAGTACTGGTGCACGTGTTGGATGCGAACTACGCGGTGCGGCCTGTGCGACTGACCGGCAACGGATTGCCGCTGAGCCTGACGGCCTGGGACCGCTATGCCGCGGTGCAGGAGTGGATGATTGGGACGGTGGCCAGCGCCGGCGATAACGTGGCGCTGGCGGCGCCCGGCAGCGGTCAGCAGTATATCGTCGCCAAGTTACAAGTCCAGAATCAGGGCAGTGACCCAGTCACGGTGACAGTCAAATGGGGCAATCGTAAGGTGTGGAAGTTCTATTTGTTTGATGTCGGTGCTGTGGGCCGCCTGGACTTTCAGGTGCCCGATCACATGGAGGGCCGGGACAACCAGCCGCTCCTGCTGAATTTATCGGCGGCCGTGTCCGTTGGTTACTGCGTGCAGTGGTACGTAATTCCAGTGACATAAGGAGGCGGAAGATGGAACAGGGAACCGTAGCTATCGGGGGCGTGGTGCTGTTGCCCCTCATCGTGGGCCTCATCGAGTTCGTGAAGCGGTTTGTGCCGGCGGCGCCCGGCAATGTGTGGCTGGCTGCGTCGTTCGTGCTGGGCGTCGCGGGTCAGATTCTGGTCTTCCTGATCGGTCATGGCGGCACGTTTGCGGGGTGGAACCTGGAGACGTGGGCGCTGGCGGTGGTTATGGGGCTGGCGACCGGCCTGGCGACCGGGAAGTTGTATGACGAAGGCGCAAGCCGCGGCTGGCTCTAGCCAACTGCCGCGCGCAGTGCGCCGTTTGCCCAAACGATTGCGGGCGTTATGGGCAGCGGCCTTTACTGCGGCCGGCGGCGAGGCGGAGTGCGGTGCAGCTCAGCGGGCGGCCTGGACAGCCGTGCGGCAGGCGCCGAGGAGGGGTGGAACGATGGCAGGTCAGGATTGGCGGAAGGTGTTGCAAGAGCTGAAGCCAGAGGCGAAAAGCTTCAACTTGAGCGCGGTCGCCGACGAGGTGGCGGCACGCTTCGAGCGGCAGTATGAGCTGTATCCGGTCGAGGTGTTCGATGATCACCTGATCGCACAGGTCTGGCAGGAAACCAGCCGGGGCTTCTTCAAGGTGCCATTCGTCGCGACGGTGAGCGCGGTCGCCGGGGACCCCAACGAGCTGGAGGCGCTGACGGATGTCGTCTTTGCGCCGCGTGACCTGTGGGTGCGCGTGTTGCCGACGTTTGTCGAGTTCACCACGCTGAAGCAGGCCGATGGCCGGACGCGCTGGCTGATGGTGTCGTCTGGTGGTTTCGAGGACCGGGACGAAGAGCTGGTGTCTACGGCGCTGTTGGAGAGCGCAGTCAAGGCGGCTGACGAAACGGGCGAACGCGGCCCCTTGCTGATCTTCCATGTGCCCGGCTCAGAGATCGGGACGTGCGACACGCAGGTGATCACCGGGGAGCCGGGCTTCCTCGTGGAGTCGGGGCTGTTCGCCGAGAACGCGGCCGGGCAACGCGCGGCCGCGTATTTTGCCGAGCACGCCAAGGAGTACGGCGGCTCAATCAAGTTCGTGTACAGCCGCCGAACGGTGGATGGCGTGTATCTGCCGCCAGGGTTAATCCTGGAGCGGTCGGTGCTGCCACGGGAGCGCGCGGCGTTTCCCTGGTCCACCGTGGCGGTATGGGAGGTGGAGAAGATGGCAGGCATCAATGAGGCCAAGCTGGCCGAGCTGAAGAAGATTCTCGGCGACGAGTTGGCCGACCAGGTGGTGGCCGGCCTGGATGCCAGCGCCGAGCGCCTGAAGGCGGCCGGTGTGCGCTGGAAGGAAGCGCGGGCCACCGAGGATCAGGTGCTGGCGGCTGAGCCGCCGGCGGCGGCCGCAACCGCGCTAGAGGTCGTGCTGACGCCAGAGGCGATTGCGGCGGTGGTGAAAGAGACCACGGCCGCTGTGCTGGCGGCGGTGCAACCGGCGCTGGTGGCCGACCTGGCCGGCGTGCAGCAGGAGGTGGCCAAGCTGACCGCCGCGGTGGCCGCAGTGCAGCAGGCAGATGACGAGAAACTGGCGGAAAAGGTGCGCAATCTGCCGCGTGCGACGGTGAAAGCGTTGCAGAGCGACGGGGTGATCCGGCCGACCCAGCGGCAGGGTGAGGGCAGTGCGGCAGCGCAGGCCAAGAGCCTGCAAGCGCGCGGGCTGCAGACCTTGTACGGGGCGCGCCCGGAGCAGGAGGATTGAGCGATGGCGATGCAATTGGATCTGGAACAACTGCTGCGCGTGGCCCAACTGACGGGCGCGCTGAGCGGCAATACGCCCGGCTACGGTCCGGCGCAGCTGACGCGCGGCAAGGAAGCAAGTCTCACACTGAGCACCATGGCCACCCTGTTTGGTTGCTGTGGGCTCTTCGCTAACGCGGGCAACAACCCGCTGCTGACGCTGACCCTGGAAGACGAGCCGTTCCTGACCTGGCTGGGCTGGAAGCCCAACAACGAGTGCCGGCAGTTCGTGGAGCTGTTGTCCTATGTGGGCCCGGCCGGCACGGCCGCGGGCAGCGCCTCGGCTGGGGTGGCGGGCGCGTGCGATGACGCCAACGGCGTCGAGTACGGCACCTGCGAGATCCTGCTGCCGGACAAGGGACGCATCAAGCGCGCGGGGCCGGTGCGGGACATCACCGAGAGCAGCCGGGGGTTGACCAATCGCCGGCCGGTGATCATGAAGGACGGGCAGCCCATCACCGACGAGCTGATGTGGGCGCTGACGCTGGCCGGCATGGGGGTCAAGCAGGACCTCAAGCGGCTGCTGATCACGGGCAATGCCAGCAACGCCAACGAGTTCAGCGGGCTGCAGAAGTTGGTCAACACCGGGTACGTGAACGTCCATGATGCCCGCCGCTGTTCGGCGATGGACAGCACGGTGCTGAACTGGGCGAACAACGTGATGTCGCATCAGCTCAACGGGGTGCACAACCTGGTGGCGTACATCATCAGCATCGTGCGCCGCATCCGCCAGCGGGCCATGTGGTCGAGTCTGGGCGGGGTGGCGGTGGGTGATCAGATCTTGATGATGCCGACCTTCCTGCGGGACGAGTTGCTGAACGCGTACACCTGCTGGTCGGTGTGCCCCGGCAGCCAGTACAACGAGACGAACCTGAACACCTACGAGGCGCGCCAGAAGCGGGATTCGCTGAACGGCGGCGCGTTCGGGATGGGGCAGATCTTCGTGGACAGCGAGCCGGTGCCCATCATCACCTACGATTGGCAGGCGGTGGGCCAGGCGGCGCCGTACTTCACCGGGGACATCTATGTGCTGACCCGCGCGATCGGCAACGTGCCGGTGCTGTGGGGCCAGTACATTGACATGACCGACCCGGCCGCGGCGTTCGATCGCGAGGCCGGGTACGCGCACTACAAGGCGGTGGACGATGGCCGCTTCCTGGTGTACTGGAAGACGGACAACGAGTGCGTGAGCGGCACCACGGTGCTGCGGCCCAACGTGTACCTGTCGGCGCCCTGGGCGCAGGCCCGCATCATGAACGTGGCGGCCCGCACGGCGCTCGATCCGCTGTCGCCGGATCCGACCAGCGGCTACTACGGCGAGGAGTACCTAGCCGTGGCAAGCTGCCCGGAGGATTACCTGACGACTTCGCCGGTATGAGCGGTATGAGAATGAGGTGAGATGTGTTGACCCAGGACATGGTGCGCGAAGCCTTCGGCACCCTAGTGGAGGATAAGACCGATGCTGCGCTCCTGCGCAGCGGTGACGTTCTGGGGAGCTTCTTGGCCGATGTCCTGGGTCACACGTTTGGCTGCGCGCTACACATCCAATCTACGGCCGCTGACACAGTGCAGGTGACTGATGATGCGGTCAGCATTGGCGGGGAAACCCCTGACACGTATCCCTTTGCGACCTACACGACGCTGGCCGACCTGGTGGACGCTATCAATGCCGCCGGGTCGTCTTACAGTGCGTTGCTGCTACCGCAGATGGCCGGGCAAACGCCGAGCGCCCTGCTGCGGCCACTGGCAGCCACCGTGTGTGGGCCGACTTATGACAAGCGTGTGTGCCTGTGGACGACCGCCTTATACCTGCAAACGAGCGGCACGGGTGAGACGCACCTGTTTTTGCCGTTGCCGTTGCAACGGGTGGTGACGCTGACGGAAAACGGAAGCGCGGTCAATTACTACGCTGTATCGGGAAAGTCATGGCTGGAGCGCCGGCCGCAGGGGTCCCGGTGGAGCACACGCTACCCGGGCAATATCAGCGTGACCTATGTGCCGCGCTGGTGGGGCGCGCCGCCGGCCGCGCTGACCGGGCTGCTGCTGGAGGCGTTTGCCAGCGCCAACGGCCTGACGCCGCTGGAGGCCGAGAGCTTCGGCGGGGCGGCCTACAGCTATCGCCGCAGCCAGGCGCCAGCGCAGCACTGGCAGCAGATCCTGGCCGGCCCGGCCGTGCGGCCGTATGCTGTGCGGTTTCACCCGTAGGAGCGCCATGACGCAATTAGCACGCCCCTTGCCCGCTGGACGCGGGCGAGTGTCCCAGTGGTTCAGCGAGCATCCTGAGTGGTATGCCCGGTTCGGGTTGGCCGGGCATAACGGCCTGGATTACAGCGTGCCGGAGGGCACGCCGGTGCTGGCCGCGCACGAGGGCATCCTACAGGCCGGCCACGACCCGGAAGGCTACGGGTTATACGCCAGGGTCGTCACCGGCTATCTGATCACGATCTATGCGCACCTGTCCGCGGTCACTGCGGCGGTCGGCGAGCGTGTGGCGGCCGGGCAACAGCTCGGCTTGAGCGGCAACACGGGCAACTCGACGGGGCCCCACCTGCACTTCGGCCTGAAGTGGGTGCGGGGCCGCAATCCGGCGTACAAGGACTGGGTGGACCCGGTCCCATTCAGGGAGTGACGATGCAGATCATCGGGCCGCACATCATCAACGGCGCCAGCCCCCACCTGGACGTGTTACGGCGCTGGCAACCCCGGCTGGCGCTCATCCTCGACCCGGACGCTGACGACGTGCGCGCACTGCGGGCAGTCTGCCCGCAGACGGTGGTTATCGGGCGCATTTATCGCCCGGACGGCGAGGTCAGTGAGCGGATCTTGGCCAACCCAGACGCGGCCGCGCGGTGGGCGCATGACCTGGCGCTGCATAACAGCGCGGTGCGCGCCGGCCTGCTGGACTATGTCCAGATCGCCAATGAGGTCTGCCAGTTCTGGGATGGTCTACCCGCGCTGAGCGCGTTTGAGCTGGCACGGATGCGCCTGGCTGAAGCGTCCGGCTTATACAAATGCGCGCTGTTCGGGTTCAGCGTCGGCAATCCAGATCTGCCGGTGCACGACCGCATGGCGTTGTGGCGGCTGGTGTACCCGGCCATCGCCCGGGCCGAAGCGGCCGGGCACTGTATCGCCGTGCACCAGTACGGCGCGCCGGACCTATGGGGGCCGTTGGAAAAAGGCGGCGCGGATTGGCTGCTCCACCGGTTGGAACACCAGGTCTTGCCGCGGCTGCCCTATCAGCGCGTGCAGTTTGCCGTAACCGAGTATGGCATTGACGGCCTGCTGCTGGATGGCCTACGTCATGCCAATACCGAATTCGGTGTCGGCGTGCGTATGACGTCAAAAACCATGCTGGCGGTGCGCGGCGCAGCTGGGCCGGCCGGCTGGCAGACATTCACCGGCGCCGAAGATTACGCCCGGCAGCTGAGCAACGTCGGTCAGTACCTGGCGCAATTCAGCGACCGGGTGCTCGGCTATGCGGTCTTCACCCTGGGCCACAACGCACCGTGGGCGAGCTACGATATCGCCGGTGAAGTGGCGAGCCGGCTGGCCAATGCGGCAACGCCGCAGCCGCCCCCGCCGCCCCCGCCGCCAACTCCCACCCCTACCCCAGGCCAGGAGGGGAACATGCAGGTTTATGACAAATCAGGGGCGCAGCAGACATGGGATTGGTTGCGCCGGAAATACACTGTCGAGTTGCTGCCTGCACCGACGACGCCGGCATTCGTGTTGGCTGAGGTGCGCGAAACCGAAGGCCCGGCGACCGTAGTTGTGCGGGTGGAAGACGGCCAGGCGCGGCCCATGTCAAATGTGCTGGTGGCGCTGGCCTGGCCGGATGGGCCGACAGATCTGACGGTGCCAGAGGCACGGTCTTTCAAAAGCCTATGGCGGCCGCGCGCCGCAGTGCAGACCACCGATGGCAACGGCTACACAGGCTACGGCCTCGGCTCTGGAGCGTACTATAACCCCAAAGTCAGCGGTGGGCCGCATACGGTGTGGGTGCTGCATGATCAGTACGCGTCCGATGGCCTGGCGGGTATCGGCATGTTGCCGAACACGGAGCACATGGGGCCGTTGCGCCTGACGTTTACGCTGGCTGAACGCACGCCGGCGTATCCTAATCTGTCGGCCGCCCTACGTGGGGAGGCTGAGCGCCACGATGTGCTGCCAGTAAATCCGCAGGCTGCATTGTGCCGGGCCGGGCACGCCAAACGACTTTGGCCGACGTCCGACGAGTTCAGTGTTTCTTTCGCCGGTGTCACCTATGTTGGGCAACGCTTCCGTGATCCGACCAGCGACCAGGTGCGTGTGCTGTATTGTGTACAGGGTCAGTGGTCTACCGTGTACGAATTGGTGTATTGAGATGAACGCTTGGGGCAGGTGGCTATACAAACTGCTGTGGCTGGCAGCTATCTTGCTTATATTCAGCATGACAGCGTGTGTACCCCTATCGGCGGCCAAGAAGCCGGTGACTTGGGCAACGCTGGCAGGGACAGCCGGTCGGGGGGACACCGTGCAGGTGCTGGCGGAGGATCGGAGCCTGCTCGCTGAAACAGTAACTGAGCGCGATGGCGCATGGCGCGTGTCCTTTCCCCTGCCGCCCACGACGCGCCGCGGGCAAAGCGCGTGTGCAACGGTCTCAGTCATCTTTTTGCACGAGCCAGCGGCGCTGGCAGCGGGCGCAGCCGTGGAGTCGCCGATTGAAACGGTTGTCCTATGCAAGCCGAAGAAGTAGCGCAGATCTACCAAGAGCAGACGCCCGTGATGTTCCGGTGGCTTTACAAAGTAGGCGTGCCGGAGTTGGCAGAGGATGTAATTGCTACAGCGTGGTGCAATGCACTGGGGCATGAATGTCGCAATCTAAAGGCTTATGTATGGCGCTGTCTGCGAAATGCGCGTGTGTCAGCCTTTCGCAGACGACGAATACACGAGGATATTGATAATTTGCAGCTGGCCGGGCCAGACATGGCTGAACAGGTAGAAGCACGCCTGGCCCGCGCTGACGCGCAAACTCGATTGCTTGACTTGGTGCTAGACCGCAAAGAACGAGCGTTGGTAGGCGCCCGGCTCGAACACGATTGGGTTGGGGAACGGTTGGCCGATGGAACATGGCTGGTCGTTGGCGAAAGCTTGGGCATCACGCCGGGCGCGGCTAAAGCACGTTGGCTGCGCTTGCAACGTCGGATGCAAGCAGCTCAGAAGGGGTAGTTTATGCCGCAAATGCGGCAGGTGTACCTGACGCCACAGTTTCAGGCTGACGCCATCGGCGGCGTGGCGCTGCACGTGCGGGCGCTCCAGCGCCATCTACCGGCCTACGGCTGGCAGCCGACGGCGACGGATGATGGTCGCTGCCTGACCCACGTCCACGCGGCGACGCCGGGCACGGGCTGCGACGTGTACACCAACCACGGCGTACACCCGGCAACCGATCGGCTGGCAGAGTGGCAGCGCCAGCAGAACGAAGTCATCTACACCAACCTGCGCACCGCGCGGCGCGTGGTGGCCGTGAGCCGGTGGACGGCGGCCCAGTGGGGGCCGCGGGTGCGGCGCACGCCGGCCATCATCGGCAACGGCGTCGAGCTAGACGCGTGGCAGGACGTGCCGCGCGGCGTGTGGCGCGCGCGGCTGGGCACGGACAAGCCGCTGGTGCTGTGGGGCAAGCACGGCTTCAGCACCGTGCTGGACCCGGGGCCGGCGATTGAGCTGGCGCTGCGCCGGCCGGAGATCATGGTGGTGATCCCGGCCCCGCATGACCGGCTGCCCACGGCGCCGGCCAACGTGCTCTGCGTCGGGCCGCAGCCCTTCGGCTCCATGCAGATGCTGTTGGCCGACTGTGCTGTCTACCTGGCGACGGTGTGCGAGAATCACTCGCTCCAACTGCTCGAAGCATTGGCCCTGGGCAAGCCAATCCTCGGCTATGCGTGGGGCGGCACCGCCGAGACCCTGGCTGACGCGCCGGAGGCGGGCGTGCTGGTGGCGCCGGGTGCAGCCGCAACGCTGGCCGAGCGGTTGGACCAGGTCTTGGATCCAGCATTGGCGCACCGCATGGGTGCGGCGGGGCAGCAATTGGTGGCCGAGCGGTATCAGTGGCGGGATGTTGTCGGCCGGCTGACGGAGGTCTATGAAGCAGCCTGGGCCGAACGGGAGGCCGAGGCCGCAGCCCCAGTGTGCAGCATCGTGATCCCGGTCTACAACAAGGAGGCGTACATCGGCGAGGCGCTGCATTCGGCGTTGCAGCAGGTGGCCGCCCCCACGTACGAAGTGATCGTGGTGGACGACGGCTCGACCGATGGCTCGTTGGCCAGAGTGCGGGATCTGGTGGGCCAAACCCCGAACGTGACCGTTATCGCCCAGGCCAATGCGGGGGTGGCGGCCGCGCGCAACCGGGGCATTGCGGCCGCGCGCGGGCGGTTCATCTGCTGCCTGGATGCTGATGATACTATCGCACCGCGCTTTCTGGCGCAGACCAGCGCGGCGCTGCTGGCCGATCCGGGCCTGGGCATCGCGTACACGGATATGCACGTCTTCGGGCACGGCGACCGGGGTGAGCCGCTGGATCACATAGTCAAGACCAGCGAATACGATTTCGCCCAGTTGCAACAGCGGAACTTCCTGCCGTGCTGCAATCTCTTCCGTAAACGGGCCTGGGAGCAGACCGGTGGCTACAAGTCGGAGATTGATCGCTATGGTTCATCGTGGGAGGACTACGAGTTCTGGCTGGCCCTGGGCGCGCTGGGCTGGCCAGGGCGCCGGGTGCCGGGGCCGTTGTTCAACTATCGCAAGATCTACCAGGCCGGCCGCGATTACACCAGCCAGGGCCGGCAACACCTGCTGCGGGGCATCGTGAACCGCCTCCACCGGGAGCTGTACCCGCCGCTGGTGTCGGTAGTCATCCCCTGCTATCGCCAGGCGCGCTTCCTGGGCGAGGCCATAGACAGCGTGCTGGCGCAGACGTTCCCGGACTACGAGATCGTGGTCGTGGATGACGGGAACAAGCCGGCTGAGGCGCAGCGGATCGCCAAGCTTGTCGGCCGCTATGCGCCGACGGACGTGCGGCTGGTGCGGCTGGAAACAAATCAGGGTTTGGCCATGGCGCGCAACGTCGGCATTCAGGAGGCGCGGGGCACGTGGCTCGTGCCGCTGGATGCGGATGATCGGCTGGAGCCGACCTTTCTGGAGGCGACGCTGGCCGCGGTGGGCCTGGACCCCAAACGCTTTGCTTACACCGACAGTGTGCTGTGGTGGCCGCAGGAGGACCGTCGGCAGACGTTGCCGGCGCAGGAGTATGATTTCCCCGCGTTGCTGCGCCGTGTGACCTGGGCCTGCACGATTCTGGTGGCGAAGGAGGCCTGGCGGCAGGTTGGCGGCTATAAGCCGCAGATGTCAGCGGCGGGCGGCTGGGAGGACTGGGAGTTCGTGATCAGCCTGGGCGAGATCGGGGTGTGCGGCGTGCGCGTGCCCGAACCGCTCTTCATCTATCGCCAACATTCGCGCCAGCAGATGCGCTACCAGGCCGAGGCGAACAAAGAGGCGTTGCGTGAGTTAATGCGGCGCCTGCATCCCGAGGTCTATCGAGGAGATTTCCCTATGGGTTGTTGCAACAAGGGGCCGGCGGCGCCGGCCGTGCCAGCAGTGCGCACAAATCCAGCACTGCGGGCTGGACCGGGCGACCAGCGCGTGTTGGTCAAGTACGTGGGGCACCAGTTCGGCACCACGATGTGGGTGGGGCCGTCTGGCCTGGCCTATGCCTTCGGCATTGTCGAGCCGCTCCAATTGTGCCTGCCCGGCGATGCCGCGCACTTCGCGCAGCGGCCCGAATTTGTGCTGGTGGAGGGGCCGTGAAGCTCGCACCCATCGTACTGATTCGCAACGAGGAGCGGTTCATCCAGGCCGTGCTGCGGCCACTGGTTGAAATCTGTCCCATGGTGGTGGTCGGCGACACCGGGTCAACTGACGACACGCTGGCGCGCGTGCGGGCCGTGCAGCAGACCGCGCCCAACCTGCACGTCATGGAGCTGGGTGAACTGGCGCCTGCCGAGTTGGGACGAGCGCGCTTCACGCTCAGCCAGGAAGCGGCGCGGTTGGGGGCCGAGTGGATCATGGTCGTGGACGGCGATGAGCTGTACAGCCGGGCGGCGCTGCGCACCGTGTGTGCCGCCGAGATGCCGGCCGGCGCCGAACTGGGCTTCGTAACGCATTGCAGCATTGA
This sequence comes from Anaerolineae bacterium, assembly GCA_034433275.1. Taxonomy (GTDB): domain Bacteria; phylum Chloroflexota; class Anaerolineae; order CG2-30-64-16; family CG2-30-64-16; genus DAOUAT01. Next base: position 18,673 of record DAOUAT010000599.1, read on the forward strand.
CGAAGACGAGGCCGGTCAATGCTGGCTGTTGGCCGATCGGTTCAATCGGGCGGCGATCAACCGGCCGGGGGTGGCGTGGCATGGGACATACCCCTTCGAGTCGCCGATCGTCTTTGCTGATGGCCGCAATCGCTACCACTATTTCAGTCCGCCCGATCCGCCAGGTTTTCACGCGGTGCATTTACACCGGCTGCGCCGGTCGGCAGCGGATGCGGTGGTCTACATGCGCCAGCAGAAGCAATTCCTGTTCTCCATGCAGCAGGTGGCGATACCGCGGCTGGCGCCGTTTGACCTGGCCGCCTGGGAGGGAGCCTGATGACAGATTTGGTGCCGCGCGATACCAACGACGGCTTGTTCACCAACACGCTGTTCGGCATCAGCATGTTGCAAACGTTTGCCGACCTGCGCCTCTGGGAGTGGGTGCTGTCCAACCATCCCGTGCGGTCCGTGATCGAGCTGGGCACGGGCAACGGCGCCTTCAGCCTGTACCTGGCCGTGCAATGCGCCATGCGCGACGCCTGCTTTCTGACAGTGGATCAGTACGCCAATCATCACTTCGGCCGGGCGCCGCTGCCGGTGCAGCAGGTAGTCGGGGACATGTGGGGGCCGGCGGTGCAGGATGCCGTGCGGCGCTGGCTGGCCGACCCAAACCACCACCCGGCGCTACTGTTCTGCGACGGCGGCAACAAGCCGCGCGAGCTACAGTTTTTTGCGTCCTGGCTGACGCCGGGTGACCTGGCTGCGGTGCATGACTACGGCACCGAGTTCAACCCGGCCGATGCCGATCCGGTGCGCCACCTGCTGGCGGAGTT
>DAOUAT010000600.1:0-5368 GCA_034433275.1 Anaerolineae bacterium
GAGGCGCTGGCTGCCGCGAACGGCCTCAACAGCCGCTCAGTCCTGCGCATCGGCCAGGAACTCATCATCCCGGTGGCCGGCGCCGCACCGCCGCCCACAGCGCAGCCCACGGCCGCACCGCGGCCACCTGCGACGCCCACCGCGGCCCCCACGCCGGCCCCTAGCCTGCCCGCACCTGTTCAGGTCAGCCCGGCTGATGGGGCGCCGTTCTCGAGCAGTGCTACATTTGAGTTGGAGTGGACTGCCGTGCCGGGTGTACCGCTGGATGCGCAATACGAGGTGATGATCCGGTGGCTTGACGAAGTGGGCGCACCGCAGGAGACCCCGGTGCGCGTTACAGCTAACGCCACAAAAGTGTACGCGCCATCATGGCTGTGGGGCAAGGCTTACCAGCCATCCGGTCGGCGCTACACCTGGACGGTGCGCGTGGTTCAAGTCACCACCGATGGCCAGGGCCGGGAAAAAGTGATCCCGCTCAGCCCGGCCAGCCCGGCCCGCATCTTCTACTGGAACTAACACAATGATGGCTGACGATTTAGAACTCCTGCTGGCGCACCTGGGTGATGATAACCGCCCAGTGCGCACTATGAAGCTGGCCTACCTTTCGGATCTCTCCCGCCCGGCCGTAGGCCAGTTTCAGGATGCGTGGGAAACCCTTGGCCTGGAACGCCGTGTTGAGTTGATCACGGCCCTGGTCGAGCAAGCTGAAGCGAACATCCACCTGAACTTCCATGCCGTGTTGCGCGCGTGCCTGATGGACACCGATCCGCGCGTGCGCCAGCAGGCCATCGAGGGGTTGTGGGAGGATGAGAAAACCACCCTGGTAGCGCCTCTCATCACCCTGCTCGGCAGTGATCCCGAGCCCGGTGTGCGCGCCGCGGCCGCCACCTCTTTAAGCCGGTTCGTATTGCTCGGCGCACTGGGCGAAATCGCCGACGAGCCGGCGCAACTTGCCAGTAGTGCCTTGCACGCTGCCTGGAATCGCCGCGGCGAAAGCGCCGAGGTGCGCCGCCGCGCGCTGGAAGGGTTGGCCTGTGGCACAGGTCCCGAGCTGCCTGACATGATCAGCAGCGCCTACTACGACGAAGATGAACGGATGCGCCAGAGCGCGCTCTACGCGATGGGCCGTCACGCGCACCCGCGCTGGGCCAAGTTCATCCTGGCCGAATTGACCAGCCATGAACCGGCCATGCGGTACGAAGCTGCGCTGGCCGCCGGGGAAATGGGGCTGAAGAGCGCTGTACAGCCACTGATCCGTTCCCTGGACGACGCCGACAGCCACGTGCGCGAGGCCGCCGTGCTGGCCCTCGGTAAGGTCGGCGGCAGTGCAGCCCGTCGAGCCTTGGAAGCCCTGGTGAGCAGCGAGGATGAGCAACTGGCCCAAACCGCGGACGACGCGCTGGCCGAGCTGAATTTCAACAGCCAGCAGATTGACGATGTCATGTTGGACTTCTCCGCCCAGCCTGCCCCCCGCAGTTCCGTGGCGGACGCAGATGAATCAGATGAAGACTGGGATGACGAGGATGACCTCTTCGCCGAAGATGACTCGTTTGTCGATTGGCGCGCTGATGACAGGTTCGCGGATAATGACGACTTCGATGACGACGACGAGGGATTTGACGACGACGAATTCGACAAGACCGACGATCTGGATTGGGACGACGAGGATTTCGACGACGACCTGGACTGGCGCTAGATGCTTGGCGAAGTCTTCAGCACCGTACTTCTGCCGCTCGTGCTGGTCGCAGGCCTGGCGGCGCTCTTAGGGCGGTATGGTCATGTTGACCCCAGGCCACTCGCTCGGGTCACGTTTTACCTGTTCAATCCCTGCCTGGTCTTCGTGTCGCTGGTCAGCATGACCGTTTCACCTCATTTACTGGGCCAGTTGGTCATGCTGAAGGTGCTCGTCTTTGCGGTGACGGTGCCCGCGGCGCGGTGGGTGGCCGCGCGTTTGAAGCTTTCAGCTACGGCCAGCAGCGCTTTCACGCTCGCCGTGATCTTCGCGAATTCGGGCAATTTCGGGTTGTCCATCAACGAATATGCGTTCGGTAAGGCGGGGTTGGCATTGGCCGTGATCAGCTACGTCACCGATAATCTGCTGGTCAACTCGGTCGGGGTCTACATTGCGGCACGCGGCCATGCCAGCGTGCGCGCCGCGGCGGCGCAGGTGTTCCGCAACCCGGCGCTCTACACGGTGATATTGGGCCTCCTGGTGCACGAGATTGGCTGGCAGGTGCCGGCGCCCCTCTGGCGCGGGCTTGAGACGCTAAGCCGGGCTACGGTGCCCACCATGCTCACGGTGCTCGGACTCCAGTTGGCCCAACTGCCGGTTGAGCGTCGCTATTGGCGGACGGTCGGGGTCGTTTCTGTGCTGCGTTTGATCATGTCACCGCTGCTCGCGGTGCTGCTGGTGAAACCGTTTGGGCTCACGGGGTTGGGGCGCCAGGTCGCGATCTTGCAGACAGCGCCTCCCACCGCTGTCACGGCCAGCATCCTGGCCACCCATTACGATACCGAACCCGGCCTGGTGGCCAGCAGCGTTTTCGTTACATCGCTGCTCAGTCTCATAACGGTGACTTTGCTGCTGACCTGGATAACGTGACATGCGTAAGCAACGCACTGCCCAACTGCCCAAAACGCCGCGGCCTGCCGCCGAGGATGCTGCGCGCCGCGTGCAGCGCCTGGTTGCCGAGGGCGCGCAGCTGCTCTCAGCACGGCGCCCCGGTGAGGCCGCGGCGCTCCTGCAAGAAGCCCACAGGCTCGACCCGCGCAATGTGGCTGTTGCGCTCAACCTGGGCGGGGCCTATATCCTGCAAAACAAACACGCTCAGGCCATCCCCATCCTGGAACGGGCAACGGAGATCGAGCCGGATAACCCGATGGTGTGGACCAACCTGGCCGCGGCCCATCTGGGCAAGCTGCTGTTCGCTACGGCTGAGCAACAGGCACGCGCCATCACCGCCTTCGAACGCGCCCTGGCGCTGGATCCGCGCGCGCCTAACGTCCATTACAACCTGGGCCTGATCTATCTGGAGCGGAATGACCTGCCGCGCGCCGCCGCCCATTTCGAACGCGCGCTGGAAATCGATCCTGACGACCGCGATGCGCTGAGCTGGCTCACCAAGATCCGCCGGGCCGAGCCGATCGCGCGAGAGCAGTTGGGGTGATTCAATGAACTGGCGACAAAACCCTACCCGCGTGGGTTGGATCATCCTGCTGGCCAGCTTCTTTATGTGCTGCCTGCTAACCGTAACCGTGCCGCTGGGTATCCGCAGCTTTGTGCTCCATGCCACACGGACGCGGATCGCTTCGGCCTCGGCCACCACAGGCACCGCGCAACTGTGGACGCCCAATGCCACTGACCCCACCGCCGTGACGTCCCGCCGGCCCGTCGTCGAAGGCAGCCGGCTGGTGACTGACGCCACGGCCAAGGCGCTGCTGACGTTGGCGACCGATGACGCAGGCGAACGCGTGCTCGCGATCGTGCAGCTCTATCCCAACTCCACGGTCACGTTGCAGCGGGCGCGCATTCCTCGTTTCGACCTGAGCCCGGATCCCCATCGCATCGGCCTGGGCCTGGATCAGGGGCGCATGTCGGTCACGGCGCAGCGAACGGATGCGCGCGAGGTGGCTGTATCGGTGACAACCCCACAGGCGATCATCACTTTCGGGACCGGCACTTTCGACATCATCCTTTCAGGCAATCAGTCCCAGGTGCGTGTGCGGTCCGGCGTGGCCCGAATTGAGGCCGAAGGCCAGCTTGTAACCGCCTCGGCAGGTCAGCGGGTGGGCGTGACAGCCGGCCGCGCGCCCGACCTGCCCGTGCCCGACACCGTCAACCTGGTGCTGAACGGTGCTTTTGAAGGCGGGCTTACGCCGCTGTGGGAGGAGTTCGCCGAGGTCAAAGCCGGCCATCGGCCTGGCTCAGTCACGCTGATCGCCGATGGCCGGCGCCGGGCCTTGCGCTTCTCGCGCCGCGAAGAAGATGGCGTGCCCAATCGCGTCGGTGTGACGCAGGTGGTGAACCGGGATGTCGAGGGTTACGATGCCCTGGCGCTGCGCCTGGACCTGCGACTGATCCATCAGAGCTTGCCAGGGGGCGGGCAAAATGCCACCGAGTACCCGCTGATGGTGGATGTCTTTTTCACCGATATCTACGGCAAAGACATCCACTGGTATAAAGGGTTCTACTACCTGGACCTCCTGGCCGGCAGCCCCTACCTGACGCCGCAGCGCGAAGACCAGGCGCCGGCCGACGCGGCCTACTTCCCGCCCACAGCCGAGCGCGTGCCCATCGGCATCTGGTACACCTATGAGTCGCCCAACCTCTTTGATCTGCTCAAGAAGACGCGGCCGGCGCGCATTATCTCCATCAGCGTCTATGGCATCGGCCACGACTACGAGAGCTATGTTTCGGATGTCGGCCTGACGGTGCGCTGATGAAACAGCGCGCCGCCCTCTCCCTTCTTCCGCTGGGGCTGGCGCTTGGCCTCTTCCTTCTGGCAGCGGCATACCAGCTCGATCTACCCGGCCTGCACTACGATGAGGCCAAGGAAGCGGGCCTGAACGCCATGCAGCTTATCACGGGCCAGCCCGTGGCGGCGTTTCGGGACGCCACGCTGGACTTCGGCCCGGCCCGGATCCCCCTGATGGTGCAGGATTACATCGGCGCGCTCACTGTGGTGTTGGCGCTGCCCTTCCTGGCCGTGGGCGGCGTCAACGTCGTGGCCCTGCGCTGGCTGCCGCTGCTCATCGCCGCGCTGACACTGGTCATGGTTTGGCGCTGCGCCACCCGCCTGGGGGGGGCGATCGCGGCGGCTGCGGCCGCGCTGCTGCTAGCCGTCAACCCGTCGTTCGTCTACTGGAGCCGCCAGGGCATCTTTGTCACCAACATCACCGCGCTGCTGTTCACGGCCAGCCTGCTGACCGCGCTGCGCTGGTGGCAAAGGCGGCGGCCGGTTGATCTGTGGCTGACCGCGTTCCTCTGGGGCCTGGGGCTCTACGCCAAGCTGCTCTTCGTCTGGGCCATCGGCGCGCTGGTGGCCGTTGCGGCGGCGGCCTGGTTGCTGCCGGTGTTGGCCAACCGGGCACACAGCCGGTCAGCAGCGGGCACTGCGAGAACTGGAATCGAGACTTTAGCCGGTCTTTCGGGGCAGCAGAAGCAATCGGCTGAAGATTCGATTCCAGATGATGATCCGAACATTGATAGAAGCCAGAAGCCGGGTATTGGAGATTGGGAGTCGCAAGCTGAAGCACGGCGCCACCATCCATCTGCCGCCGCCTCAACCTTAGCCTTAGCCTTAACCTGCTTCCTGCTCCCGCTACTCCCGTTGATCCTCTTCAACCTGCGCCCCAGCGGGACCCTGAC
>DAOUAT010000601.1:0-10308 GCA_034433275.1 Anaerolineae bacterium
TCAGCAAGCTGGCCCTTGACAAACTAATGACAAGCTGAGCGGAACGGAGCGGCGTTAGCGGAGTGTAGTCGAAGGATGCGGCCGTGCGCCAGAACCGCTCCGCATCCTTCGACTACGTGGCGGGAACCGCACCGCCACTCCGCTCAGGATGCTCCGCTAAACAAGAAACGCAGTTAGTTCCCGTTTGCAGTATATCATCGTGGCCACCTACGGCCTGGACGGCCAGCCGCCACTCAGCCTGGCTGCCATCGGTCGGCTGTACGGCCTGAGCCGGGAGCGTATCCGGCAAATCCGCAATGAACGCCCTGGTCGTGCTGCGCCTACCAGCCCTCTCCGGCCACCTGCGCCGCCTGTGTGACCAGACCGACCGCGCAGCCTATCAGCGCGCGCACGCGCTGAATCGGGCCTGGCTCGGCCGGCGGCGGGGAGGCCGAGATGCCCAGCCTCTGGGTCCCGGCCCTCGCGCCCGCCCAAGTCTTGACCGCGGACCATGTGCCGGACAGCCCGTTCCACCAACTGCTCGGCTTCACCCGCCATCTGCTCCGCGAGACGCGCGACATTCCGGCGGCCGCCCGCCGCCTGCTGCTGCCCAACTTCGTGGCCACGTTCAACTGGGCCACCGTTCGCCCGTTGCTCCCCTTGCGCCTGGTCGTGGCGCCCACCCAACTGGACCATGACGCCGCGCAGTCTCCGGCGCCCCCAGCCTGGCGGGCCCGCTACTGCCGCTCGCAGTATGTCTGGCTGCCGCCCGAGGACACCTTGGGCAATGCCCCCAACGCCTGGCAGGGCCTGGATGACTTTGACCTCATCCTGCGCCTCTGCGACTTCAGCGCCTGGCGCCCGATTCTTGGCCAACGCTTCGCCAGCCAGTACGGCCCGCCCGCCTTCGACCCGGTCAGCCTGGGCCTGAGCTGGCTCCTGGCCCGCTGGCGCAACTGGAGTTGGCCGCAACTGGTCACCGAGTTGCACTCCGTCGAGCGCGGCCAGGACTGTGCCCGCCGCCTGGGCTTCCAGCCGGACGACCTGCCCAGCGCCGCCACCCTGCGCACGGCCCACTGCACCACGCCGCCGGCCTGGGTGGTGCAGTGCGCCGACAGCCTGGCCCTCAGCCTGCTGGCCTACGGTCTCATGCCCAGCCAGAGTACTTTGCCCCACGACCCATCGGCGCGCTAGGATCACCTCGCAGCGTAGAGTTGCAGTTTGATAAGATGATTCTATGCCTACTTGCTGCGATCAGAGAACTGAACAGCCCTGCGCCGCTTATGCCACAGATTGACGCCCCCGGTCAGCCGTGATATGATCCAGATCATATTCAACCGGCCCATCTCGTCTCGCGTTCACGTGTGGAGGTGATCATGTCCAACATTGACCTGGTCTTTGAAGGCGGCGGAGCCAAGGGGATGGTGTTCATCGGCGCGTTGGAGGCGCTGTTCCAGGAGGCCGGCTACACCTTCGGTCGCCTCCTGGGCGCCTCGGCCGGCGCGATCACAGCGCTGGCCCTGGCCGCCGGGTACACGGTGCCCGAGCTGAGCGCTGCGCTGCTCGAAAAGGATGTGCAGGAGAAACCGGTCTTCACGAGCTTCCTGGGCAATCCGCCGCCCTTCGATGCCGATGCGATCCGCCATAGCGCGATCCGCCAGCTGCTGGCGGACCTGAACTTGCCCTTCGTTCCCGATTTCGTAGAAGACAAGATGGACGACTGGATCGCGGCCCAGCTTGCGGGGAGCCTGTGGGGCCGGCACATCTTCTCGTTCATCGAGCGCGGGGGCTGGTACTCGGCCGATCCGTTCGTAACCTGGATCGAGCGTAAGCTGAACGAAGGTGAGGTGCAGGGCCGGCCGCGGCGGTACGGCGGGCTGACGCTGCGCCAGTTGTTCGAGCAGACGGGCGTGGAGCTGACGTTGGTGGCGGCCGATACAACCTGGGAGCGCGCGCTGTGGCTCAACCAGCGCACCGCGCCCGACTGCCCCGCGGTCTGGGCCGCGCGCATGTCCATGAGCGTGCCGCTGCTCTGGCAAGAGGTGGAGTGGCAGGCGGCCTGGGGCCCGTACTACACCTGGGATCCGGCGACACAACGCCTGCAGCCCAATGACATGGCCGGCCACATCATCGTGGACGGCGGCCTGCTCTCCAACTTCCCCCTCGCGCTGTTCATGGCCGACCGGCCCGACGTGACCGCGGTAGTGGGACCGCCGCGCGCCGACAACGTCCTGGGCCTGCTGATTGACGAATCGCTGCCTGTGCCGAACCGCCCCCCGCGGCCGGCCGGCTCGCCGATGGCCTTCGCGGGGCTGCGCACCGTCCACCGCCTGCAACGGCTGGTGAACACGGTCACGGCCGCGCACGATAACCTGGCCAAAGCCGTGTTTGCGCTCAACGTGGTGCGGCTGCCTGCGGGCGGGTACGGCACCACGCAGTTCGACATGAGCGACGCCGAGCGCGAGGCCCTGGTGGCGGCCGGCCGCCAGGCGATGCGCGACTTCATCGCCCGCCAGACGGTGCTGCACCGGGGTCTCACCGAGACTCACTTCGACGTTTCGGATGCTGCCCGGTCAATCGCCAACGACGCGGCGGCCGGCATCTTGGGCCAATAGTTGTTTGCCGAGGAGATAGTCCCATGAGCGACCCGCGCGCTGAAAACTGCTGCCGCTTTGCGGTGGACGCGGCCAACAAGGTCACGGGTGTCGCGCTGACCCACCTGCCTGCGCCTGCGACCAGGTACGAATTGGTCAAAGTTGAGCTGATTGATGAGGAGACCGCCCGGGGCCAGACGGTGGCCGGCGTACACGTGCTCGACGCGGCCGGGCTGCCCTGCCAGGTGCCGTGTTATCTGGCCTGGCCGTGGCAAGGCTGGCAGCACCCCGCCCATTTTGAGAACCGGCTGCTGCCCGGCAACACCAACTACCCCTACCAACACATGATCACCAACAAGTACGACCCGGCCGGGCTGGGGCCACTGGCCATCTTCATCGGCGACCGGGATGGCAACGTGCTCAGCGATGTGATCGCCGGGCTGGGTCTGCCCGCGGGCCGGCACGTGGGCTACACCCTGGTGTACCGCGAACGACCGGCCGCGCCTGTACCGGTAGAACCTCCGGCCCCGATTGAGCCGCCCATCACGCCGCCCACTGGCGGAGGCCTGGCGGAGGCGGTCGCTGGGCTAGCAGCTCAATTGGCGCGGGTTGAGGGAAAGCTGGATCGGCTGGCGAAGCACTTGGGCGCGAACGCCTAGCGTCACCTGTCCCATTTACCCAGGATCTGCACCGCATCCCGGCCTGAAACCAGGCATGTCGGCACGCCGCCGCCGGGCACGACCCACTGCCCGGCCATAACGAAGCGCTCCAGGCCGGGCAGGGTGCGCGGGAGCGCGGTCATCATCTGGCTGGCGGTGGGCAGCCACCCCATGTACGCGCCACGCTGGTTCAGGGTGTAACGCCAGGTGGTGTGCGGGGTGGCGACGTCGGTCATCTCGACCTGCGTGCTGAGGCCCGGATAGTATCTCTCCAACCGGCGCAAGACCTCGGCGGCGACGCGGGCCTTCTCGGCATCGTAGGCGACCCGGTCGGAGCGGCGCAGGCCGTCCCAGTAGTCCCAGTCGGCCTCAAACGATGGCTGGATCACCGTCTTGCCCGCGGGCGCGAAGTGGGGGCTGTAGTTGAAGACCCGCACGGCCAGCAGATCGACCCGCGTCGGCCCGACGATAATCGGCTCGGCCAGACGGTAGGTGGTGAAGTGTGGCTCGCCGGGGAACTCCCGCGCAACGCCGAAGCTGATCATCACCCACGGCGGGATCAGCCGCCAGTCGCGGTAACGCGCCCGAATGCTGTCGTCCAGGTAGCGGCCGCCCAGCAGCTTGAACAACGTCTCTTGGCCGTCGCCGGCCGCGATGACCGCGCCGGCCCGGTGCGTCTCGCCGCTGGCCAGGCGCACACCGGCCGCGCGCCCCCTCTCCACCAGGATCTCGGTCACGGTGGTGTTGTAGGTGATCGCGCCGCCGAGCTGGCGGAAGCGCGCTTCGATAGGCCGGACGAACCCTTCGCACCCGCGCGTCAGCAAGCCCATCTGGCGATCGGCCAACAGCCCGAACAGCATGTAGAGGAACCACAGCGGCACGTCCGGCATGAACAGGTTGGCGACCATGTGGGCCAGGGCCGGATCGTGCAGGGTGCGGGCGAACTAGGATGCGGTGCGGCCGTGTTTGCCGACGAAGTAGGGCAGCACGGCGCGCATGTCCCAGAACATCTTCAGGGTATCCAGGCGGCCCGCCAGCTCGGGGGGCGCGCCCATGCCGATGTCGAACGCGCCGGCTCGCTGAAACGCGCGGGCGCCGGCGATGAGGCCCTGGATGGCCCGCGCGTCGGCCGGCGACAGCCGCGTGAGCTCAGCCGCGATGCCGTCCAGGTCGGCGCCGATCAGCGCCGACTTGCCGCTGGGCTCGTCCACCAAGCGGCCATACTCCGCCATGTCGCTCACGGTGTCGGGTGCGGCCGTGCCCAGGTCGCGATACAGGTCGTGGATCGCGCCGCCGCGATGGTTCATCAGGAAATGGATGCCGCCATCAATGTGATACGCGTCGCGGCGCCACCACGCGGCCACCCCGCCCGGCTGCCCCGCGTGCTCGAAGATGTGCGCCTGGTAGCCCGCCTGCTGCGCATACACCCCGGCCGCCAGCCCCGCCAGCCCCGCGCCGATGATGATCACGGTCTTGTCAGACATGTGGACCCTCCTTGCTGGGGAGCAGGGGAGAGGGGGAGCAGAGGAGCGGGGCAGACGGGGAGACACGGCGAATGAGCGTCTCCTCGTCTCCATGTCCCCGCGTCTCCATGTCACCGTGTCCCCCCGTCACCCCATCCCCACCACCGCATCCCGCAGCGCGGCCAGCAGTTCCCGCAGTGCCGTCTGTTCCTCTGCGTTCAAGCAGTGCCAGGGCGCGTAGAAATAATGGTCGGTGGCGGCTTCAGCGGCCTGGCGAAGGGCATGGCCGGCGTCGGTGAGCCGATAGCCGTCTCCTTCGACCACCAGCCAGCCGCGACTCACCAGATCGCCCAGGGCTGCGGCATAGGTTTGCGCCGCATGACCACGGAAGGCGAGCCGTTCGGCCACTTCGTCCAGCGTGCTGGCCGCGCCCCGCCAGAGCAGCGTGAATGCCTCCCAGCCCGCGCCGCTGATGTTGTAGGGCCGCCAGACCGCCAGGTGCGCGTCGTCGCGATACGCGTTCAAGTCGCTGAGGTACTGATCGATCCAGATCAGCGATGGCGCGGCCTGGCCGGGATCAATGCGGCGGGAGAGGCGGAAGCTCCACTTGCCGGGCGGCTCCGGCGCGGCCTGGACCGCTTCCACCAGCCGCCGCAGCAGGTCAGCCAGCCGGGCCAGGTCGACGTGGGGCAGCGGCTGCAGCGGCGCCATCGAGTCATACGCGGCCTGGAAGATGGTTCTGGCTGCGGTCAGGCCGGCCTCCGTCAGGTGATACTCGCCCGGCCCGGCCGGCGCCAGCAGGCCCAGCGCCGCGCTGTCGGCCAGGCGCTGGGCGTTGAGCGCCAGGGACGTGTAGGGCCCGCGCACGGCCAGCCGCTCGGCCGAGATGGGGGCCGGCGCGAAACCCGGCGCGGCCAGCATCCAGCCGAAATACATGCCCGGAGCCAGCCCGGCCTGCTCCACCGCGGCGCGCGCCATCACCGGGCCATAAACGTCGCCCAGCGCGTCATACGCGGCGCGGGCCAGGGGCCACAGATCGTTGTGAGAGTCCATGATCGTCATCCTCCTTGCTCTTTTTCGGCCGCCACGGGTGTGACCAGAATCTTATCCACCCGCCGGCCGTCCATGTCCACCACCTCGAACCGCAGGCCGCCCCAATCAAAGGTGTCGGCCGTGTCAGGGATGCGGCCCAGGTGCATCATCACGAAGCCGCCCAACGTTTCGAAAGTCCCCTCATCCTCGCCGGGCAGATCATCCAAATCGAACACCGACCGGAAATCGTCGGCCGACAACATGCCGTCCAACAGCCACGAGCCATCGGACCGCTGCACCGCCCTCGGCGCCGCCTCCGCGCCGGCCTCGGTGATGTCTCCTACGGCCGCGATCAGCACATCGCGGACCGTAACCAGGCCCTGGATACCGCCGTATTCGTCCACGATGAGCGCCAGTTGCTGGTTGGCGTCGTGGTAGAGCTCCAACAGACGCACCGCCGACAGGGTCTCGGGCACAAACAGCGGCGGCCGCATGGCAGCGCGCAGATCCGGCTGGGCGCCGGTGCGCTGGCAGGCCACCAGGTAGTGCGCCTCCACAACCCCCAACACATTGTCCAACCCGCCCTGGCAGACCGGGTAACGGGAGTGGCTGTGCTCGGCCACCGCGCAGGCGAGTTCCGCAAGCGTGCTCTCAACCTCCAGCCAGGCGATTTCAGTGCGAGGCGTCATCAGCGAGCCGACGCGGCGGTCGGCCAGGCGGAAGATGCTCTGCACCACGTCGCTCTCCGCCTCCGTCAGCACGCCGGCCTCGGCCCCCTGCGCGATCAGCACCCGGATCTCCTCTTCCGTGACCGGCGGCTCGGTCGAGGGCTGCGCGCCGAAGAGCCGCAGCAGCAGATCGGTGGACGCGGTCAACAGACGGACCACCGGTGCGACGATCCGGGCCAGGGCGCGCATGGGCCCGGCCGCGGCCATGGCGATGCGCTCCGGGTTGTTGAGCGCCAGGCGTTTCGGGGCCAGCTCACCGATGACCAGCGAAAGGTAGGTGATGGCGATCACCACGACCGTGAACGCGATGCCTTGGGCATAGGGTGCTAACGCGGGCACGCGGGCGATGGGGTCGGCCAGGTAGCCGCTCAGCGTCGCGCCGCCGAACGCGCCGGCCAGGATGCCAATGAGCGTGATGCCCACCTGCACGGTGGAAAGGAAGTCGTCGGGGTCTTGGGCCAAGGCCAGGGCCGCCTGGGCCCGCGCGTCCCCCTCGTCGGCCCATTGTTGCAGCCGGGCCTTGCGCGCGGAGACCACGGCCAGCTCGGCCATGGCAAAGAGGCCGTTAGCGATCAGCAGGAGCAGGATGATGAGAACTTCAAAACCGATGGAAGGCATGGTTCCGATCCAGTGAACAGCATCCATGACTGGCGGCCATGAACAGTGCTGAGAATAGGAGCATCCGCGTCTGTCAGCGCTCGTCCGCGTCCCATTTTTAGGTCAGGCGCGCTGGCGGTAACTTTCTGCCACGCGGGCCAGAAATTGACGCGCCTCCCCCGCACTGGGCCTATTATAGCCCAGCTTCGCCGCAATTGCACCTGCCAGGCGCACGACCAACAGATCGTCCAGGGGCTGCTGGCTGTCACGCAACAGCAGGTCACGCACAAGGCCGTAGTCGGTTGAGGTCAGCCGGCGGACATCGAAATCATCCTGGGCGAGCGCCGGGGGAGGCGCGTCAATCTGCGACGGCGTCAGCAGGCTGTCCAGCGTGATGAAGCCAGCAGCTTTCACGACCAGGGTTCCTGCGGCGAAGTCGCCCAGGCGGCGCGCCCAGGGATTCAACAGCATCGTCACCAGCCCGGCCATGTAGGCCGCGGGCAGCATGTCAATCAAACGCACCAGGTTGCGCACCACGATCGCCGTCATGTCCGCAGGTCCGCCGTCAGCCCCCACCACACGGATCTTGGCGATGCGCTTGCCAGGGGTCTGCCCGCCCCAGGCCCATTCGAACACCACGTAGTACCCCCAAAACACGCAGAAGTTGAGCAACACGTAGATCGCGATGGCGACGCCACCGCCCCAGCCAACCCCACCCTCGAGCAGGTCCACCATCGCGCTGGGCGTGATGTCGGCCACCAGGTCCAAGACCAACGCCAGGATGGCGTTCAGCCCCGCCAGGGCCAGGGTCAGGATGATCGTATCAATCAGCGCAGCAATGAAGCGATTCCCGATATCCGCAAGCGCATAGTCGAAAGTTACGTTTTCGGGCGTGTCAATGTTATAATCGCCTGCCAGGTAATCGTTCTCGACCGCCATGCTGTGACCTCGAAATGACGCAAGATGAACTGATCGAACGCCGCCACACGGCCTGGCGGCACATGGAGCAACTGCTGACGCAGGCCGACCGTGACATCACAGGCCTCGAGGAAGGCGACCTTATCGCCCTGGGCCAGCTCTACCGCCAGGCCAGTTCTGACCTGGCGTTGGCGCAGCGCGACTTCGCGGGCGAGCGCGTGACCGCGTACCTGAACCAGCTCGTGGCACGCGCACACCCGATCATCTATCGGAGTGAGCCGTTGCGCCGGCGCACCATCGGTGCTTTCTACCGCCTCGGGTTCCCGCGGCTCTATCGGCGCCTGGCGCCGTACACACTGGCCGCGTTCCTCCTCTTTCTCGCGCCGGCGCTGCTGGCCTTCGTTGCGATCTGGCAACGGCCCGCCAGCGTGTATGCCTTGTTGGGCAGCCAGCTGGCAACGATCGTGGAGATGGTCGAAAGCGGCCAGTTGTGGACCGACATCGCGCCCGATGTGCGCTCGGCCGGCGCCACGTTCATTTTCACCAACAACATCCAGGTGTTGTTCCTGACGTTTGCCGGCGGCGCCACGGCCGGGCTCCTCACGGTCTGGGTGTTGATCAGCAACGGCGTGTCGTTCGGCGGCCTGTTCGGTCTGCTGCAATACCACGGCATGAGCGGCGGCCTGGCTGACTTCGTCGTGGCCCACGGGTTCATCGAGCTCAGCGCGATCTTCCTGGCCGGCGGCTGCGGGCTCTTCATGGCCGATGGCTTGCTGCGGCCGGGGCTGTTGACGCGCGGCGCCGCCCTGGCGGCCAGGGCCCGGCTCGCCGTGCAAGCCATCCTGGGCTGCACCCCGCTGCTGGTGCTGGCGGGGCTGATCGAGGGCTTTATCAGCCCCAGCGCGCTGCCGTGGCCTGTCAAGCTGGCGGTCGGGCTGATCACCGGGATCGCCCTGCACCTGTACTGGTGGCGCGGCGGCAAGTGAGCACTCAGAGCACCGTTCGGGCCTTCAGCTCCAGGTAGCGGTTGATGACCCCTACGCTCAGTCGATCGGCCGGCACATCGAGGGTCGCGATCCCCAGGACGCGCAGGCGCTCGATCACCAGGCTGCGCTCGTCCAACACCTGCTCGGCCGCGGTGCGCACATACAGGCTGCGACTGTCGGCGACCGGCTGTTGCGCCATGTGCTGCACGGCCGGGTCCCCCACGGTGACGAGCAAGGGCAGGTGCGTGCGCCGGAGGCGGCTCATCTGCGCCACGAGCGCATCCATGCCCAGGCTGCCGGTTAGGTCGGTGAAGACCAGCGCCAGGCACCGCTTGTGCTGCTGGGCTGAAAAGTACGACAGCGCCGCGGCGTAGTCCGGCTCCACCGCCTGCGCCTGCGCCGCATACAGCGATTCCAGCATGCGGTAGAATTGCCCTTTCCCGGACCGGGGGGCCAGCCAGGCCATCGGCCGGTCGGCAAAGGTCAGCAACCCGACGCGATCCCCCTTGGCCACCGCGACATACGCCAACAGCAGCACGGCGTTGATGGCATAGTCCAGCTTGTCCACGTCCCCCACCGGGCTGCGCATCATGCGGCCCACGTCCAGCACGGCCACCAGGTTTTGGCTGCGCTCGGTCTGATACTCGGCAGTGATGGGTTTGCCGCGCCGCGCGGTGGCTTTCCAGTTGATACGGCGATATTCGTCGTCGGGGAGATACTCCCGCAGGCGTTCGAAATCGCTGCCCGCGCCCAGCACCCGCGTCTGCCGCAGCCCCAGCTCCCAGATCCGGTTTCGGCGCACCACCAGGTCATATGCGCGCACGTCGGCCAGGTTCGGGTAGACCCGGACCGGCCCGGCCGCGGGGAAACGCGCCTGCCGCCGGAGCAACCTCAGCGGCGAGCTCCAGCGCAGGTACAGATCGCCGAAGGCATAATCGCCCCGGCGCGGCGGACGCACGCGATACGTCAGCTCGGCCGCCTGGCCGGGCATCGCCTGGCCGGCCAGCACGCGTTCGCCTTCCACCGCAAACTGAACGGGGGGCGTGTCTTGCAGCCAGAACCGATTGGCCCGCCGGCGGCCCCGCAAATACACGGTCACCCCGACGCGGTTCCAGGCGGCCAATGACAGCCGCTCTTCATGGCTGCGCGCCAGCTCCCAGGCGGCCGGCTGCGCCGTCAAGCGCCAATCGGCCCACACCGCCGCCAGCCAGAGAATCAGCCAGCCCGCGGCCACGGCGAACGCGGCCGGCCACCGGCCGGCCACCGCCAGACACAGGGGCGCGGGCAGCAAGAGCAGGTAGGCGGGAAGGGTCAGTTGCAAGAGAGATCTCGTTTCTGCGCCAGGCCCAGGC
>DAOUAT010000602.1:0-1584 GCA_034433275.1 Anaerolineae bacterium
ATCGTTCAGCGCGACCTTGTATTCGAATGCGCCGGCCGGCACGTCGAACGCTCGCTGCCAGACGTCATCGCCCGCGTCGAAGTTCAGCTCGGTGGCGGCACAGGCGGGCTCCCGATCACCCGCGCATCCTAACTCACTCTGCAGGCTGCCCACCAACGCTACGGAATAATCTGGAGCGAAGGCTGGTTTGGCTGGGAGCGCCGCGCCGATCGGCAGCGCGCCCAGCAACATCGAAAACACGACAAGCAAAGCCATCCAACGGTATCTACGCATCGGGAACTCCTTTCGGGTGGGTGAAACAATGAGGCGCAACAACACACAGAAAAACGAGGCCGCGCCCTTTTTTGGGCACGGCCTCGTTCGTTCAAGACGTGAGCATGAAAGTGCGGAACATGGAAGCTCCAACCTCTATGAGCAACGCTGCATCAAGCCTGTGTTCGCTTCACGTTTCAACGCGCCGTCTGGCAAGCGCGCACGGGGACGAGAGGTGAAGGAATTCCAAAACGTTGACAAGATAGTATCATAAGCGGGCACGGGTGTCAAAGAAACCTTTGGCCCAACACGGCGGATGGGTTATACTTGTCACACGATGGGTGTCCGATGCTGCACTCGACATCCTGCCCACATCCAGGAGAGCATTATGCCAGACCCATCCACTGCCGCACCCAAACCCATCCCCGGCCCCGGCGACCGACCGCCGCTGGACCAGTTGGCGACGCTGCGCGACGGGCCGCACGCGTTCCTGCTTCGGATCGCGCAGGAGTACGGCCCCATCCTGCGCTACCCGGTCGGCCCGCCCATCGGCCCCGGGTTCGCGTTCTACCTGGTCTGCGACCCCGACGGCGTGAAGCACGTGCTGCAGGACAACCACAAGAACTACAACAAGGACACCTTCCAGTACAACCTGCTCAGCACCATCACCGGCCAGGGCTTGCTGACCAGCGACGGCGACTTCTGGCTGCGGCAGCGGCGGCTGGCCCAGCCCGCGTTTCACAAGGCGCGGGTGGCAGCCTTCGGCCCGCTGATGCTGGACGCGACGCAGACCATGCTGGCGCGCTGGGACGCGCACTCGGCCGCAGGCGAGCCGGTGGACGTCGCCGAGGAAATGATGCACGTAGCCCTGCAGATCGTGGGCAAGGCGCTGTTCAGCGCGGAGATCGGCGACAAGGCGGATTCGTTGGCGCAGGCGACCCTCACCGTCTTGGATCACATCGTGGGCCGGGCGCGCACCTTCGGCATCGTGCCCGAATGGCTGCCCACGCGGGGCAACCGGCGGCACAAAGCGGCCATGCGCACGCTGGAAGGGGCGGTGTATGAGACGATCGCGGCGCGGAGACCTGCCCCCCCGACCCCCCTCCCTGCGAGGGAGGGGGGAGACGAACGCCCCTCCCCTGGCAGGGGAGGGGTTGGGGGAGAGGTGAGGGTTGGGGGAGAGGTGAGGGTTGGGGGAGAGGTGAAGGCAGAGGCAGACCTCCTCGGCATGCTCATGGCCGCGCGCGACCCCGACACCGGCGAGGGGATGAGCGACCGGCACCTGCGCGACGAGGCCATGACCGGGCTGATCGCGGGACACGAGACGGTGGC
>DAOUAT010000603.1:0-2256 GCA_034433275.1 Anaerolineae bacterium
CCTGTTTGGGATGTTGCTGCTGGCCGCGTGCGTCCCGCCGGCCGCTGGGGTGCCCCCGATCACGTCCATGGTCCCGACCGACGCGCTGCCAGACGGCGCTGAGCCGACAGTAGCTCTGCCGGCGCCACGTTTGCAAGGGGATGTAAGCGTAGAGGAGGCCCTGGCACGCCGTCGTTCCGTGCGCGACTTCACGGCGACGCCCCTTTCCCCCGCCGAATTGGGGCAGTTGTTGTGGTCGGCCCAAGGGATCACCAGCCCGGAGGGGTTTCGCACTGCGCCATCTGCCGGCGCTCGTTTTCCGCTGGAAGTCTACGCGGTGTTGCCCGAGGGGGTGTACCACTACGAGCCACACGGCCATCAGCTCAGGCTGCATGTGCATGGGGATCAGCGACCCGCGCTTCACGCAGTGGCGCTGCGCCAAAACTCCGTGTTACGAGCTCCGACCGTTATCGTCATCACCGCGATCTATGAGCGCACCGCCAGCAGGTATGGCACGGAACGCACACCTCGCTATGTTCATCTGGAGGCTGGTCATGCAGCGCAGAATGTCTTGCTGCAGGCGGTCGTCATGGGCCTGGGCGCTGTCCCGATCGGGGCCTTCTACGATGACCAGGTGCAACAAGCGCTCAGTTTGCCTGCTGACCAGCAGCCTCTATACTTGATACCCGTTGGCTATCCCCAACCATAGGCCCATCCGGCGTTTGTCGTTTGCCAGCCGCCCCCCTTTGCGCTACAATCGTTGCGATGGCCCGTGCAGTCCATCATCCTGTCACGCCTGGGGAGGCAGCTCATGGACACATCCGTTGACCTATCCGCAATGATCGCCGCCTTGACGCCCGTAGAAACCCCCGCGATCGATCTGCGCGCTCCCGGCCTGTATTTCAACCGCGAGCTGAGCTGGCTGGAGTTCAACCGCCGCGTGTTGGAAGAGGCCGAAGACCCGCGCCATCCGCTGCTGGAGCGGGTGAAATTCGTGGCGATCTTCAGCTCCAACCTGGCCGAGTTCTACATGATCCGCGTCTCCGGCCTGAAAGACCAGATCGCGGCAGGTGTCACTTCGACGCCGCCGGATGGCATGACCCCGGCCGAGCAGTTGGCCGCGATCCGCGCACGCGTCATGCCGATGCTGGCCGAGCAGCGGCGCCACTTCTACGAGGAGATCGTGCCGGCCCTGGCTGAGGCGGATATCCATGTCCTCCACTACCATCATCTGACCGCAGCCGAGCAGGATCGGCTGCGCGAGGTGTTCCTGGCCGACATGCTGCCCGTGCTGACCCCCCTGGCTTTCGACCCGGGCCGGCCTTTCCCGCACATCTCCAACCTCAGCCTGAACCTGGGGGTGATGGTGCGCCGACCAAACGGCGACGTGCGCTTCGGCCGCGTCAAGGTGCCCACGTCCCTGCCGCGCCTCGTGGCGGTGGAGGAGAACCGGCGCTTTGTCTGGTTGGAGGAGGTCATCGCGGCCAACTTGGGCCTGTTATTCCCCGGCCACGAGATCCTGGAGGCGTACAGCTTCCAGGTGATCCGCGACACCGATATGGAGATCCAGGAGGATGAGGCGCCCGACCTGCTGGAAACCATCGAGCAAGGGCTGCGCCAGCGCCAGTTCGGGCCGGTGGTGCGGCTGGCGGTTGACGAAGCCATGCCCCAGGACATGGTGGACCTGCTGGTGGCCAACCTGGAAGCGTCGCCCGATGACGTGTATCACCTCAAGCCGCCGCTGGATATGGCCAGCCTGTGGGCGTTGGTCAACCTGCCCCGGCCCGATCTCAAAGACTCGCCGTTTACGCCCGCCGTGCCGTCGCAACTACGGGATGCCAAGACCCCCGATGAAATCTTCTCAGCCATCCGCAAGGGGGACATCCTGCTGCACCATCCCTACGACTCCTTCCGGCCCGTGCTCGACTTCATTAACGCGGCCGCGGCCGACCCGAACGTGTTGGCGATCAAACAGACGCTGTACCGCGTAGGCCGCAACGCGCCGGTGGTGCGATCGTTGCTGGATGCTCAGCGCAACGGCAAGCAGGTGGCCGTGCTGGTGGAGCTGAAGGCGCGCTTCGATGAGGAGAGCAACATCAACTGGGCCCGCGCGTTGGAAGGTGAGGGGGTGCATGTGGTCTATGGCCTGCTCGGCTTGAAGACCCACAGCAAGGTGACCCTGGTGGTGCGCCGGGAGCCGGGCGGCCTGCGCCGTTACCTGCACCTGGCCACGGGCAACTACAACGCGGTGACTGCCGGCATCTACACCGACCTGGG
>DAOUAT010000604.1:0-7113 GCA_034433275.1 Anaerolineae bacterium
TGTTGGGTGGCGAGCCCGGTCAGTTGGTGCTAGATGTGGGCGGCGGCACCGGCCGGCACGCCACCGATCTGGCAGCCAGCGGCGCACAGGTGGTCGTCTATGACATCTCGTGGCAGATGGTGCGACATGCGCGCCAGAAGGGGCTGGCGGCGGCGTTGGGCAGCGTCTTGCAGCTTCCGTTCCCCGATGCCAGCATTGACCGGATGCTGGTGGTGGATGCGTTTCACCATTTCGTGCTCCCCACCCCCGCCCTGGCCCAACCCGCGGCCGCGGCCGAGCTGCTGCGCGTGCTGCGGCCGGGCGGCCGTCTGGTGGTGGAGGAGCCTGACATCACGCGGCGCGGGGTGAAGCTGTTGGCGCTGATGGAGAAATTGCTGTTGATGGGGAGCCGCTTCCTGGCGGGGCCCGACCTCGCCGCACTTTTTCAGGCCCACGGCGGCCGCCCCCTGGCGCTGGAACGGGACCACTTCAACCTGTGGCTTGTGGTCACGCGCTGACCGGAATCGAGGCCACTCCTTCTGGTTTTGTCTTATGGTGCGATCAGCACAATCTCCAGCAGCCCCAGCTTATCCAGCGCCTCATACGCGTTGTGCCGCACCAGCCGGTTCGGATCGTTCAATGCCTGGAACAACGCGGTGAGCGCTGGCCAGAACTGCGGCGGATAGGTTGACAACGTCAGGCCGGCCAGTGCTGGCGTGACCAGCTTGCGCAGCGCCATTGCGGCGCGCACTCGCACCCCGTCCCTGGCATCGGCCAACGCCGTGACCAGCGCCGGCAGCGCAGGCTCCCCGAACAGCGCCAGGGCGTCCGCGGCCGAGTCACGCACCCAGCCGCTCTCGTCGGCCAGCGTCGCGATCAGCGCGGAGATGCTGCCTGCTGCCCGCAACTGGCCCAAGGCCAGCGCGGCCGCACAGCGGGTCGCCTCGTCTGGGTCTGCCAGCCGAGCCTCGGCGAGAGTGGCGGCCTGCGCCCCGCCCACCAATGCCAGAACTCGCACTCCCCACCAACGGCGATCGGCGTCGGCATCAGCCAGCAGGGGACGCAAGGCGGGGATCAGGTCGGCGCGGCCTGCGCATGCCTGGGCTGCGGCTTCAGTTGCGCCATCATCGCATTCAGTCAGGGCCATTAATAGGGCCTGGATCAGGTCTGCTGTGTGAGTTCGTTCAGGCGTCATGGGACAACTCGCTTATGAAGTGCCAACTCAAGGCCTGCCAGGGCCGGAAGATTCCCTGGCTCAACAGACAGGCGCAGCAGGTGCGCAGGACATCCCGCGCGGCAGTCACTGCTGCCGAAGCCCCTGATCGGCGCGCTAGCCCCTGCGGCCAACACACCTTGCACCCAGACGCACTCCAGTCGTTCGCGGCTGGCCATCGTCCACACCGCGACGACCGGCAACGCAGCAGTCAGGGCGTCAATGTGCCAGTGCCGTCGCTTCTCGGCGCGCAGGTGGCGCGCCAGCCGCGCGGCAAGCCCGCCAGCACCGTGGGCGCTGCCTGCGTACACATAAATGCCCGCGGGCAGGGTGAATGCACCCAGGCCGCCAACCGTGAGCGCAACCGGCTCCGCTGCGTGCAACTGCAGCAGATAGGTTCCGGCCACAGCGGGCCAATCCGAGTTCAATGGCGTACCCGTGTGATTCGTGTAGCCATTACGTTATCAACCCAAACGTGTTCCCAACCAGGCGGAGGAGGGGTAACTTTCACGGCAATAGACAATCCTTCGATTTATCGTCTGCGCCGGGGTGGGTTTCCGCGCAGCGCGGTGGCGATGGCGACCAGCGCAAAGGTGGCGAGGCCGAGCGTGTTGGCCCAGAATCCCCATCCCAATGGCAGGTTCATGCCATAGATCTCAAGTAACGCCGGTCGGAGCCGTAGGAACTCGGTTGCCGGGGCTATGGCAGCCGGCAGGGCGAGCAATGCCGCCAGCACCAGGGTGAAACGCCGCGGCAGCCGATGGAGAACTAGCTTGGCCAGAGGCAGGAAGGCCAGGCACATCAAGATGACCACGAGTTGCAGGCGAAACTCGGGCAGGAGTAGGACGCCGGGTGACCACGCGGGGGGCAGCATTGCCAGCGCCAGCGGAACGGCGGCCAGCAACAGTGGCGCGCGCAACACAGCGGGTAACCCCTGGCGCGTCGCAAACAAACTGCTGATGAGGCTACCGGCCGCCAAAGGCAGATAGAAGATCTCGCGCCAGAGCGAAATTTCGCCGGAAGCGACCTGGGGTACGAATTTCACGTATTCTGCCAGGTCCAGCCCCGTGATTACCAGCCCTGCGGCGCCGTGTGGCGCCCACGGGCCAAAGTAGCCGGTCAGGCCAAGCAGGAGCAGGCCGATGAGCACCGGATAGGCGCGACCAGCGTTGGGGCGCAGCGTGCGAAGTGTTGCCATAAGTCAGTCCTGGCTGGCGGCCAGCTGGTAGGCCTCCAATAGCTTGCGGGCAGCGGCATCCCAGGTGAACCGCGCGGCTTGCGCCCGGCCCAGGTCGCCCAGCCGCACCCGCAGCGAGGCGTTGCCCAATACGCGAGCCATAGCGTCGGCGAGGGCATCTACGTCGGTTGCATCCACCAGGAGCGCGGCCGAGCCCACCGCCTCGGGCAGGCTGGAGTTGTCGCTGCACACAACCGGCGTGCCGCACGCCATCGCCTCCAACGGCGGCAGCCCGAATCCTTCGTACAGTGATGGGAACGCCAGCAGGTCAGCCAGGGTGTACGCGGCCGGCAGATCGGCATCGGCGATGAAGCCCGGGAAGCGCACGTGCTCGTTCAACCCCTCCTCGGCGACCTGATCGTAGATGCCCTGATAGAGCCAGCCCGGTTTGCCTGCCAGCACCAGTGCGTGGGGCAGGCCGGTCTGCCGGCGCATCTGCCCGTAAGCTGCGATGAGGCGAGCCAGGTTTTTTCGGGGCTCCAGGGTTCCTACGAATAGGATGAACCAGTCCGGCAGGCCGTAGCGCGCTCGCACCTCGGCCAGTTTGACGGTGTCCCGCACGGGCCGGAAACGCGTCTCAACGCCTGCGGGCACCACGCTGATCTTGTCCGCGGCCACGTTCAGCAGTTCGATCAGGTCACGCCTGGTGTTTTCTGAATCGGCCAGCACGCGGTGGGCGCGCGCAACCGCCTGCGGCACCGATTTTTCCAGATAGTCGCGCAGCCCTGGATCTGCGTGTTCAGGCAGGCGCAGGAATGAAAGGTCGTGTACGGTGACAACACCGCGCGCCGAGCGGAGGGGGGGCAAGCTGAAATCAGGGGAATGGAAGATGTCGCAGTCACCTGCCAGCCGTTCAGCGGGCAGCGGCAGGCGCAAGCGGTGCCAGCCCGCGGTCAGCCAGCGCGCGGGCACCTTGCTGACGCGCACCGTAAAGTTCTCAGGCCAGGTTTTCCGGTCAGGCGCCTCGCCCGCGCAGAACAGGTTGTAATCGTTGGCGCGATCTATCTCGGCCAGGGCAGCAACCAGGCCGCGCGTGTAGCGGCCGATGCCGGCCGTTTGGCGCAGGGCGGGCGTGTAATCAATGGTGATGCGCACGGTTCGATCCTCCGAAAAACAGGGTGAAAAAGCAGATGATGGCTGTGCGCAGGCGGAGATGCCCCTCACTCGATCCCGCGATAGGTCCAGGCCCGATTGACGAAATAGTTCCAGAAAAGAACGATACCGATCGCGATGACCTTAGCGGCCAGATATGCCGGGGGGTCGTGCGTGATCAGCCCGAAGACTGGGTGCAGGCCAAGCACGACGACTTCGTTGATGCCCAGGCCGATGATATTGACGACGATAAACTGGGCTAATTGGCCCGTCAGCGGCCGCTCGCGGCTTTCAGGAAAGGTCCATAAGCGGTTCCAGGTGAAGTTGCTGATCACGGCCACCGTGAACCCCAGTCCGACTGCCAGTGATAACGACAGTTGGAAGACTTCCCGCGCCAAAGTCAGCACCGAAAGATCGACCACCATTCCGATGGCGCCCACTGTGGAAAACTTCAGGAATCTAACGAATTCCTTGGGCCGGTGAGCGAAGCCCATGCGGTTAATGATTGGGAGTCGCAGAAGCCACTGCAAGCGTGGCGGCACCCGATAGTGAGTCACAGTCCCTGTCAAGAGTCCCTCAACGGTGTTTCGCCCGGCGTCGTGTTCCCCGTGACGATTACACCCAGCAGCAGCGCAAGTTGAAGCTGTATGTGTTGCACAAACAAATTATCGAACATGCTGTGTACGGTCAGGTAAACCCATGCACCCAGGACGCCGATGGCCAGGGCTCTTTCGAGGCCGCGGCGATGGGTGGCTCTCCAGAAAACCACCCAGACCACGCCCAACCAAAAGGCTCCGAAAGCAAACGCGCCCAAGGCGCCGGTCTCGGCGAGAAAGTTGATTGCTACATTGTGCGCATGTCCCAGCGGGTCATACCAGTGGGGGAGGGCGTACTTCGGATAGTTGATGGCGAAGTTACCGATGCCGACCCCCAACCAGGGATGATCTGCGAACATGGCCAGCCCTGCGCGCCAGTGCGCCAGCCGTTCCAACACAGAGAAGTTGGCGTCGGTGATCTCGGTCCGGGCCGGATCGGGACCTCCGACATAGGCCCCAAGATCGCTTAGGCGGCTTTCAACAGGGTCAGGCAGCCAGCCGATCCCGAAGATGACGCCAATGATCATGAGCAACGCCACGGCTATCGCGGCGAAAGCTGCCGTACGCCGGTCTCGTAGCCCAACCACGGCAATGCTGGCGGCCGCAAGCCCCAACCAGGCGCCGCGCGACCAGCTCATCCCAATCCCGGCAGCCAGAGCCAGGGCTACGGCGGCCGTGCTAAACGCCAGCCACAGCAGCGCAGGCTTGCGTTCCCGCCACCATTGCCACCCTGTGCCCAGCGCCAGGCTCAGCGCCACCGGAAACAGGTAGCCCAGGTAGCCCGCGTAAGGGTTGGGCTGACGGAATGTGCCGTAGGCCCGCAGGAAACGACCCAGCACAACAAACGGCTCCGGGCCGACTTGCCGGAAAAACTGGTAAGCGCCCAGCGCGGCCTGGATGGCTCCGGCCCCGAGCAGCGCGCCGACCACCCAGCGCCGCGCGGAAGGCGTCAACACCTGGGCTGCCACCAGGTAGACGGCTGCAAACTCGACCCATTTCAGCAGCTCTGGCACGCCTTCACGCCAGGATAGCGCCTGGGTCAGGCTCCATGCCGCCAGCCAGATGAAAGCCAGCAGGGGCCAACTCAAGGCTGGCAACCGCACCGTGATCTTGCGCGTCGCGCAACCGCGGGCCAGCCAGGTGGCGACACTGAATGCGACCAGGACATCAACCGCGTTGGCGCCCGCCAGGGGCAGCGGAGCCAGGCTGCCGAACGGGATCGCGAATGCCAGGCCGGCCAGCGCCAGCGCCGGATGGATCACTATCAGCACGGCTGCGGTCACGGCGCCGCAGAGCAGCGCTGCCCAGTGGAGCGGCAGCGTGGCGAACAGCAGCGCCGCGACCGCTAACAGCCCCCCCATCAGGGCGCTGCGTTGGGTGATGGCCTTCACCGGACACACGGCTAACCCGCGGCCGGGTAGTGGGTCAAACCTGGTCATCGTATGATCCATTCCGTCGCGTCAGATAGGCGGCGCAAGGGCATATCATACGGCAAGTGCAGGGCTTTGTCAATTGACGCCATTTTTTACCTTGTGGTATACTAGTATCACGCTCGCTGAGGCGATCAAATCTCGAAAGATCGAATTGGAGATCAGGATTATGGCTAAACGCTCTCAGGCATCTATACCCAAGACTGCTCGGCCCGTTACGAAAGTTGCACCCCCGAAGGCCGGCGGCTCACGGAATCTGCTCTTAGTGGTGATTGGTGGCGTGTTGGTTGTTGCGGTTGGTCTGGTGCTGCTGATTGTGCAGTCGGTGAACAGGCCTGTCACCGCCACGAATCGCGTCGGTGAGGGGGCGGCCTGGGGGCCGGTCGGCGCGGCGGTGACCGTCGTTGACTATTCGGACTTTGGCTGTTCGCACTGTGCTACGTTTGCGCTAAACCAGGGTAAGTTGTTACGCGAGGAATATGAGGCTACGGGGAAAGTGCGGTTTGAATTCAAGCACTTCATCATCGGCGGCGCGACGACGGCTGGGGCCGCTAACGCAGCGGAATGTGCGGCCGATCAGGGACGGTTCTGGGACTATCACGATGTCTTGTTCACGCGACAGGGCACCAGCAGCGCGCCCTTTGCCAGCGCGGCGCTGAAACAGTATGCTGCCCAACTGGGGCTGGATACCTCCGCTTTCAATCAATGCGTTGACAGCGGTCGTCACCTTGAGAAGGTTTATCGGGATGCTGCCGAAGGGCGCAACCTTGGGGTCAATGCTACGCCGACGTTCTTTGTCAATGGCCAAAAGATTGAAGGCGCAGTGCCTTACGCCACGATGAAGGCCGCAGTGGACGCGCTTCTGGGCGCGGCGCAATAGCCGCTGCTCTGGCTGCTTAACAAAAGAGAGCCCTTACAGCATGATGTAGGGGCTCTCTTTTTGCGTGCAACTACTTCGTGTAGCAAAAGCAATTCCATCTTTGTTTCATTTTTAATCCTCAACCACAAAGAGGCTATGCGAAGAGTTGTATCGGGCCCAGCCTACTACCTTAAGAATGGACCGACTAACAGATTGAGCCGCCGGCGCACATCGGGCGGAATCATCGCAGGCTGCGTGATGATCGCGTCGCGCAGGGCTTCAGCATACAGGGAAGGGGGGGCGTTACGCAGGGCGCGAACAGCGTTCACCACCGAGGCCTTTGCCACCTCGGCATTGGCCAGCAGTTGTCGAACCACCATCTCTACGGTTACCGGCGCTTCGGTTTCATGCCACACATCATAGTCGGTCACGTGCGCCATGGTCGCGTAACTGATCCCCGCTTCGCGCGCCAGAAACGCTTCAGGAATGGCTGTCATCCCGATGATCGCAAAGCCAAGCTGCTGGAAAACACGGCTTTCAGCCTTGGTGCTGAACCGCGGTCCTTCAATGGTCACGAAGGTGCCGCCGCGATGGACGGTGTGTCCAGTGGCTGCGACGGCGTCCTCACAGATTCTGCTCAGGGCAGGGCAAAACGGCTCAGCGACCGAAACGTGTACGACCAGACCGCCCGTGCCAACCGCCGGATC
>DAOUAT010000605.1:0-16328 GCA_034433275.1 Anaerolineae bacterium
CAATCGCCGCGCCCGCGCAGGCTCTCGACGTTGTGGACGTGGACGTGCGCGCCGGCCGGGATCTCCGCGACGGCCCGGCCGATCGGCTGCCCGTATTTGAAGAGCAGGTCACCGCGCGCCACGGCGCGGCGCGCCAGTTTGTGGCCGAAGGGGATCGGCTGCGCCAGGCGGATCACCTCGCCGGCGACCACCACAACCTGCCCGGCCAACAGGTCAGCAGCGGCCACCGACACGTTGTCGTTGGGGTGCATCAGTAGGGTTTGCACGATCATCACTCCGATAGCAAAGTCGCCGGGCAGCTGCAAGGACGCTACCCCAACCCCAGAAAGGATGCGGACGAGCGCGGATGAACGCGGAAGGCCGCATTTTCATCTCCGCTTATGCCGCCCGCAACATGTCAGTAGATCGCCGGCCTTGCGCGGCGTGTCACCATGAGAATTGTACACGCGAACGGTTGTTTTCGGTAATAACCACGGCAAGGGGTTAAGAAGCGGCCGCACGAGCCAGTCGGCTTTAGCCACCGGCAGGGCGTGAGGTATAATGAGGTCAGGACTTGTACAAGACAGCGAACGGAGGCGCTCTGAGCCGTCCGGCTGAGCTCACGCCGAAGCCCGTCGAAAAGCGCCGGAATGAGCGTCCTTCGACAAGCTCAGGATGCTCCCCTCGGCGCTTTACACAAATCCTGGGCGTCACGCCAAAACACCTTCCGGCTGGCGCGAACACGTCGCCCATGTTCAGCAGAGAGCCATCAGCCATGTCTGAAATCATCATCCGCGGCGCACGGCTGCACAACCTCAAGAACGTCTCCTTGGCGATCCCCAAGAACCGGCTGGTGGTCTTCACCGGCGTGTCGGGGTCGGGCAAATCCAGCATGGCGTTCGACCTGCTCCACCGGGAGGGCCAGCGCCAGTACATGGAGTCGCTGGGGATGGTGACCTACGAGAGCCGGCCGCCAGTGGAGGCCATCGTGGGGCTTTCCCCCTCCATCAGTGTTGACCAGCACAACACCAACCGCTCCCCGCGCTCGACGCTGGGCACCGCCAGCACCGCCTACACCTACCTGCGGGTGCTGTTCGCCCGCGTTGGGCATCGCCCCTGCCCGCAGTGCGGCGTGGACGTGCCGCCGGAGCACGAGCCGGGCGAGGCGCTGGCAACGGTCTGGGAGGATGAGGACGCGGCCGACGAGCCGGAGCAGCGCAGCGTCGTCTGTCCCCGCTGCGGCGCGACGCTACCCGCGATGGGCATGGCGTTCTTCTCCTTCAACAAGCCGGCCGGCGCGTGCCCTGCCTGCACCGGGCTGGGGACCGTCTACGCGCCGGACCTGCCGCGCATCCTGGACGAGGCGCGGAGCCTGGCCGACGGCGGGGTGCGCACCTGGGAGCCGGGCATGGCGGCTTATTACATCAAGACCCTGCAGGCCGCGGGCAGCTATTACGGCTTTGCGGTTGACCCCGCCGCGCCTGTGGGTGCGTTCAGCCCGGTTTTGCGCGACCTGTTGTTGTACGGCGTCGAGAGCGCGGCTTTCCGGGCGCACTACCCGGCCGTCGCACCGCCCCCCACCGTGGCCAAGGGGCGCTTCGAGGGGGTGGTGCCCATCCTGCTGCGCCGCTACGCCGAGCACGCGACCGACGAGGACGACGACTACCGGCAAAAACTGGAGCGTCTGCTGGTGCTGCGCCCTTGCCCCGACTGCGAAGGCACGCGCCTGCGCCCCGAAGCGCGGGTTGTCAGCGTTGCCGGCCGGAGCATCGTGAAGGTCTCACGCCTCTCGCTGGCCGAGCTCGCCGAGTGGATCGCTGGCCTGCACGCCGGCTTCTCAGACCCGGACGTCGCAGCTTGCTGCGTGCCGGGGCAAGCCCCGGCGTCCGGGGTATCGGGGCAAGCGCTCCCGGCCGAGGAGTGGCTGATCGCCGCGCCCATCGTGACCGATCTGCAGGAGCGGGTGCGGCGGCTGATCGAGGTCGGCCTGGGCTACATCACCCTTGACCGGGCCGCGCCGTCCCTGTCCGCGGGCGAGGCGCAACGGCTGCGGCTGGCCGCGCTGCTCGGCTCCGGGCTGACCGGCGTGCTCTACGTGCTGGACGAGCCGACCATCGGCCTGCACCCGCGCGACACCGGCCAGCTGATCGCCATGCTGCGCGCCCTGCGCGACCTGGGCAACACCGTGCTGGTGATCGAACACGACCTGGCCGTGATCGCCGCGGCCGACTGGATCGTGGACTTCGGCCCCGGCGGCGGCCGTTTCGGCGGGCAGATCGTGGCCCAGGGCGCGCCCGCCGATATTGCCCAGGCGCCCGCCTCGCTGACCGGGCAATACCTGGCCGCTGTAGCGCAATCCACTGGATTGCGGACGGGCGCAGCGCAATCCAGCGGATTGCGCTACAAGTCGGGCCTCACCATCCGCGGGGCGCGGGAACACAACCTGAAGAACATCACCGTTACGCTGCCCCAGCGCGCGTTGACCGCCGTCACCGGGGTGTCCGGCTCCGGCAAATCGTCGCTGCTGTTCGACATCCTCGACCGGGCCGCGCGGCGGCGGCACTACGGCGCGACGCTCGAGCCGGGCGCGCACGATGGGATTGACGGCTGGGAGCACTTCGACAAGGTCATCACCGTGGATCAAAGCCCCCTCGGCCGCTCGACGCGCTCCAACGCGGCCACCTACACCGACGCGTTCACGCCGATCCGCGCGGCGTTCGCGGCCCAACCAGCCGCGCGCGAACGGGGCCTGACCGCGCAGCACTTCTCCTTCAACGTGCCCGGCGGCCGCTGCGACCGCTGTGAAGGGGCCGGCGTGCTATGGGTGGAGATGCACTTCCTGCCCGATGTGGCGGTGCGCTGCCCGGCCTGCCACGGCCGCCGCTTCAAACGGGAGGTGCTGGCGGTGACATACCGGGGCCGCAACATCGCGGACGTGCTCGACCTCACCATCGAGGAAGCGCTGGCGCTGTTCGACGACGTCCCCGCGGCGAAGGCTCGCCTGGCGTTGATGGCCGAGACCGGCACGGGCTACCTGCAGCTCGGCCAGCCCGCCTCCACCTTTTCCGGCGGCGAGGCGCAGCGGGTGAAGCTGGCGAAGGAGCTGGCGCGCCGCACCACGGGCCGCACCCTCTACCTGCTGGACGAGCCGACCACCGGCCTGCACCCGGCCGACACCGCGCGGCTGCTGGTGCTGCTCCGCCGGCTGGTGGACGCGGGGCACACCGTGGCCGTGGTCGAGCACAACCTGGACGTGGTCAGGGCCGCGGACTGGGTGATCGATCTCGGCCCCGAGGGCGGCGAAGCGGGCGGACAGATCGTCGTGGCAGGGACGCCGGAGACGGTGGCGGCGTGCCCCCAGTCGTGGACGGGGCGGATACTGAAGGAATGGTCATAGTCGAAACGGGGACGCGGACTACGCTGACGACGCGGAGGACGCGGACGAAATCTGAGCCTATCCGCGTTGTCCGCGGCATCCGCGTCGTCCGCGTTCCAGTTTTCGTCTCCGTTTGTGTCGCCCGCGACATAGGCCGCTGCCCTGAGAATCGGGATGTAGGGCGAAATTAATTTCGCCCTACATTCTCACGTGCCGTGGCGGCGAGTCCGGCATGAAAAACTAACCCGAAAATGGCCGGAACGGGCGCACGACGCTGCTCACAGACCGGCTGCGAGCAAGAGGTCACTGCCAAGCCCTACCTTTTTGACAGACCCTCGGCGCTGTGGTAAAGTCAACTCACTCAAGATCACACCGAAAGGAGGCGCACCGAAATGCCTGGAACCCCCGATATCGTCCTGGCTGTCGTTCTTTGGGCAGGCACACCGAGTGCGCCCCGCCACCGGGTCTGAGCCGAACCTCGTGCTCTCTCCAGCGGCCGCGGGCAGCTTCGAGCCTGCGGCCGTTTCTATTTAACACCTCAGCACCGGAGAGAAACTGTGTCTCACCTAACCCTGGCTGAAATGCTGGATGAAGACTTCGACCCCGCGGCAGCCGGCCCCCGCCGGGCCGGCGCGGGTGGCCGCTTACACCGGGCGCGGCAACAAGGTGACACCGACCACGTCGTGATGGATGAAATCCTGACGTACGCGGACGATCCCGAGGCCGCGGCCAGTGCGTTCAACCCCACCTTCAGTGCCTCGCGCTACGAACGCGCCTGGATCCTGAACTACCTGGGGCCGTTTTACGACCGGCAGTTGATCGCCGATGTGCTGCGCAAGGTGAAGGGCGGCAAAGAGGCGACCGTGTATTGCTGCGCCGGGGGCGCCCGGTGCGAGCTGGCGCTGGTGGCCGCCAAGGTCTACCGGCCGCGGCAGTTTCGCAACCTGCGCAACGATGCGCTCTACCGCCAGGGCCGCGAAATCCTGGGCGCGCGCGGCCAGCCGGTGCGCGACCGCCGCGCGCTCCATGCGGTGCGGGCCGGAACGCGCAAGGGCAAGGAGATGGAGCACACCTCATGGCTGGCCCACGAGTACGCCTCGTTGCAGGTGCTCCACGCGGCCGGCGTGCGCGTCCCGCAGCCCATCGCCTTCGCCAACAACACGATCCTGATGGAGTACGTGGGCGATCGCAGGACGCCCGCGCCGACCCTGCACAGCGTCCGGCTGCCCCCCAAGGCCGCACGGCCACTGTTCGACGCGCTGCTCCACGACGTCGAGGTGATGCTGGCCTGCGGCCGGGTACATGCCGATCTGTCAGCGTTCAACGTCCTCTACGCGGGCGGCGACTACCGGATCATTGACTTCCCGCAGGCCGTGGATCCGGCGGCGCATCCCAGCGCGTATCCGCTCTTCGAGCGCGACGTGACCCGGCTGTGCCAATACTTCGCCCGCTACGGCATCGCGGCCGATCCGCCCGCGCTGGCGGCCGACATCTGGGCGCGCGTCGGGCCGGAGGTCGGACCAGTGGGGTAAGTGCGCGGCAGGACGTTGAGCCCAAACATATGCCCCCAGGGTATATCGCACCCGTTGCAGCGGCGCGGTATACCTTGGGGGCACAAGTATCCGTTCAATAAACGCACCGGTCGCAGCGTGGCCCATTGCGCGACCGGCGCAGCCATCAGGTGGAAGCAGGAGTCAGGCCGGCATCGCTACGGTTTGGGCCAGGTCAACCGTGCTGCCGTGCTCCCAAAGCTCCGACTCCGCCAAATCTATCTCCTCGTTCCAACTCACCCCGTAACCTCCAGGGTCAAGCCGCACCCGACCGCCATAGCGCCACAAACTCAGCAGCGTCCAAAACCTGGTGTGCGGTCGTTTCCAATTCTCGCAGGAAATGCCGGTTATCGGAGATCAGGTAGCGAGCTTCCATCCATTCAGCGAACGCACCAATGAAGGCATCGGCTTTTTCCGGTAGCCCCTTACGAGTGTACTCATCAACCAGGTGACGGGGTGTCGGTTCGTCCACGATAAAAGCAAAGGTGCTATGGCGGAACAGGCGATAGAAGCGGTGGATCTGTTCCGCATTCTGCAGGTTACGTGTCACTTCTTGCGCCACCAACCGCGGCACGATGAGCACAAGATTGGGGCCGATCGAATCCAGCAAGCTGACAGCCGCAGGGTCATCTTGAGCAAGGCCGTGGATGAACACGCAACTGTCAATACAGATGCGCATACTCGGCCTCGAAGATCTCGCGACGCGTCTGGCGCAGCCGCTCGACAACCTCCTCTTTCGTGTTGCCGATCTTCAGGTCGCCATCTTGAGCGATCTGCTTGCGCAGCGCGGCCAGGTCATTCAGCCAGGCGCGACGTTCTTTGGCCATGGTGATGAGCTGTGACAGCAAAGCGACCGGCTCGGTGCGTTCCTCCTGGGCCAAAGCCTGCAATTCGGTGTAAAGACCGGTCGGCAGTCTCAAGGTGACAGTAGCGCCGTTCATGTTTCGCCTCCTGTCAGGGAGTATAGCACAACACATTCAACTTCCAAAGCGGATTTTGGGCCAAGTGACGCCTCCCGCCACATCCCCCAGCGCGGTCTGGTTGCGCGGAAGCGCGGGTTTTGCTATACTCCGTTCAGATTCACATCTGCACTCCAAAAGGTCAACCCATGTCCCCCAAACCGATCACCGAAAACACCCTGTTCTACGGCGACAACCTGCCCATCCTGCGCGAGTACATCCCGTCCGAGAGCATTGACCTGGTGTACCTGGACCCGCCGTTCAACTCCAACCGCTCGTACAACGTGCTGTTCCGGGACGAGAGCGGGCACGAGGCGGACGCGCAACTGGTGGCCTTCGACGACACCTGGACAAAG
The DNA here is from genome assembly GCA_034433275.1 of Anaerolineae bacterium. Lineage (GTDB taxonomy): Bacteria > Chloroflexota > Anaerolineae > CG2-30-64-16 > CG2-30-64-16 > DAOUAT01. The sequence continues at coordinate 6,221 of DAOUAT010000605.1, forward strand.
GGGGGGATGGCGTCATACCGCCGCATCCAGATTTTGACCATCGAGGGGCTGCTCAAAGGGGCGCAAGTGCAAATGCCGCCTACCGCGCAGACCTTCAAACAGGCGCCGAGGGCGGACGAGGCGAAACCGGATCAGATGGCGTTGGAGGTGTGAGGGGGTGATCCATCTGCGTACAGCTCATGTAGCCGACTGGCCCCAAATGTGGGCCATCTTCCGCGCGGTGGTGGCCGGGGGCGACGCGTACGTGTTCGCGCCGGACACGACCGAAACCGACGCGCACGCCTACTGGTTCGGGCCGGGCATCGCATCCTTCGTGGCGCTGGACGGCGAGCAGGTGTTGGGCATGTACAAGCTCGTTGCCAACCAGCGCGACCTGGGCAGCCACGTGGCCAACGCGTCCTTTATGGTGGCGCCGGCCGCGCAGGGCCGCGGGATCGGCCGGGCGATGGGCCTGGCTGCGCTGGACGAGGCGCGGGGCCGCGGCTTCCTGGCTGTGCAGTTCAACTTCGTGGTCAGCACCAACCAGCCGGCCGTACACCTGTGGGAATCCCTGGGCTTCGCGGTCGTGGGGACGCTGCCGAAGGCGTTCCGCCACAGCACGTTGGGGCTGGTGGATGCCTACGTGATGTATCGCTTCCTCTGACCACCTGAGGACAGCCGGCCGTTTTTGGGGCCGCAGAATAATCCTTGCTATACTGCTCCCTCGCGTAACCTTAGTGTACTTGCTGAATCAAAGGATAGTGCTATGCAGATCGAAATCGTCACCGTAGTCACCGACGAGCTGGTGGCCGCATTCGAGCGGCTGACGCCGCAACTGTCGGCTTCCAACCCCGCGCCGACGCGGGCCCAGTTGGCCGAGATGGTCGCCTCACCCGCGATCACGCTGCTGATCGCGCGCGCGCCGGGAGCCGGCGGCCCCATCGTGGGCAGCCTGACCCTGGCGATGTTCCGCATCCCCACCGGGTTGCGCGCGTGGATCGAAGACGTGGTGGTGGACGCCAGCCAGCGGGGCCAGGGCATCGGCGAGGCGCTGACGCGCGAGGCGTTGCGGATCGCCCAGGTGGCCGGCGCGACCACCGTAGACCTGACCTCACGACCCTCGCGCGAGGCCGCGAACCGGCTGTATCAGCGCATCGGGTTCAAGCGGCGCGAGACGAACGTGTATCGCTATGAATTAGGCTGACAGAGAAAAACTACGCGTGCAACGGAATCGAGCCTTCAGGCGGTTTGGCGCTCAGACCGAGTAACCGGCTAAAGCCTCCATTCCAGTGTGCGAGTTATATTCATGTTTTGGTAAAGCGTTCAGGAGAAACAGATGGCAGCCGGATCCTTTGTGATCGAAGTATCAGAAGCGAACTTTCAAACCGAGGTGCTCGACCGCTCCCGGAAGACGCCGGTGGTGGTGGATTTTTGGGCGCCGTGGTGCGGGCCGTGCCGCATGTTGGGGCCGGTGCTGGAAAAGCTGGCGAAGGAATACAACGGCGGCTTCGTGCTGGCCAAGATCAACACCGACCAGAACCAGCGCCTGGCGGTGCAGTTCGGCATCCAGGGCATCCCAGCGGTGAAGGCGTTCCGCGACGGCAAGGTGGCGGCCGAGTTCGTCGGCGCCCAACCGGAACCGCAGGTGCGCCAGTTCCTACAACGGCTGGGCGCGACCCCCGGTTCAGGCCAGGCCTCGGGCGGCGGGGGCGAAGATGGGGCCGGCAAACTGCTGGCTGCACGACGCTGGGCTGAAGCTGAGGCGGCGCACCGCCGCGGGGACGTCAAAACCCCGGCGGTCGCGCTGGGGCTGGCGCGGGCGTTGCTGGCCCAGGGCAAAGGGAGCGAGGCCGGCCGGCTGCTGGATGGGATCAAGGATGGTCCCGAGGCCGCTGTGGCGGCCAAGCTGCGGCCGCTGGTGGATTACCTGGCCGCGGCCAAAGGGGTGGAGGACGTGGTCGGCGCGGACACTGCGGCCGCGCACTTCTTCCGGGCGAACCGGGCGCTGAGCGACCGCAACCCCATCGCCGCGCTGGAGGAGATGCTGACCGCGATCCGCCGAGACAAGCGTTATCGCAACGGCGAACCGCGCCAGGTGATGCTGGCCCTGCTGGAGCTGCTGGACGAGGCCGATCCGCAGCGGCGGGAGTATCTCAACAAGCTGGCGTCCGCGCTGTTTTAGACGCCACGCTCCGGAATCGAGGCTTTAGCCGGTCTCTTCGGGGCATGAGACCAACCGGCTGAAGCCTCGACTCCAGACATGACACCCCTGCGTAGTGAGCTGCTACGGTCGCGCTGGCGTGCCGTCGGGCAGCCGGGCCTGCGTCCACCACTCCACTTCATCAACCAGCGGATACCGGGCGGCCAGCTCCTCATCAATCTCGATGCCCAGGCCGGGCCGGTCATTGGGATACATATACCCGTTGCGCACTTCGGGCGTGCCAGGGAACATCTCATAAACGAGATCTGGGAAGCGGCACCACTCCTGGACGCCGAAGTTGGGCGCCCACAGGTCGAGGTGCAGGTTGGCGGCGTGCCCCACGGGCGAGACATCGCCAGGGCCGTGCCAGGCCGTGCGCACGCCGAACATGCCGGCGAACGCGGCCACGTGGCGCGCCGGGGTCAGCCCACCCATTTGGCTGATGTGCATGCGCACGAAATCAATCAGTTGGCCGGTGATCAGCGGCTGCCATTCGTGCGGATTGTTGAACAGCTCGCCCATGGCCAACGGTGTGGCGCACTGTTCCCGGACGCGCGCGAACCAGGCGATATCCTCAGGCGCCAGCGCATCTTCCAGGAAGAAGAGCTTGAAGCGCTCGATATCCTTGGCAAACTGCACCGCGTCAATCGGGCTGAGGCGTTCATGGACATCGTGCAGGAGCTCGAGCTCTTCGCCCACCGCGGCCCGCACGTGTTCCAGCATCCGCAGCGTACTGCGCGTGTACCCCCGCGGATCATAGTACGCGCCGTCAGGTGCGCCGGCGGGCCGCGGCGGCTGCGCACCCCGGCCGCCGTAACCGCCCATCTGGACACGCACATACCGGTAGCCTTCGGCCATGAACTTGCGGACACTGTCCTCGACCTCACGCGGGTCGCGGCCGTCGGCATGGACGTAAACCGCGGCCGCCTCACGGCACTTCCCGCCGAGGAGCTGGTACACCGGCATGCCGGCCTGCTTGCCCTTGATGTCCCACAGGGCCATGTCCACGCCGGAAATGGCGTTGTTGAGCACCGGGCCATTGCGCCAATAGCCGTGCACCATCGCCATCCGCCAGGCCTCCTCGATGCGCGCGACATCGCGGCCCAGCATGAACGGCCGGAGGTGCTTTTCGATGGCCGCGATGACGGCATATTGGCGTTGGGTGAAGGTGGCGCAGCCGAGGCCGTACAGCCCAGGCTCAGAAGTGCTGACCTTCACGACGATCAGATGTGACCCTGCGGGCTGGGTCGCAAGGACCTGGATATCGCGGATCGTCACTGGCGCTGCCATGTCAGGTGCTTCCTTTAGGGTTCTCATGGTGGCCGCGCGCGATGCTTCGGCCTGATGGATTCAGCTGGTCACTGCCGGTTAGGGATTCGGCCTACCTATAGTGGGACAGATAACGTTTTGGACTTCGCGATCCGGAATCGAGGCTTCAGCCGGTCTGTCTGGGTCACGAACGCAACCGGCTAAAGCCTCGACTCCAGAAGATTATCTGAACATCTATAGAAACTTCCGCCTGTCACTCTGAGCGGGTTGACGACTCAGCGCTGTTAACGACTCAACACCAGTGAAGAGTCTCGGCCGAGATGCTTCGCTGGCGACTTACCGCAACTAACTTTGAGCTGTAGACCCGCTCAGCATGACAGATGGGACGTTTCTTTTCCGGGCGCACGCAAAGCGTGCCGCGGCGGGATGTGGAACTCAGCATGACATCGCGTCGCGACACCACAATGGCTACGATCGTGTCAAGTGACCCACTAAATCGGCTGGCCGATGGGTGTGAGTTGCGCGGTCAGCCCACCGTCCACATAGAGGATCTGCCCGGTGATGTAGCCTGCGTCGGGCGAGGCCAGGAACGCCGCCGCCGCGCCGATCTCAAGCACCGTGCCCAGCCGGGCCAGCGGCACGCGCTCCCGGGCCGCCTCGGCCCAGCGGCCCTGGGTCGGGTCGCCACTGCGGTTGTAGATCGGGCCGGGCGCGATGGCGTTGACGCGAATGCCGAAGGCCGCTAACTCAAGCGACATGGCGCGGGTCATGGCATCCAGCGCGCCCTTGGTGACATCGTAGGGCAGCCCCTGCCAGTGGGCGCGCGCGCCGCCCACCGAGCTGATGTGAATGATGTTGCCGGCCCCGCGCTGGCGCATGCTCGCCGCGGCGCGATACGAACAGAGATACGGGCCGCGTATATTGCTGGCGAGCTGCGCGTCCAGCAGGGCCTCATCCACCTCAAAGAAGCGGCCGCGGCGCAGGTCGGCCGCGTTGTTAACCAGCAGATCAACGCGGCCAAAGGCCTGCAAGGTCGCCTCGAACAAACGGTTGATCTCGTCTGTGCGACCGACGTCGGCCGGGACAGCAAGCACGGTTGCCCCGAACGTCCGCAGCGCAGCGGCCGCGGTCTCGACGGCCTCGGGCGAACGACTGTTAACGACCACCCGCATCCCCTCGCGGGCCAGGCGCAGGGCGATGCCCAGGCCAATGCCGCGACTGGAACCGGTCACCACTGCCACCTGGTCAGCCAGTTCAGGGTAGCGCGGACGGATCGCTTCGTACGACGAAGCCAGCTCTTGAATCCCTGGCACACGGGGCGGTAATTCCATGCGCCGTTCTCCTTATGGCCGAACGCAAAGCTGAAGCAGCGCGCGAATCACGGCCCATGGTGTGTATGGCGGCTACGCCGCCTGGATGTTGTTCAACTCCTCGAAATACCGCCGCAGCCGCGCCTTGAAGGTTTCCTCTCCCTTGCGCAGCCAGACGCGCGGGTCGTAGTACTTCTTGTTCGGCTCGTCCGGCCCCTTGGGGTTGCCGATTTGGCCCTGCAGGTAACCTTCGTTCTGGACATAGTAATCCTTGATGCCCGCCCAGAACGCCCACTGCAGGTCGGTGTCAATGTTCATCTTCACGACGCCGTAGGACACGGCCTCGCGAATCTCCTCCAGGGTCGAGCCGGAGCCGCCGTGGAACACCAGGTCCAGCGGCTTCTCGGCGGTGTTGAACTTCTCCTGGATGTAGACCTGCGAATTGTGCAAGATGACCGGCCGCAGCTTGACGTTGCCGGGCTTGTAGACGCCATGTACGTTGCCGAAGGAGGCTGCGATGGTAAAGCGCGGGCTGACCTGCATCAACTCGCTGTACGCGTACGCGACATCCGCGGGCTGCGTGTAGAGTCGAGAGCTATCAACGCCGGTGTTGTCTACGCCATCTTCCTCACCGCCGGTGACGCCCAGCTCCAGCTCCAGGGTCATATCCATTCTGCTCATGCGTTCCAGGTAGCGCTTGCAGGTCTCGATGTTTTCGTGCAGCGGCTCCTCAGACAGATCGAGCATGTGCGAGCTGAAGAGCGGCTTGCCGTGCTGCTTGAAGTAGGCCTCGCCCGCGTCCAGCAGGCCATCCACCCACGGCAACAGCTTCTTGGCGCAGTGGTCGGTGTGCATCAGCACCCGCGCGCCATAGGCTTCGGCCAATTGATGGACGTGCATCGCCCCCGCGACCGCGCCGGCGATGGCCGCCCGCTGCCCCGTGTTGCTCAAAGCCTTGCCGGCGTAAAACGCTGCGCCGCCGTTGGAAAACTGGATGATCATGGGCGACCCCAGCTCGGCCGCGATCTCCAGGCAGGCATTGACGGTGTTGGTGCCCGTGCAGTTCACCGCGGGCAACGCAAACTGGTGCGCCTTGGCATAGGCGAACAGCCTTTGTACTTCGGCGCCGGTAATGACACCGGCGGGGAACAGCTCTTGCAGTTCAGACATCTTTTCCTCCTGGCTTGGATTAGTACCAATATTCGGTGTGCAAATACTGGTGCGCCTTGTGGCCGCCGGGCTCGCCCAAAAACTCCTCGTAGAGCTTGATGATGGACGGGTTCTTGTGCGACTTGCGGAAGACCGCTTGCGCATCAATCTGATACAGCGCCTGGGTGCGCGCCTGAATCGTCTCCAGCCGCTCGTGGCTGTAGGGCTGGCCGCCGCCGTTGACGCAGCCGCCCGGACAGGCCATGATCTCGATGACGTCGTATTTCGACGTGCCCTTCTCGATGGCGTCCAGGATCTTGCGCGCGTTGCCCAGGCCCGAAGCCACGGCCACGTTAACCTTGCGGCCGCCCAGATCAATCTCGGCCTCGCGCACGTCCTTCCAGCCGCGCACCGCGTTGAAGTCCACGTTGACCAGTTCCTGACCCGTGACCTCTTCGTAGACCGTGCGCAGCGCCGCTTCCAGCACGCCGCCGGTGGCGCCGAAGATCACGCCCGCGCCGGTGGATTCGCCCAACGGGTTGTCGAACGCCTCGTCGGGCATGTGGCGCAGGTCAATGCCCGCCTCCTTGAGCATCTTCGCCAGCTCGCGCGTGGTGATGACGTAATCCACGTCGCGCACGCCGTTGGTGCAGTGCTCGGTCCGCGCCGCTTCGTATTTCTTGGCGATGCACGGCATCACCGAGATCACCACCATGTCCTCAGGCTTGACGCCGATCTTCTCCGCGTAGTACGTCTTGGCGATGGTGCCCGTCATCTGCTGCGGCGACTTGCACGAGGATGGCATGTACTTCAGGTTGGGGAACTGATACGCCACGAAGTTGATCCAGCCGGGGCAGCACGACGTCAGGATCGGCAGGTTCTCGCCCGTGCTGACCCGCTGGATGATCTCCTTCGCCTCTTCTAAGATGGTCAGGTCGGCCCCGAACGTGGTGTCGAAGACCGCGTCGAAGCCCATGCGGCGCAGCCCGGCCGCCAGCTTGCCCGTCACCGGGGTGCCCAGGGGGATGTCGAACTCCTCGCCGATGGCCGCGCGGATGGCCGGCGCCACCTGCACCACCACAGTCTTGGTGGGATCGAAGATGGCCGCCCACGTCTCCTGGATGTAGCCGTGGCCGGTCAGCGCGGCCGTGGGGCACACGCTGACGCACTGGCCGCAGTAGGTGCAGTTGGATTCCACCAACGGCTTCAGCTCGGCCGGGCCGACGATAACGTGGAACCCCCGGCCGTACGCGGTCAGCGCACCCACGGTCTGCACGTCGTTGCACATCGTCTCGCAGCGCCGGCACATGATGCACTTCTCGGGGTCGCGCTTCAGCGCACCGCTGGTCTTGTCAATGGGGAAACTGCTCTTCTCCCCCTGATAACGTTGCGCATTGATGCCGAACTCCCACGCCAGCTGCTGCAGCTCGCAGTCGGTGGACTTAGCGCAGATCAGGCAGTCGAACGGATGGTTGGACAGGATCAACTGTAGCAGCCGGCGCCGCGTGAACAGCACCCGCTTCGAGTTGGTCGTCACCTTCATCCCTTCGGCGACCGGCGTGGCGCAGGCCGGCGCCAGGTTGCGCCGCCCTTCCACCTCCACGCTGCAAATCCGGCACGAGGCCACCCGGTTCACCATCTTCAGCTCGCCCAGGTCCAGATAGCACAGGGTCGGGATGCGGATATTGAGCTTCTGGGCGGCTTCCAGGATCGTGGCCCCATCTGCGACTTCGACGGGCCGGTTGTCAATGAACAGGTTTACCATGGTGAACCTCCTCTCAATGCCTCGTGATCGCCTTGAACTTGCACCGCGTCATGCACGCGCTGCACTTGATGCACACGCGCTGGTCAATGATGTGCGGCTGCTTGGGCGAGCCTGAAATGCAGTGCACCGGACAGCCGCGGGCACAGGCGGTGCAGCCCACGCACTTGTCCGGGATGATCTCGTAGCACAGCAGCGCCTGACACACGCCGGCCGGGCAGCGCTTGTCCAACACGTGCGCCTGATACTCGTCCCAGAAGTACTTCATGGTGCTGAGCACCGGGTTCGGCGCGGTCTGCCCCAGGCCGCACAGCGAGGCGTCTATGATCACTTGCGACAGCTCGCGCAGTTCCACCAGGTCAGCCGGCGTGCCCTTGCCCTGGGTGATGTTGGTGAGGATCTCGTGCAGACGCTTGGTGCCGATGCGACACGGCACGCAGCGACCGCACGACTCGTCCACGGTGAACTCCAGGTAGAACTTGGCGATGTTCACCATGCAGTCCTTCTCGCTCATCACGATCAGGCCGCCGGAGCCCATGATGGAGCCAATGGCCGCCAACGACTCGTAGTCAATCGGCGTGTCCAGGTATTGCTCGGGGATGCAGCCGCCGGAGGGGCCGCCCGTCTGCGCCGCCTTGAACTTCTGGCCGCCGCGGATGCCGCCGCCGACGTTGAAGATGATCTCCCGCAACGTGGTGCCCATGGGCACTTCCACCAACCCCACGTTGTTGATCTGCCCGGCCAGCGCAAACACTTTGGTGCCTTTGGAGGTGGCCGTGCCGATGCTGCTGTACCACTCGGCCCCGTGCGCGAGGATCGCGGGCACGTTCGCCAGCGTCTCGACATTGTTGACGATGGTCGGCTTGGCCCACAGGCCACTTTGCGCCGGGAAGGGCGGCTTGGTGCGCGGCTCCCCGCGCTCGCCCTGGATGGAGTGGATCAGCGAGGTCTCCTCGCCGCACACGAACGCGCCCGCGCCCAGCTTGATGGCAATGTCGAAGTCGAAGCCCGTGCCCAGGATATCCTTGCCCAGCAGGCCGCGTGCGCGCGCCTGCGCCAGCGCCACCTGCAACCGGTGCACCGCCAGCGGGTACTCGGCCCGGATGTAGACGTAGCCCTGCCGCGCGCCGATGGCGTAGCCGGCGATGGCCATGCCCTCGATCACACTGTGCGAGTCCCCCTCCATGATCGAGCGATCCATGAACGCGCCGGGGTCCCCCTCGTCCGCGTTGCAGATCACGAACTTCTCGGCCGATTTGTAGCCCCGGCCGAACTCCCACTTCTTGCCCGTGGAGAAGCCGGCGCCGCCCCGGCCGCGCAGGCCCGAGCGCTTCATGATGTCAATCACCTGCTCCGGCGTCAACTCGGCCAGCGCCTTGCCCAGCGCCTGGTAGCCGCCGGTCGCCAGGTATTCTTCGATGTTCTCCGGGTTGATCAGGCCGCAGTTGCGCAGCGCGATGCGCTGTTGTTTGCGGTAGAACGACATCGCGTGCTGCGTCTCGACCCGCTGCTTCAGCACCGGCTCCTCGTACAGCAGTCGGCGCACCCGCTGGTTGCCGATGATGTGCGTGTCAATGATGTCGGAGACGTCTTCGGGTTTCACCTGGACGTAGAAGACGTCGTCCGGGAAGATCTTGACGATGGGCCCCTTCTCGCAGAAGCCGAAGCAGCCCGTGATCCCGGCCTGCACCACGCCGCTCAGGCCCTCCTGGACGATCTGCTCCTGAAAATTGGCGACGATCTGTTCGCTGGCCGACGCGTGGCAGCCGGTGCCGCCGCAGACTAAGATCTGCCGGGGGACGCCCGCGCGCGCACCCAAGTTCAGCCGGCTGTCCAGCAACGGCTTCAGCTGGGCGCCGACCGCCAGCAGCTCCTGATATGAGGTGATCGGGCTTTGTAGGTTAAGCATAGACCGGAACCTCCTCTCCGACGACTTCCACCAGGTAGTGCTCCAGGATCTCGCGCACCTTGCCGGGCTGCACCTTGCCGTAGACCTTGTCGTCAATGGTGACCACCGGCGCCAGCCCGCACGCCCCGACACAGCGCAGGCTCTCGATGGAGAACTTGCCGTCGGCCGTCACCTGGCCCGCCCGGATGCCCAGGATGTGTTCGAACTCCTGCAGCACCTTCTCCGAGCCGTTCACGTAACAAGCCGTGCCCAGGCACACGTTGATCCGGTGCTTGCCTTTCGGGGTCGTCGTGAAATAGTTGTAAAAACTGATGACCCCCGAGACCTCGGCATGGCTGACCGCGAAACGGTCGGCGATGTGAAGTTGCACCTCTTCAGGCAGAAAGCCGAAGATGCCTTGCGCCTTGTGGAGCGCCTGGATGAGCGTGTCTTTGCGCCGCTCATCGTCATGGTCCAGGTGCAGCGTCTCGATGAACGCGTCGAGTTGCGCGTACAATTCGTCCGCCAGCACCCGTTCCGTCGTGCGGGGA